>NZ_JBIWNX010000004.1:0-72037 GCF_044767415.1 Nocardioides sp. NPDC101246
GGGCCGCCGCCCCGATAGCCAGCCAAATCTTTTCTCGATCTGGTCCGGAGTCCAGGACCGCCGAAGGCGGCCGGCGAAGCCGGCGGGCCGAAGGCCCGTCCTTGACGCCGGTCCGGATCGAGAACACCCTCCAAGCAAGGGTCGGCGGCCCCCGGTCCCCCGAAGAAACAGTCCCCGACAACCGCCAGAACGAACTCAACAAGTCGAAAACACCACGACCAGACCCGGAAGCGACCGTGTTGGTCTCGACACGCTCGCTGGCGCTCGCGGCTCGACCAGCGGCGGAGGCCGTCTCGTCGAGGAGACAGATGCGCCGACTCGGCAAAGGGCATCCTTGACGCCGGCCCAGATCGAGAACGGGGCGGCGGCCCACGGTCCCAAGAAAACCGGCCCCCAACCACTGTCCACGAACAGAAGGCCTCGACACGCACCTCCGGAATCAGACCCGGAAGCGACCGTGTTGGTCTCGACACGCTCGCTGGCGCTCGCGGCTCGACCAGCGGCGGAGGCGGTCTCGTCGAGAAGACAGATGCGCCGAGTCGGCACGCGTCGGCGGACAGGTGCGTCGAGTCAGCACCCGTGGGCGGGACAGATGCGTCGAGTCGGCACCCCTCGACGGGACAGATGCGTCGAGTCGGCACCCCTCGACGGGACAGATGCGTCGAGTCGACACCCCTCGACGGGACAGATGCGTCGAGTCGACACCCCACGACGAGACAGATGCGTCGAGTCGACACCCCACGACGAGACAGATGCGCCGAGTCGACGAGACAGTCAGGCGGTGAAGGGAGTGGTGCCGAAGCGGCCGACGACGATGAAGACGGCCAGGGCGAGGTAGGCGACGTTGACCATCACCAGCTTGGCCTGGCCGAGGCGGCCGTGGGTGATCATCGCGCCGATCATGAGCGCGACCCCGCAGGCGGCGGTGACGGGCACCATGACGGGCGCGATGTCGAGCACGGCGGGAAGGACGAGCCCGATGGCGGCCAGGATCTCGAGCACTCCGAGGGTCCGGACGAAGGCCGGGCTGGCGCCGCGGGTCCAGGCGGCGGCGTCGTGCTGGGACAGCTTGTCCAACGGTACGAAGGTCTTGGTGATGCCACCGGTCAGGGCGACGAGGGCCAGCAGTCCGGCGGTGATCCAAAGGGCGATGTGCATGTCTCTCTCCTGGTCTGTGGGTTCACCCCTGGAGACGAGACGGCTCCTCGTCGTGTGACGTGCGGTCGGTGCTCGGCGGGTAGGGGACCAGCGTCCCGGTGGAGCGGCCGAGATCGTCGAGCCTCCAGCCGAGGCGCTTGATCTGGCGCAGGATGATCGCGGACTCGACCACCTCGAGGGGCGCGAGGTCGCGCTGGAGGTGCTCGTGGAGGAGCATCGCGCTCTCGACCGAGCGGGTCCAGGTGCTGATCAGCAGGTTCGTCGGCCCGGGTAGGCCGACGACCTGGCGTACGCCGGGGGTGGCCCGGAGGCGGGCGACGCACTCGGCGACAGAGCCGACCGGCACCCGGCACCAGGTCTGCACGACGATGGGCAGCGGGGTCAGGCCCTGGGCGACCTCGCAGCGGAAGGTGAGGGCGTCGGAGGCGAGCAGGTGGCCGAGCTGGCGGCGGGTCGTCGACAGCGGCCGGCCGGTCTGGCGGGCGATGTCGGCCGCGCTGCTGCGGCCGTTGCGGATCAGTGCCTGGGTGAGGGCTGCGTACGGCTCGGCCCACGGGTTGACCGGGGTGGACGTGGCGCCGGTGTGGTCCGGGATCCGGGCCACGGCACGGGCGCGCTCGGGATCGAGCCCGCCGACCCGCCAGCTGCTCGCGTCGACGTGGAGCCGGGCGACGTGGTGGGCGCGTACGCCGAGAACGCCGGGGAGGGCGGACAGGTCGTCGAGGAGCAGCTTGGGCATGTCGCCGGGGCCGAGACCGACGGCCGTGACGATCAGGCCGAAGTCGCGGGCGGCCTCCTCGATGGTGATGATCATCGGCCACGCGGCCAGCTCCTGGGCGAGGGTGCCGGCCCGTCCGCCGACGCACGAGATCTCGGCGATGGCAAGGCTCGCTCCGTCGTGCCCCCGGACCCTCGGGTGGCCCATGACCCAGGCGCTGCCGTCGGCGCGCAGCCTGTCCCAGCGGCGGCTCAGGGTCGCCGGGGAGGTGCCGAGCGCGGCTGCGAGGTCGGTCCAGGACGCGCGCGGTCTGATCTGGAGCGCGTGGATGAGCGAAAAGTCGTCCTCATCCAGTGTCGCCATGGTCACATCCTGTCCGATGGCCCTGCCGGACGAGCGATTCGGTCCAATTCGCCGGCCGCCGACGCACCCGCCGCGATACTCGTCCCCGCCGTGAGCTCGGCCGTTCCGAGCCTGCCCGAGAGGACCCCGAGAAACATGACCCGACGCTGGACGAAGCGCCTGCTCCTGGCCGTACTCACCATTCTCGTGATCGGTGGCGGCGGCTTCTTCACGCTGGCGCCCGGGATCGTGGAGAACGGCCAGAACAAGATCCGTCCGGCCAGCCTGCCGGAGGTGACTCCCGAGACGCGAAGGTTGCACGACTCGCTGCAGGTCATCGACATGCACAGTGACACCCTGATGTGGGACCGCGACCTTCTCGAGCACTCGGACCGCGGTCACATGGACCTGCACCGGATGGAGGACGGCAACGTCGCGCTGCAGGTGTTCTCGTCGGTGTCGAAGTCGCCCAAGGGGCAGAACTACGACAGCAACACCGGCGACACCGACAACATCACGCTGCTGACCTTCGCCCAGCTCCAGCCGCCCCGCACCTGGACGTCGCTGCTCGACCGCTCGCTCTACCACGCCCAGAAGCTCGACAAGGCGGCAGCGGACTCCGAGGGCAAGCTGCGGCTGATCCGCACCCGTGCCGACCTCGATGCCCTGATCGCCGACCGTGAGGCCGGGAAGCAGGTCACCGGTGCGCTCTTCTCGGTCGAGGGTCTCCAGAACCTCGAGGGTGACTTCGACAACCTGGACACGCTCTACGACGCCGGCATGCGGATGGCGGGGTTCACGCACTTCTTCGACAACGAGGTGGCCGGCTCCATGCACGGTGTCGAGAAGGGCGGCCTCACCGACCTCGGGCGCCAGGTGTTCGCCGAGATGGAGCGTCGCGGCATCATCATCGACATCGCGCATGCCAGCCACGCCGCGGTCGCCGAGATGCTCGCGATGGCGACCAAGCCGGTCGTGCTCAGCCACGGCGGCGTACAGGCGACCTGCGACGTCAACCGCAACCTGACCGACGAGGAGGTACGCGGGGTCGCCGCGACCGGCGGCGTCGTCGGCGTCGGATACTGGGACGCCGCGGTCTGCGACCTGACCGTCGAGGCCGTCGTCGACGCCATCGACCATGTCGTCGAGGTCGGTGGCATCGAGACGGCAGCCCTCGGCAGCGACTACGACGGGTCCACCACCGTCGGCTGGGACACCAGCGATCTCGCCACCATCACCCAGGAGCTCGTCGACCGAGGCTATGACGAGACCGAGGTGGCCGCGATCATGGGCGGTAACACCGTGCGCGTGCTTCGCGCGACGCTGCCCGACTAGGGAGAGGTCCTCGCGGAGATCAGGGCCGCGAGGGTCCTCGCGCCGGTCACGATGTCGTGACCCAGGCGGGCGGCGGGTTCGGGCGCTTGGCTCTGCTGTCCTCCGCCGACAGCCACGATGAGATCGGGGCGGTGCTCACCTAAGGCGGTGATCACCGCGGTGGCGGCGGGGACGTCGGCGGTGGTGGGGATCGCCACCACCACGGCGGCGAGAGCGGGATCGTCGACGACACCGAGCCAGTCCTCGATCGGCAGGTCGGCCCCCAGGTAGTCGGTGTCCATGCCGTGCCGGCGGGCGGCGACGGCGAAGGCGAGGAGGCCGATCTCGTGCCGGCTGCCCGATGCCATTCCGAGGGCGATACGCGGTCCGCGGCCATAGGCGGCCGCTGCCTCGTAGGCGATGGCGAGGCGCCGCATCACCGCGTTCGAGGCCAGGTGCTCCCCGGCGACGCTGACCTCGCCGTCCGCCCACGCGTCGCCGAGCCTCACCAGCGCGGGAAAGACGAGCTCGGTCATCGCCGCCTCGAAGCTGCTGAGAGCGAACACCTGGTCCAGGGTCGTCGCCAGGTCGGTGGTGTCGAGTGCCGCCGCAGCGGTGGTCATTCTCCCGGAGAGATCGGGGGAGGGGTGGCTGCGGCTCCCGGGCGCCCACGCACCCGCGCTCGTGTCGTCGGCGGGCTGCGCGCGGTCGAGCCGGATCGCCTCGGTCGCGGCGAGGCCGACCGCCCAGCCCTGGTCCACCAGATGCTTCATCGAGCACAGCACGGCGACGTCGTGCTCGCTGTAGAGGCGGTAGCCGCTCTCCGACCTGTCTGGGGCGATGACTCCGTACCGACGCTCCCAGGCACGAAGCGTCGCGGTGGTGATGCCGACCCGCTGTGCCGCGTGCTTGATGGTGTACATCGGCTCGGCTACCGACCCAGTCGGTCCAGGGTCGTGCGCATCTGCTCGGACGCGGAGTCACCCAGCCGGGCGAACGCGGGGGTCAGCAGTGGGGCGACCATCCTGGCCATGCCTTTCAGTTCGAACTCGGCCACGTAACGCACAGATGTGCCGCCCGCGGCTGTCGGGACGAAGGTCATCGTGTCATGTGCCACGACCGTCTTGTTCTCGCCGCGTAGCACGACGCGTGTGCCGGGTTCGTAGACCTCCACCACGTAGGTGAGATCGGTGTTGCGCCCGAGGAAGCGAGAGGTGTTCGCGTACGTGGTCCCGACTCCGCCGTCCCCGGAGACGAGATCGGTGCGCACCGTGCCCGGGTCCCAGTGCTCGGTGTTCGTGAAATCGGCCAAGAAATCGAAAACGTCGGACGCCGGCGCGGAGGTCTCCACAGTGCGATCGATCTTCATCATCGTGCTCCTATTCAAACCTTTGACAAACCTTGAACAAGGATTGTACATTCGATGGCAGTTGCAAGCCAGGACCTACGTGAAGAGGAAGCCCCATGAGCCGAGCGGCCCACCCCCAGCGGCCGACCGTCGCCGTGATCGGCGGCGGGGTGTCAGGACTGACCGCGGCCTACGTTCTCGGCCGCACCCACGACGTCACGCTCTTCGAGGCCGATCAGCGGCTCGGTGGCCATGCGCACACCCACGACGTCTCGACCGCGTCCGATGCCGTTCTCCGCGTGGACAGCGGCTTCATCGTGATGAACGAGCGCACCTATCCGAACCTGATCCGCCTGTTCGGGGAGCTCGGTGTCGAGACCCGGCCGACCGAGATGAGCATGAGCATCGTCTGCGAGGACTGCGGCCTGTCCTACGCCGGCGGCAAGGGCCTGGGCGGCATCTTGGCCGACCCCCGTCGCATCGGCGACCCGCGCTTCGTACGCATGCTGGCGCAGGTGCCGCGGTTCCACCGCCGCGCCCGCCGCCTCCTCGAGACCGACAGTGATCTGACCTGGGGGGAGTTCCTCGACGAGGGCGGGTTCAGCGACTACTTCGTCCAGCACTTCGCGGTGCCGCTCGTCTCCTGCGTCTGGTCGTGCGGTGACGAGGACGCTGCCGCCTATCCGGCGCGGCACCTGTTCGCCTTCCTCGACCACCACGGGATGCTCCAGGTCACCGGGTCGCCCACCTGGCGCACGGTCGTGGGCGGCTCCCGTGCCTATGTGGACAAGATCGCCGAGCGGGTGGGCGAGGTCCGTGTCGGCGAGCCGGTGACCGCCGTGGTGCGGCACGCCGACGCGGTCGAGGTTCGCACGGAGGCCGGGTCCAGGCGCTTCGACCGCGTGGTGGTGGCGACCCACGCCGACCAGGCCCTGAGGCTCTTGGCCGACGCCACCCCCGAGGAGAAGGCCGACCTGGCCGCGATCGGCTACTCGCGGAACGAGACCTGGTTGCACCGCGACGCCGCCCTGCTGCCGGCCTCGCCCCGTGCCCGGGCGTCCTGGAACTATCGCCTCGCCTCGTGCGGCGGTGGCGCCGACAAGGTGGTCGTCAGCTACCGGATGAACCGGCTCCAGGGTCTCGAGGACCACGATGAGCACGTGGTGACGCTCAACGCCACCGAGCACGTCGACCCGGCCAAGGTCACCGCACGGATGAGCTACGAGCACCCGGTCTTCACCACCGAGGCGGTCGCGGCAGCGGCCCGGCTGCGTACGGCCGGCGGACCTCGCCTGGCCTTCGCCGGTGCCCACCTCGGTTGGGGCTTCCACGAGGACGGCTGTCGCTCCGGGGTCGAGGCGGCGGAGGCGTTCGGGGTGACGTGGTGATCCCGTCACCGGTCTTTCCCGAGGTGCCCGCGCTGGTCGTCGGCCAGGTCAGCCACGCCAGGCAGGTGCCGGTGCGGCACGCGTTCCGCCACCGCAGCTACCAGTGGCTCATCGACGTCGACGACCTGCCTCGGCTCCCGCTCTGGCTGCGTCCACTGGCCGGGTTCCGGGCCGAGGACCATCTCGACGGGGGTGCGTCGGGACAGGGCGTACGGGGTGATCTCGGCGCGTTCCTCGCCGGTCACGGCGTCGACCTCGCGCCGACCGACCGGGTGCTGATGCTGGCGAACGCCCGCGTTCTGGGCCATGTCTTCGACCCCCTCACCGTCTTCTGGGTGCAGTCGGACGACGGTGTGCTGCGCGCGGTCGTCTTCGAGGTCCACAACACCTACGGCGGCCGCCACGCCTACCTGCTCGACATCGATCGACGCGGGCACGCCAGCACCGACAAGGCCTTCTACGTCTCGCCGTTCAACGACGTGGCCGGGACCTATGACATCCGGCTACAGGTCGACCCGGGACAGGTCTCCGTGACCGTCGGGCTCGACCGCGACGGCGCACGCGTGCTCACCGCGACCACCCGTGGGACCCCGGAGCCCGCGACGCGTCGTGCGCTGCTGCGGGTCAGCCTCACCCACCTGCTGATGCCCCATCGGGTCAGCGCGCTCATCCGGTTCCACGGGATCCGGCTGTGGCTGCGCAGGTTGCCCGTCGTCCCTCGTCCCGCCCCACCGAAGGAAGTCACATCATGAGTGCAGAGCCGGTGTCGCTCGAGCTGCCGGTACAGAGGGAGCCCGCGGCCACCGCGGGCGTACGAGCCGGTGTCGCCAAGCAGGTTCTGCGTCTGGTGACCCGGCGGATCCCGGTCGACGTCGTGCTCCCGGACGGCGGCCTGCTCGACCAGCGGGGCGGGTCGCGTACGGAGGGGCGGCCGGGCATCGTCGTGCAGCGCCCGGAGTCGCTCTACCGACGGCTCGCGGAGAACCCGAAGATCGGCATCGGTGAGGCCTACACGGCCGGAGACTGGCATGCGGCCGAGGGCACCGACCTCGCGGACGCGCTGGCGCCGTACGCCGAACGCCTCTCCGGGCTGCTTCCCGGCTGGATGCTGCGGCTTCGCCGCCTCGTCGACCTGCCGATCCCCGCCGACCAGCGCGGCGCCGTGGAGCACACCCGGGAGAACATCTCGGCCCACTACGACCTGGGCAACGACATGTTCGCCGCGTTCCTCGACCCCAGCCTCAGCTACAGCTCGGCCCTCTTCGACCGCACCCGTCCGGTCGCCGACCAGGACCTGCAGGAAGCGCAGCTGCGCAAGGTCAACGCCGCCCTCGACCTGGCGGGCGTCGGCGCCGGTGACGACGTGCTGGAGATCGGTACGGGGTGGGGGACCCTCGCGATCGAGGCGGCGCGTCGCGGCGCCCGGGTCACCACCATCACGCTGTCTGTCGAGCAGGCGGCGCTGGCCAGGCAGCGGATCGAGGACGCTGGTTACACCGACAGGGTCGAGGTGGTGGTGCAGGACTACCGACACGCCACCGGCACCTTCGACGCCGTGGTCAGCATCGAGATGATCGAGGCGGTCGGCGAGCGCTACTGGCCCGACTACTTCGCGGCCCTGTCCCGCCTGGTCCGCCCCGGCGGCGCCATCGCGCTGCAGGCGATCCTCATGCCGCACCAGCGCTACCTGGCGACCCGGAACTCCTACGGGTGGATCCAGAAGCACATCTTCCCGGGCGGACTGATCCCGTCGACCACCGCGATCTCCGAGCAGGCCGGCCGGGTCGGCCTGACCGTGACGCGCACCGACAGGTTCGGCGCCGACTACGCCGAGACGCTCCGTCGCTGGCGCTCGGCCTTCCTGGCCGCGTGGCCGGCGATCCGGTCCGAGGAGTTCGACGAGGAGTTCCGCCGCACCTGGGAGTACTACCTGGCCTACTGCGAGGCGGGCTTCCGGGCCGAGGCCATCGACGTCGCCCAGATCCGCCTGGAGGCAGGCGGACGGGACCACTCATGACGACGTCGGTGATGTGGTTCCGGCGGGACCTGCGGCTGGGGGACCATCCCGCCCTGCAGGCCGCGGCCGCCGACGGGCACGTGGTGCCGCTGTTCGTGCTCGACCCGCGCCTGGCCGGCTCCGGGCGGAGGTGGGGGCGGCTGCTGGCCTCGCTCGCAGCACTGCGCGAGGAGACCGGCGGTGCGCTGGTGATCCGTGAGGGCGACCCGGCCGAGGTGGTGGCCCAGGTCGCCGCCGAGGCCGGAGCGAGCCGGGTGCACATCTCGACCGAGACGACCCCCTACGGCCGGCGGCGCGACGAGGCCGTGGAGCAACGGCTGGCGGACGCCGGCATCGGCCTGGTCGGCACCGGCAGCCCCTACGCCGTGACCCCGGGCAGGGTCCGGAACGCGACCGGGGCGCCCTACCGCGTCTTCACGCCGTTCCTGCGGGCCTGGCGGGAGCACGGGTGGAGGGCGCCGGCCGTCGAGGCTCGGGTCGAGTGGATGACCAAGCTCGATTCGGACCCGCTGCCGGACCATCCCGACGATCCCGACCATCTCGACCAGGAGGCCGGCGAGCGTGCGGCGCTCCACCGGTGGGAGGACTTCTGCGCCGAGGAACTGGCCGGCTATGCGACGGCCCGCGACCGGCCCGACCTCGACCGGACGAGCCGCCTCTCGACTGCCCTGAAGTTCGGCGAGATCCACCCGCGTACGCTGCTCGCCGATCTGGGGCAGCACGGCAGCGGTGCCTCCGCGGAGGATGTCGAGCGCTTCGTCGCCGAGCTGGCCTGGCGCGAGTTCTACGCCGACGTGCTCTGGCACGACCCCGGGTCGGCCTGGCGTGACCTGCGGGACAGCCTGCGAGGCATGCAGTACGACGATGCCCCCGAGCTGTTGGAGACGTGGAAGTCGGGCACGACCGGCTTCCCGTTCGTCGACGCCGGCATGCGCCAGCTGCTCGCCGAGGGCTGGATGCACAACCGGGTGCGGATGGTCGTGGCGAGCTTCCTGGTCAAGGATCTGCACATCTGGTGGCCGGCCGGCGCGCGACACTTCCTCGACCATCTCCTCGACGGCGACCTGGCCTCCAACTCCCACGGCTGGCAGTGGGCGGCGGGGACCGGGACCGACGCCGCGCCCTACTTCCGAGTCTTCAACCCGGTCACCCAGGGGCTTCGGTTCGACCCGCAGGGTGACTACGTCCGACGCTGGGTACCCGAGCTTCGTCACCTTCCGGGCACGGCGGCCCACGAGCCGTGGCGCCACCCCGAGGGGTTTGCCGAGGGCTACCCTGAACGCGTCGTCGACCATGCCGAGGAGCGGCGTGAGGCGCTGGCCCGGCTGACAGAGCTGAAGGACTCGACCTTATGACTTTGTTGCGTACGACGACCCACGAGTTCCGGCACACGGTGCCGGACGCGGCCGACGTCGTCTTCGACTGGCACGGCCGACCCGGCGCGTTCCAGCGGCTGGTGCCCCCGTGGCAGCCCGTCCGGATCGCCGAGGAGGCCCAGGACCTCGCCGGCGGCACCGCGGTGCTCGCCTTCCCGGCCGGCCGGCGATGGGTGGCCCAGCACCTGCCCGAGGAGTACGTCGCCGAGCACAGCTTCGCCGACCGCCTGGTCTCGCGCCCGTTCCTGGTGCCGGTGTCGTGGCACCACCGACACGACTTCGAGAGCGCCGGTGACGGCACCGCCGTGATCGACAGGGTCACGACGACACTGCCGAGGAGACTGCTCGAGCCGATGTTCGCCTACCGGCAGCGTCAGCTCGCCGACGACCTGGCGGCTCACCGCTCGGCGGCCGGCACACCTCGGCTCACCGTGGCGGTCACCGGCGCATCCGGCCTGGTGGGCAGCGCGGTCTCGGCCTTCCTCACCACCGGCGGACACACCGTCGTCCGCCTGGTGCGCCACCGCCCGAGCGCGCCCGACGAGCGCGCCTGGGACCCCGACCACCCCGACCCGGCCTCGCTGGCCGGGGTGGACGCCGTCGTCCACCTGGCCGGGCACAGCATCGCCGGCCGCTTCACCGACAGGCACAAGGAGCTGATCCGCGGCTCCCGCATCGGGCCGACCCGTCTGCTCGCCCGGGCCGCTGCGGAGGCCGGCGTGGGCGTCTTCGTCTGCGCTTCCGCGATCGGGATCTACGGCGCCGACCGCGGCGAGGAGGTCCTCACCGAGGACTCCACGACCGGGGACGACTTCCTCGCCCACGTCGTCCGCGACTGGGAGGAGGCGGCTCTGGCCGCGGTCGACGCGGACATGCGGGTCGTCCTGGTGCGCACCGGGATCGTGCAGAGCCCGCGAGGCGGGGCACTACGCCTGCAGCGGCCCCTGTTCGCCACCGGCCTCGGCGGCCCGATGGGGTCGGGGGAGCAGTGGCAGTCATGGATCGCGATCGACGACCTCGTCGACATCTACCACCGCGCTCTGGTGGATCCCGGCCTCTCTGGTCCGGTGAACGCCGTCGCGCCCACCCCGCTGCGGCAGCGTGCCTACGCCGCTGCCCTGGGGCGAGCACTGCACCGCCCGGCGATCCTGCCGACACCTTCGTTCGGCCCCCGCCTGCTCCTGGGCGGTGAAGGAGCGCAGGAGGTGGCCTTCGCCAACCAGCGGGTGGTCCCGCAACGGCTGCTCGGGCTCGAGCACCGCTTCCGGTTCGTCGAGGCCGAGCAGGCGCTGCGACATGTCCTCGGGAGCGTGCGCGCATGAGCCGGACAGCGCCTGACCAGGGTCTCGACCGCGTGCTCGACCGCACGGTCCTGCTGGGCTACTCCCGCCTCGGCTACGCGATCCGTCGCCGTCGTTGGGCCGAGAACGACCCACGTCCCGGAGCCCTGGCAGGGCGGACCGCCGTGGTCACCGGCGGCGGGAGCGGTCTCGGCGAGGCCACCGTGCTGGGCCTGGCCCGCCTCGGTGCACGGGTTCACATCCTCGTACGCTCACCCGAACGCGCCGCCCCCGCGGTCGCCCGGATCGAGCGGGTGCTGCGCGTCGAGGGGCGGACCGCCGAGCTCCGGACCGAGCGCTGCGACGTCTCCGATCCGGCCATGATCGACGCGTTCGCCGAAGACTTCTGCGCGCGCGACGACGGCCGCACCGCTCTCGACGTGCTCGTGCACAACGCGGGGGTCATGCCGCCCGAGCGGACCGAGTCGGTCGAGGGGCACGAGCTGTCCGTCGCCACCCATGTGCTCGGGCCGATCCGGCTGACCGAGCAGCTGCTGCCCGCCCTGCGCCGCTCGGAGCACGGCGCCAGGCAGGTCTTCGTCGCCTCGGGCGGGATGTACACCCAGCCGCTTCCCGTCGACGACCCCGAGTTCGAGCAGGGCACCTACCAGGGCGCCGTGGCCTATGCGAGGTCCAAGCGCATGCAGGTGGAGCTGGCACCGATCCTGGACCGGCGGTGGTCGCCTGACCGGATCTCCACCTTCGTCATGCACCCCGGCTGGGCGGACACACCGGGCCTCGCCCGATCGCTCCCCGCCTTCCGTACGTTGAGCCGACCGCTGCTGCGCCCGGCCGAGGAGGGCGCGGACACGGCGGTGTGGCTCGCGGCCACCGAGCCCGCCCCGCCGTCCGGCACCTTCTGGCACGACCGCCGCCAACGTCCCACGAGCTATCGGTCGGCGACCCGCCCGGGTCGCGGAGAGGCCGAGGCGCTGTGGAGCTGGGCGGCGGCCGCCGCCGGCCTGGACAGGCCTTAGTCCCGATGTCACCCGACGCATTCCCGCCACAACTCGAAACAACTCGAAAGGCCCGACCATGCGCTCCGCGCTAGCAGCTCTTGCCCGACTCACCACGAGGAAGGCCACGGCATGGCTGGTCCTGGTGATCACGGCTCTCCTGGCGGGTGCGGTGATGTTCGTCGGATCGTCCCTGAGCTCGGCCAGCTCGGCGCCTGACCCGCTGCCGGCGGATGCCGAGTCGGCCCGGGTCGCCGAGCTCCAGCAGAGCTTTCCGGGCGGGGACGTGCTGCCCGCCGTCGCGGTGGTCGAGCGTACGGGCGGTCTGACCGCGGAGGACCGGGCGTGGGTCGCCGAGGCGTCGAAGCGCTGGGCCGAGATCACCGGGGGCGAGGTCTCGCCGCCGATCCCGGCGACGGACGGCGACGCCCTGATCGTCGCGATCGACGTCGATGCCGACGTGACCGGACTCGATCTCACCGAGCTCGTCGCAGAGCTGCGGGACACGGTCGACGAGGACCGGCCCGACGGCCTCACCGTCCAGCTCACCGGAGGTGCCGCCTTCGCCGCGGACATCTCCTCGGCGTTCGAAGGCGCCGACGTGCGGCTGCTTCTCGTCACCGCCGCGGTCGTCGCGATCCTGCTGATCCTGACGTACCGCTCGCCGGTGCTGTGGCTCGTGCCCCTGATCGTGGTCGCGGTCGCCGACCGCACCGCCTCGGTGGTGACCCAGATCGTCGCGGACTGGGCCGGCAACGGGCTCGACGGCTCGACGTCGGGGATCACCAGCGTGCTGGTCTTCGGTGCCGGCACGAACTACGCGCTCCTGCTGGTCTCGCGCTACCGCGAGGAGCTCCGGCGGCACGCGCACCACCGCGATGCCCTGGCCGCCGCGGTGCGCGGTTCCGGCGAGGCGATCGTGGCCAGCAACCTCACGGTCGTGCTCGCGCTGCTGGCGCTGGTCTTCAGCGTCGCTCCCAACACCCGGTCCCTGGGGGTCTCGGCTGCGATCGGTCTGCTGGTGGCCCTCCTCTTCGCGCTCTTCGCCCTGCCCGCAGCGCTGTCGCTGTTCGGGCGCGGCCTCTTCTGGCCGTTCGTGCCGCGCGACGGCGAGGACGAGAAGTCCCGCGACGGTGTCTGGTTCCGGATCGCCCGCACCGTGGTGAGCCGCCCGGCGGCAGTGCTCGCCGTGGCCGCGGTGATCCTCGGCGTACTCGCCTCCGGACTCCTGGGCGTGAAGGTCGGGCTCTCGCAGACCGACCAGTTCCGTGTCGAAGCCGAGTCCGTCGACGGTCTGGACACCCTCTCGAAGCACTTCCCGCCGGGTGCCTCCGATCCGGTGACGATCGTGGTCGGAGCCGACAAGGCCGACGCGGTTCTCGCGCAGGTCAACCAGCTGGACGGGGTCGACAGCGCGCGCCCGTCGAGCGAGAGCGGCGACCTGGTGAAGATCACCGCGACGCTGGAGGACGCACCTGCGACCCCGGAGAGCATCGAGACGATCGAGACGATGCGCAGCGAGCTGGCCGGGACCGGCGCTCTGGTCGGCGGCAGCGTGGCCAAGGACCTGGACAGCCGCAACGGTGCCGAGCGTGACCTCAAGGTCGTCGTGCCGCTGATCCTGCTGGTGGTGCTGCTGGTGCTCTTCGCGGTGCTGCGGTCGATCGTGACCCCGCTGGTGCTCGTCACCATCAGCGTGATCGCCACCTTCTCGGCCCTCGGCCTGGGCGCCTGGGTGAGCACTCATGTCTTCGGGTTCCCCGCGCTCGACGTCAGCACACCGATCTACGCCTTCCTGTTCCTGGTGGCGCTCGGCGTCGACTACACGGTGTTCCTCGTCCTCCGCGCGAGGGAGGAGACCGCCGAGCACGACACGGTCGATGCGATCGTCATGGCGGTCGGGCTGACCGGTGGTGTCATCACCAGCGCCGGCATCGTGCTGGCCTCGGTGTTCGCGGTGCTGGGCGTGCTGCCCCTGATCACGCTGACCCAGGTGGGCCTGATCGTGGGTCTGGGAATCCTGCTGGACACCTTCCTCGTCCGCACCGTGGTCGTGCCGGCGGTCTTCGCCCTGGTCGGCGACAAGATCTGGTGGCCCGCCGCGATCGCCCGCCGGCACACCGAGGAACCGATGGTCAGCGACCCGCGCTGAGCACGCGGGCTGCCTCCCGGCCGGCGGCAGCGTTGACGACGCCGGCGCGGGAGCCCGCGAGCTTGGCGGCGATGTGCTCGTCGACGGTGACGTCGCGGTAGAGGCGGGGGTGCTCGTCGTCGACGAACCCCGGCAGCGGGCCGATCTCCGCCGCGGCATCACCGTCGAAGAAGTACGCGGCCGACCGGCGTCGCTGGATGGTGCCGTCGACGATCGGCGGCTTGACCCGGTGCAGCGTCGAGAGCCACTGCTCGTTCGTCAGCCGGGTCGTGAGGTCGCCGAGGTTGATCAGGAGCGCGCCCTCGGCCGGGCTGACGTCGTGCCACTCGCCACCGTGCAGGACCTGGAGGCCCTTGACCCGGTCGGCCCACAGGATCGTGACGATGCCGTAGTCGGTGTGCTCGCCCATCCCGATCATGTCCTCGTCGAGCTCGACCCGGGTGCCTTCGGGGAGGGCGTAGTTGTTCATCCGCAGGACCTCGATCGGGTGGGCCGCGAGGCTCGCGATCGTGCCGCGTTCCAGGTCGAGCGCGTCCTCGAAGATCGTGACCATGGTGCGTGCGACCCGGGCGGCCTCGGTGCGCCAGGCGTCGACACGCCCGCGGAACCCGTCCAGGGCGGGCCAGGTGTTCTCTGCGTAGTGCGCGGCGACCAGGTCGGCGTCGGGGTGGTCGGAGACCGACGAGCCGACGTTGAAGGCCTCGAAGAAGTCCTTCATCCGGGTCTCGGACTGCACGCCGGCGCTGAGCGCGAGCGTCTCCGACTTCGGCGGGGTGTAGCCGCGGTTCTCGGCGGCCGGACGGCGCCACCGGGTCTTCTCCACGAGCGGCAGGGCGAAGAGGTCGTCCATGGCCGCGGCCAGGCCTTCGGCTGCCGACGGAGCGACGTCGTGGCCGAGGATCTGGATGAAGCCGACCTCACGGCAGGCGGTGTCGATGGCGGCCGCGACGGCCGCCTTCTCCTGGGGCGTTCCGCCGCGGACGTACGCAGCGATGTCGACGGCGGGGACGTGGAAGGCGGGGACGTGGAAGGCGCTCACGGATGTTCTCCTTGCTCGAAGCAGACGGGTGGTCGTGCCCGGAGGTGTCCGCTTTCCCGGCCAGGAGGCCTTGCTGTCCGTTGAACTCGGGCACCACCACAGTAGAACGCCGAGGTTTCCGCACTATTTCGGGCCGAGCCGACCAGACCAGGCGTCGCGCGCGGCGAGCGCCGTATAGTCCGTCATCGACCGCTCATCACCTCGGGTCGACATCTTTGCCGGTCCGAGGAGTGCGCAGGCCGGATGAGGGCCGACTCGATAGGATTTCGTGGTGACTCACCAGGCTCGGGGCCTCGACGGAGGCCAGGGTGCGCCGTGAAGGCTCGTTCGGTCCCTGGCTCCGGCAGATGCGCGAGGCGCGCTCGCTGACCCAGGGTGCGCTGGCCCGCGCCTCGGGTCTCAGCGTCGCCTCGATCCGGGATCTCGAGCAGGGGCGGACGAGGCGTCCGCGGACGTCCTCGCTGCGTGCGCTCGCCGACGCGCTGGACCTCACCGAGGAGGAGACGGCCCGGTTCGCCGAGGACCCCACGCCGGGTCGCGAGGCGGCCGAGAGCGCCGAGGCGAGCATCGCCGTCCTCGGCCCGACCGTCGTCGTCCGTGACGGGGCGCAGCTCGACGTGCCCGACCAGGTCGGGCTGCTGCTGAGGCGGCTGGCTCTGGAGCCGGGGGAGAGGGTCGCTCGCGACGAGCTGCTCGACCTGCTGTGGCCGGAGCTGACCTCCGAGGCCGCGGGCCGGCGGATGGCCCAGCTGCTCCGGCGCCTGCGTGCCCTCGTCGCGCCGATCGCGGTCACCCAGGAAGGCAGCACCCTGCGCCTGGAAGCCTCCGCCGACGAGCTCGACCTGGTCCGGTTCCGGGAGCTGGTCGAGAGCGACGACCTGGACGCGCTGACCGAGGCCGTGCGCCTGTGGCGTGGGCGTCCCGAGGGGTTCGAGCAGGCGCCGTGGCTCTCGGGCGCGGTCGAGGACGAGTACGTCGCGGTCGTGCTCAGCTGGGCGAGCCGGGCCGCGGAGGAGGGCCAGGTCATCGAGGCACTCCCGGTCGTGGGCGAGCTCGCCCGGCTGCGGCCGCTGGACGAGCCGCTGTGGGCGGCGTACGTGAAGGCGCTGGCGACGGCCGGGCGCCAGGCCGAGGCGCTCGCGGCCTACGACACCGCTCGGAAGGCTCTGGCCGAGGAGCTCGGGCTGGACCCGAGTCCGGTGCTCGAGGACGTGCACCAAGGCACGCTGGAAGGACGCTGGCACGCCAGACGACCGACGCTGGTCGAGGGCGCGCGCCGGCGGAACGTACCTCGCGAGATGCCGGCGGCGCGGGTGCTGATCGGACGCGATGCCGAGCTGGCGACCCTGGAGGCTGGGCTCGGCGAGCGCGACGGCGACGGGGGCGGTGCGGCGGTGCTGGTCACCGGTCCGGCGGGCTCCGGCAAGAGTGCGCTGGCGCTGAGCGCGGCGGCCCGGCTGAGCGGCGACTTCCCCGGCGGCCAGCTCTACGCCGACCTCCACGGCGTCTCGGGCGAGGCCGTGGAACCCGGCTCGGTGCTGAGGCGGTTCCTGCGCTCGCTCGGCCTCTCCGGCCAGCAGATCCCGACCGACGACGCCGACGCCGCGGCGCTGTTCCGCAGCGAGCTCTCCGACCGGCGGATGCTGATCGTGCTGGACAGCGTCGACAACCCCGGCCAGGTCATCCCGTTGCTGCCCGGTATCGGGGCCACCCGGACGATCATCACCAGCCGCCACCGGCTGCCGGCCCTCGCGGGCATGATCGACCTCTCGCGACAGATCCACCTCGGCGAGCTCGGCACCGACGCCTCCGTCGACCTCATCGGCGCGATCGTCGGCCAGGAGCGCGTCGCCGCCGCACCTCGGGCGAGCGAGTCGCTGGCGTTGGCCTGCGGCCGCCTCCCGCTCGCGCTCAGGATCGCCGCGGCCCGGTTGCTGAGCCGCCCGGAATGGTCGATCGAGACCTACGCCGACCGACTCACCGCTAGCTCGCACCGCCTCGCCGAGCTGGCCGTCGGCGAGGTGAGCGTCGCGGCCAGCCTCGAGATCTCCTATGCCGCGATGCCGACCGAGGCGCAGCGCGCCTTCCGGCTGTGCTCGCTGATCTCGGCCTACGACTTCGACCCCGCCCCGGCGTGCGCCGTCCTCGACCGCGACCCGGACTCGACCCTCCAGCTGCTCGAGGACCTGGTCGACGCCAACATGCTGCAGACGGTCAGTCCCGACGACAGAGCCGACGACGGTGTCGGCCGCTACCACTACCACGACCTGCTCCGGCTCCATGCCGGCGATCTGGCCGCCGCCGACGACGAGCGGCCGCAGGCTCAGGGGCGCCTCGCCGACTGGCTGCTCGACACCACGGTCAGCGCCGCCGACACCATCTATCCGGGCCGCCTGCGAGCCCTGGAGATCGAGCCTTCGCCGCAGATCCGTTTCGAGTCGGCCGACGAGGCCCGCACCTGGCTCGACCGCGAGGCGCAGCTGCTGATCGCGTTCGTGGGACAGGCCGGACCCGACCCGCACCGGCGCCACTACGCCTGGAAGCTCGTCGACCAGTCCCGGATCCACTACCGAACCCGCCTGGACGTGACCACCTACCTCGACCTCGTCACGGTCGGTGCCGAGGCCGCGATGCACGAGGACGAGGTCCGTGCCGAGGCGTTCCTGCGTACGCTGCGCTCCGACGTCCTCGAGGTCCTCGGTCGGATGGACGAGTCCTGGGCGGAGGCGGACAGTGCTCGACGTCTCCTCGACTCGAGCGACTGGACGCAGGGGAGGGCCTTCGCGGCCATCGTCGAGGGCCACCGCTACCGCGTCGCCGACTCCGGGCGCGAGGCCGAGGCCTCCTACGTGCGGGCGCTCGAGATCCTCGGCGAGGAGAAGGGCACCGAGGGGCTGCGTTCCTGGGCGCACCAGGCTCTCGGCATCACCTGCACCGAGCAGGGCCGCTTCGAGGAGGCGCGCGCCAACCAGCTCAAGGCGGTCGAGCTGAGCGAGGCTCAGGGCACGCCGACCCCTCTCGAGCTCGCCACCCTGGCGGCGGCCGAGCGCGCCCTGGGCATGCTCGACTCGGCGGGCTCACGGCTGGAGTCGGCGCTGGCGCAGGCGACGCACAACCGGAGCCCGTTCGCCGAGGCCAACGTGCTCGAGGAGCTCAGCCTGCTCGCCCTCGTCCGGGGCGACCACACCGCCGCGCTCGAGCTCGCCGACCGGGCTCACCTGACCGCGCGAGCCCATGGTGACGTACGTTTCGTGGCTTCGACGGCGTGCAGCTATGCCGCCGCCCTCTACGCGACCGGGAGCCACCGCGACGCCGCCGAGACCTATGAGTACGCGGTCCGGCTCAGCCACGCGCACGTGGCCTCGTTCACCGAGACCCGTGCCCGGATCGGGTTGGCGAGGACGCTCCACGCCGAGGGGGACGACGACGCCGCCCGGGTCCACGCCCACCGGGGCCGTCAGCTGGCCGCCGAGCACGGCTTCGCCCCGCTGCGGGGCGAAGCCGACCGGATACTCGAACGGCTCTAGTCCACCTTGGACGGGTGCTTGGCCAACGGGGTGACCTGGACGTCCATGTAGGGGAACAGCGGTAGCCCGGAGAGGATCTGGTGGAGCTCGTCGTGGGACTCGACGTCGAAGACCGAGAAGTTGGCGTACTCCCCGGCGATCCGCCACAGGTGCGGCCACTTCCCGGCGCGCTGGAGCTCCTGGGCGTAGGCCTTCTCGCGGGCGATCGTGTCGTCGCGGACGTCCGGATCCAGGTCGTGCGGGATCCGGACGTCCATGCGTACGTGGTAGAGCATCAGCCGCGAACCGGGTCGAGCACGAAGCCGTAGTCGACGCTCACCGAGCCGTCGTCGCCGGCGACGGGCGCGAGCACGAGCTCGGGCTTGACGGCCGAGGCGATGTCGTCGTCGTTGTGCTCGTCACCGGGGAAGTAGAGCTGGGCGGTGAGCAGCTCGTGACCCGGGGCCGACACCTTGACGTGCAGGTGCGCCGGACGCCAGGCGTGCCAGCCGGCGGCGGCGATGAGCTTGCCGCAGGAGCCGTCGGTCGGGATCTGGTAGGGAGCCGGCTGGATCGTGTGGATCTCGAAGGCGCCGTCGGACCCGACGGTGAAGCTGCCGCGCAGGTTCCACTCCGGGATGCCGGGGGCGAACTGCGAGTAGAAGCCGTCGGCGTCGGCGTGCCACAGCTCGACCTTGGCGCCGTCGAGCGGGGTGCCGTCGGTGGAGGTGATCGTGCCGGTCCAGGTCAGCGGGGTGCCGGACTCGCCGTCGCGCATCGGGATGGTGCCGTTCGCGCCCTGCTCCGGGGCCGCGGGGACGTAGTAGGGGCCCTCGATGGTGCCCTTGTTGCCCTCGCGGTGCTCGGTGGCGACCTTCTCGATCTCGTGCTCGACCCAGACGTCGAGGAAGAGCGGCCACTCGCCGTCCTTGCCGACCTGGATCAGCCACGCCTTGAGCGCGTTGTACTCGTCGTAGCTGACCTTCTCCTCGCGGATCGTGTCG
Source organism: Nocardioides sp. NPDC101246 (assembly GCF_044767415.1). NCBI lineage: Bacteria > Bacillati > Actinomycetota > Actinomycetes > Propionibacteriales > Nocardioidaceae > Nocardioides > Nocardioides sp. NPDC101246. The sequence continues at coordinate 19,659 of NZ_JBIWNX010000004.1, forward strand.
TAGATCGCGCCGAGCACGCGCTTGGCGAGCGCGTCGACGCGCTCGGGCGGGGTGTCCTTGACGGCCTCGAAGGGCGACTTGTCGGCAGCGAACCGCTCGGTGGCGGAGGCGCCGGAGGCGGCCGCGGAAGCTGCCTCGGTGGACTCGAGGGTCTGGTCGGTGGTCATGGGTGTGTCCTCTCGTGTTGCGGTGGGGTCAGGTGTTCAGTTGTCGGTGCGGTAGCGATCGAGCTTCTCCGGATCGATCTCGACCCCGAGGCCGGCACCAGGACGTACGGCGAGCTCGCCGTCGCGGATCTCGAGCGGCTCGGTGAGCAGGTCATCGGCCATGTCGAGGAAGTTGGAGAGCTCACCGGCGCGGCGGGAGGTGAGCCGGTGAGCCGCGCCGAAGGCGATCGAGCAGGCGCTGCCGAGCTGGCCGTCGATCTGGTTGCCCATCACGACCTCCAGCCCGAGGCCCTCGGCGAGATGGAGCACCTGCTGCGACCCGGTGAAGCCGGTGCGCGCGGTCTTGATGCTGATCGCGGTGGCGGAGCCGCCGAGCACCTCGCGGGTCACATCGGCCGCCGTCGGGACCGACTCGTCGGCGATGAACGGCACGTCGACCTGGCTGACCAGCCAGCGGCGCCCGAGGACGTCGTCGGCCGGGTTGAGCTCCTCGGCGAAGAGCAGGTCCAGGTCCGCCATCTGCTTCATCGCGCGGGCGGACTCGGCCGCGGTCCAGCCGCGGTTGCCGTCGACGTACAGCTCGATCTCGGCACCGAACCGCTCGCGCAGCGCACGGACGACGGCGGTGTCGAGCTCGATGGGGGAGCGCCCGACCTTCACCTTGAACGTCGAGATGCCGTACGTCTCCCGCATCCGCTCCGCCTCGGCGACCATCGCCTCGGGGGTGTCGAAGCCGAGCATGTGGGAGACCCGCATCCGGTCGGTGAAGGCACCGAGCAGGTCGACGACCCGTAGGTCCAGAGTCTTGCCGAGCGCATCCCACATCGCCATGTCGACGGCGGCCTTCGCGGTCGGGTTGCCGACGGTGCGCTCCATCAGGGCGCGGGCCGTCTCGCGCTCGAGCAGGGTGAGCCCGGCGAGCTGCGGAGCGAAGAGCTGGTCGATGACGGCGATGATCCCGGCCTGGGTCTCGCCGTAGGTGAACGGCCGCGGCGGCGCCTCGGCGACACCCACGACACCGTCGTCGGTGTGCACCCGGACGAGCACGTGCTGGGCGGTGTGGACCTCGCCGGAGGCGAAGCGCAGCGGCTTGCGGTAGGGGATGGCGAACGGGATCGCCTCGATCTTGGTGATCTTCATGATCGGGGAACTTCCAGACGGGGTGCGGTGAACAGGTCGGCGGCCTCGAGGATCTCGATGACGGCGTCGACGACGGGGTTGTCGTCATCGGTGCGGTAGGCGAGGGAGAGCTCGACGCTGCCGGCGTCGAGCAGGTCGCGGAAGACCACGCCCTCCAGCGGGAGGGCCCGGACCGAGGCCGGGACGACCGCCACGCCGAGGCCCGCGGCGACCAGCGCCAGCAGGACCGCGGTGCTGGGCGCCTCGTGCTCGCGGCGCGGCACGAACCCGGCCTCGCGGCAGCTGCGCAGGACCGCCTCGTTGACCGCCGAGTCGCGGGCGCTGTAGGCGATGAACGGCTCGGTGCGCAGGTCGGCCAGGGCGACGACGGGCTCGACGGCGAGCCGGTGGTCGACGGGGATGGCGAGCGCGAGCGGCTCGACCTCGAGGGTGCGCAGGGTCAGCCCCTCGCCGGTCGCGGGCGGCCGCAGTACGCCGAGGTCGAGGGCCCCGCTCTGCAGTCGCTCGCACTGGGCCGGGGTGAGCAGGTCGGCGTGGATCTCGAGCGCCACCTCGGGCAGCTCGCGCTTGACCACCCGGGCGATGCCGGGCAGGTGCGAGAACGAGGCGGTGCCGGTCAGGCCCAGGCGGACCAGGCCGTGGCGGCCGGCCCCGATGCGGCGTACGCCTCGGACGCTGTCGTCGACGGCGGCCAGGATCCGCGCGGCCTCGGTGCGCAGGAACTCGCCGGCCGGAGTGAGGGAGACCTGCCTCGTCGTCCGGGTGAAGAGGGTGACGTCGAGCTCGGACTCGAGCTGGCGGATCGCCTGGGAGAGCGCCGGCTGGGCGATGTGCAGCTGCGCCGCGGCCTGCCCGAAGTGGCAGGTCTCGGCGACCGCTGCGAAGTACCGCAGGTGGCGTAGCTCCATGAAAAGCGCTCCTCGGAAACGTGGTGACGATCGCCACACTAGGCCTGCGATAGATAAACAACAAGGACGAAACTGACGCCTATTGATTGATTCGAATGATCAATGGATGCCTAGGTCGGAACTGGGCATTCGCCTGGTGTGACGGTCGCCACGCCTTGCGAAGGTGTGGTGACCGTCACCAGTTGGAGGCATAACCATGACCGCACCGCTCACCGAGAGCCTGGGCCACATCGAGAACGTCCTGTCGGACGCCGTGGTCGAGGACCGCGAGGCCGGTATCTACCGCGCCAACCGCCGGATCTTCACCGACGAGGAGGTCTTCGAGCTGGAGATGAAGCACATCTTCGAGGGCAACTGGATCTACCTCGCCCACGAGAGCCAGGTGCCCAACCCCGGCGACTACTTCACCACCTACATCGGGCGGCAGCCGGTCATGATCACCCGTGACAAGGACGGCGAGCTGCACTGCATGATCAATGCGTGCGCCCACCGTGGCGCGATGCTGTGCCGGCGCAAGACCGACAACCGGATGACGCTGACCTGTCCGTTCCACGGTTGGACGTTCCGCAACGACGGCACCCTGCTCAAGGTCAAGGACCCCGACGACGCGGGCTACCCGGAGAGCTTCAACACCGAGGGGTCGCACAACCTGACCCACGTGGCCCGCTTCGACAGCTACCGCGGCTTCCTGTTCGGCTCGCTCAACGAGGACGTACTTCCTCTCGAGGAGCACCTCGGCGACACCGTCAAGGTGATCGACATGCTCGTCGACCAGTCGCCCGACGGACTCGAGGTGCTGCGCGGGTCCTCGACCTACACCTACGACGGCAACTGGAAGGTCCAGGCGGAGAACGGCGCCGACGGCTACCACGTCACCGCCACCCACTGGAACTACGCCGCCACCACCTCGCGCCGCAACACCGGCGAGTCGAAGAACACCACCAAGACCGTCGACGCCGGCAGCTGGGGCAAGGCGGGTGGCGGCTACTGGTCCTACCCGAACGGCCACCTGTGCCTGTGGACCTGGGCGGCCAACCCCGCCGACCGGCCGCTGTGGGACCAGATGGACACGCTCAAGGAGAAGTTCGGCGAGGCCAAGGGCGAGTTCATGGTCAAGGGCTCGCGCAATCTGCTGCTCTATCCGAACGTGTACCTGATGGACCAGTTCTCGACCCAGATCAGGCACTTCCGGCCGATCTCGGTCGACCAGACCGAGGTCACCATCTACTGCATCGCCCCCAAGGGCGAGAGCCCCGAGTCCCGCGCCTGGCGGATCCGGCAGTACGAGGACTTCTTCAACGCCTCCGGTATGGCCACGCCCGACGACCTGGAGGAGTTCCGGTCCTGCTTCCTGACCTACCAGGCCTCCGCCGCGCCGTGGAACGACATGAGCCGCGGCGCCGAGCACTGGCACACCGGACCCGACGAGGTCGCCGAGGCGCTGGAGATGCCGGGCGTGATCTCGGCCGGCGCGAAGAACGAGGACGAGGGTCTCTACCCGGTCATGCACGCGCAGTGGACCGAGCAGATGCGCGCGGCCATCGCGAACGAGAAGGGCAACTGACCATGACGCTCACGCAGAACACCGCTCCTGCCGGGGCGAAGCTGATCACCCCCAAGCTCATCACACACAGTTCGATCGAGCAGTTCCTCTACCGCGAGGCGCGCTTCCTCGACGACCGCGAGTTCGAGAAGTGGCTCGAGTGCTACGCCGACGACGTCGTCTACTGGATGCCCTGCTGGGACGACGCCGACCTCCTCACCGAGGACCCGCAGACCGAGATGTCGCTCATCTACTACCCCAACAAGGGTGGTCTGGAGGACCGCGTCTTCCGGATCCGTACGGAGCGGTCCTCGGCCACCTCGCTGCCGGAGCCGCGTACGTCGCACAACATCAGCAACGTCGAGGTGATCGAGCGCCGCGGCGACCTGGTCGACGTGCGCTTCAACTGGCACACCATGTACTTCCGCTACAAGACCGTCGACCCCTACTACGGCACGTCGTTCTACACGATCGACTTCTCCGGCGAGCAGCCGCAGATCCGCCGCAAGACCGTGGTGCTGAAGAACGACTACATCCACCACGTCGTCGACATCTACCACGTCTGAGGCATCACGATGACTGCAACTGAGACCGAAGTCGCGACCCATCAGGTCGCTCTCTCCTTCGAGGACGGGGTGACCCGGTTCATCACCGTCCGTGAGGACCAGACCGTCGCCGACGCGTCCTACCGCCAGCGGATCAACATCCCCCTGGACTGCCGCGACGGCGCCTGCGGGACGTGCAAGGCGCTGTGCGAGTCGGGGGAGTATGACGGCGGCACCTACATCGAGGACGCGCTCTCCGAGGCGGAGGCCGCCGAGGGGTACGCCCTGCCGTGCTCGATGAAGCCGCGCTCGGACCTCGCGCTGCAGATCGCCACCACCTCCGAGGTCGCCAAGACCGGCGCCGCGAGCTACACCGGCGCCGTGGTCGGCCTGGACCGGCTGAGCCCGACCACGGTCGAGCTCTCCATCGACATCCCCAACCGGGGCGAGCTGGCCTTCCTGCCGGGCCAGTACGTCAACATCGCCGTCCCCGGCACCGAGGTGACCCGCTCGTACTCCTTCGCGAACGCTCCGCACGAGGAGCGGCTCGTCTTCCTGGTCAAGCTCACCCCGGGCGGTGCGATGTCGACCTGGCTGACCGAGCGCGCCGCCGTCGGTGACGAGGTCACCTTCACCGGGCCGAACGGGTCCTTCTTCCTGCGCGAGGCACGCCGACCGGTGCTGATGCTGGCCGGTGGCACCGGGCTCGCACCGGTGCTCTCGATGCTGCGCCAGCTGGAGGTCGACGGCTGCGACCGCGGCGGGCGCCTGGTCTACGGCGTCAGCACCGACGACGACCTGGTCATGCTCGACGAGGTCGAGGCGCTGGTCTCGCGGCTGCCCGGGTTCAGCTGGGACCACTGCGTCTCCGACCCCGACTCGACCGCGGCCAACAAGGGCTACGTGACGAGCCTGATCGGCGACGACCACCTGCACGGGGGCGACGTCGCGATCTACCTGTGCGGCCCGCCGCCGATGGTCGAGGCGGTGCGTACCCACGTCTCCGGCGCCGGCCTCGAGCCCACCGGGTTCTACTACGAGAAGTTCGCCCTCGCGGTTCCGGCCGCTGCCGAGGCGTCGGCCCCGTCGGCCGAGACGTCGCCCACGTCGGGCGAAGCGTCATCTGTACGCGTCGAGCTGGAGACCCATCCGGAGGCGCGCGCGGTCGCCGGCCAGGAGCTGCTCCCGGCCCTCGATCTCGAGCCCGCCGGATCGGCTGCCGTGGCTCGCGACGACGGTGACGTCGTACGCCGGATCGCCGGCCAGTTGGTCGCGCCGCCTTTCGCGTCGGTCGAGCCCGGACACGAAGTGGCCGGTGTCGAGACCAACACGGTCGAGGACCTGATCGAGTCCCCCGAGGCACGGGGCATCGGCGGCCAGGAGGCGTTCGCTCGAGACGACTCTGTTGGTCTCGACACGCCTCCGCCTAGCGGCTCCGGCGGCTCGACCAGCGGAGAAGTCGGCTCGACCGGCGGGGACACGACCGAGGACGGGTACACGATCGGCGAGGAGCACCCGGACATCTCGGCCTCCGACGCGATCTTCGAGGCCCGGGCGGCGCTGGAGGTGGGGGCGCTCGACCTCACCATCGGGCGGCTCGACTCCCAGAAGCTGGCCGGCTACCGGCTGCTCGCCGAGTCCACCCTGCCGTACGTGGACGGGGACCGGTTCCTCGACGCCCACGGCTACACCGAGTCGAACGCCGCGTTCCACGACTACCTGTTCACCCTCACCGGCAACAGCCACCTGCTGGCGGCCTACCAGGCGCTCGGGGTCAAGGGCCGGATGGAGGACGTGCTGCGCAACGCCACCTGGTGCCACCCGCAGTGCACCCAGGACCACCTCGACATCGTCGAGGCCTTTGAGCGCGGCGACCGGGCGGCCGCCCGCGAGCTGATCAAGGCCCACAGCGAGCGGTCCAAGGAGACGATGCGGCGCGCGATGGCCGAGTCGGCCGCCGCGACCAGGCCGCGGTTCATCACCCCGGGCCGGTTCGCCGGCCAGGTCGTGGTGGTCACCGGCGCGGCCCAGGGCATCGGCGCGCAGGTCGCCCGACGGGTGGCCGCCGAGGGCGGCAAGGTGGTCCTCGCCGACCGCTCGCCGCTGGTCGCCGAGGTGAGCGACGAGCTCACCGGCCAGGGCGGGAACGCCTTCGCGGTCGAGTGCGACCTCGAGCACTACGAGGGCGCGGCTGCGCTGGTCGAGCGGGCGCTGGAGGCGTACGGCCGGATCGACGTGCTCATCAACAACGTCGGCGGCGCGATCAACTTCAAGCCGTTCACCGAGTTCACGTCTGAGCAGATCGACGCCGAGATCACCCGGTCGCTGATGACGACTCTCTACGCCTGCCGGGCCGCGCTGGCGGGCATGGTCGAGCGCGGCCACGGGGTCATCGTCAACGTCTCCTCGGCCGCGACCCGCGGCATCCACCGGATCCCGTACTCCGCGGCGAAGGGCGGGATCAACGCGATCACCGCCTCGCTCGCGCTGGAGTACGCCGGTTCGGGGATCCGGGTCACCGCGACGGCCCCGGGAGGTACGGAGGCTCCGCCGCGCCGGATCTCCCGGGGCACACCAACGCCTCGCACGGACTCGGAGAAGGCCTGGTTCCAGGCCCATATCGACCAGACCCTCGAGACCTCACTGATGCACCGCTACGGCACGCTCGACGAGCAGGCCGCCGCGATCTGCTTCCTCGCCTCCGAGGAAGCCTCCTACATCACCGGCACGGTCCTTCCCGTCGCCGGCGGTGACCTCGGCTGAGCCACCAGGTCCTCTCTCGGGGCCGTTCCTCCCTTCGCGAGCACGCTCGCGTCACCCATGGAGATCACCATGTCCGAAAACACCGATGAAATCACTCGGGCCAAGACCGGGCGCCAGCTCGCCTGGGTCGTCGCGCTCTCCGCGCTGGCCCTGATGTTCGACGGCTACGACCTCGTGGTCTACGGCACGGTGCTGCCGACCCTGATGGCCGACCCATCCCAGATCGGGCAGCTCTCCGCGGGCCAGGCCGGGACGTTGGGCAGCTATGCGCTGGTCGGCGTGCTCGTGGGCGCGCTGAGCGCCGGCGCGGTCAGCGACCGGATCGGCCGCCGGAAGGTGGTGCTCGCCAGCATCACCTGGTTCTCGCTCGGGATGGCCGCGACCGCGTTCGCGCAGTCGATCGCCGTCTTCGGCATGCTGCGCTTCCTCACCGGCATCGGGCTGGGCGCGATCCTGGCGACCGTCGGCGCCCTGGTCGCCGAGTTCGCGCCGCCGGAGCGGAAGAACCGGCTCAACGCGATCGTCTACAGCGGCATCCCCGCCGGCGGCGTGACCGCCTCCGTGATGGCGCTCATCATCGATCCGAGCGGCTCCAACTGGCGGATCCTGATGGCGATCGGCGCGGCTCCGCTGGTGCTCCTGCTGCCCTTCGCGATCGCCAAGCTGCCCGAGTCGCAGCTGTGGCTCGACTCCCGCGGCCGGGTCGCGGCGACCGACACCGCCCGGGAGGCGGTCGGCTTCAGCGCCCTGGCGCGCCGCCCGCTCGCGTTCCCGACGCTGGTGCTCGGCTTGATGAGCTTCTCCGGTCTGCTGCTCACCTACGGCCTGAACACCTGGCTGCCGAAGATCATGGAGGACAACGGCTACGGCAAGGCGTACGCGCTCACCTTCCTGCTCGTGCTCAACGGCGGCGCCATCATCGGCGGCCTCCTCGCCTCGTACGTCGCCGACCGCACCGGGGCCAAGAAGGTGGTCTCGACGACCTTCGTGCTTGCCGGTCTGATGCTGTTGCTGCTGCCCCTCGGGCTGCCGCTCACCGTCCTGTTCCCGGCCGTCGCGATCGCCGGCGTCGGCACGATCGGTACGCAGGTGCTCATCTACGGGCTCGTCGCCAACTACTACCCGACCCGGGCCCGCGGCGCGGGCGTCGCCTGGTGCGCCGGCTTCGGCCGGCTGGGCGGGATCGTCGGACCGATCATCGGTGGGGCACTGGTCGCCGCCGGGGTGGGCGGCACCACCGCCTTCCAGATCTTCGCCGGAGTCGCGGTGCTCGGTGCCATCGTGACCGTGGCGGTGCCGCGGTCCCCGCAGGAGACCGTCGTGAGCGTCACGCTCGACGACGGCGTACCGGCCTGAAGGGGGCCTAGGGTGTGACCGTGCTCATCGAAAGAGCTGGGTGTGTCGGTCGCGAGGACGAGCTCGTCGAGCTCACCTCGCGGCTGGCCCGCACCCGCACGTCCGGCTCCGCCGCCGTCCTGGTCCTCGCAGACCCGGGGCTGGGGAAGACCGCGCTGCTGCGCGGCCTGGCCGACCGGGTCGCTACGCCGTCGCTGAAGGCCCGCGCCGGCGCGTGGGAGCAGGACTCACCGGGGGCGGTGCTGCGCCAGCTGCTCGGCGAGATCCCCCCGGCCGACCCGGTCGCCGCGGCCGATGCCCTGGTCGCGCGAGCAGTGGGGGTGGATGAGGAGCCCGGACTGGTCCTGGTCGACGACGCAGACCTCGCCGACACGTTCTCGCTGCAGGCGATCGCCTCCGCGCTGCGCAGGCACCGCGACGCACCGGTGCTGGTGGTGCTCGCGGCGACCCGCAGCACCGCGTTCCTCGGCGAGATCGCAGCCGAGACCGTACGCATCGAGGGGCTGGACGCGGCCGCGGTGGGCGAGCTCGCCTCGCTGCGAGGACGGGTCCTGCACCCGTCGATGGCCGAGGTCCTCGCCCGCCACACGGCGGGCAGCCCGCGCGACGCGGTCGCTCTGCTCGACGAGCTGCCGCCGACCCGCTGGGCGCGGCCCGACACCCAGCTGCCGGCCCCGGTCCACGTACGCGACGAGGTGCAGCTCGCCCTCGCCGGCTGCGGTGCCGACGGTCGTGCCCTCGCCGAGGCCTTCGCGATCCTGGGAGAGGACGCGTCGCTGGGTCAGGCCGCGGCGCTCGCGGGCCTCGAGGACCCGCTCTCCGCGGTCGACGCCCTGGTCGCGGCCGGGCTCGTGGAGACCACCCGCGACCACCGCCCCCGATGGCGTACGCCACTGGTCGGCGTCGCCGTGCTGGCCACGATGGGTGCCCGCCGGGCCGCCGACGCGCACCAGCGCGCCGCCGCGATCGTCGACGACGAGGTCCGCCGGGCCCGGCACCTCGTCGCCGCCACCCCGCTGCCCGACGCCGAGCTCGCCGAGGAGGTCGCCCGGCTGGCCCAGCGCCGGGGTGACGAGGGTGCCTGGGCGGAGGCCGCGGCTCTCTACCGTGACTCCAGCCGGCTCACCGAGGACCCCGTGCGGCGCGACGACCGGCTGATCCGCTCCGTCGACGCTCTGGTCGCGGCGGGCGACGGCATGGGCGCCGCGGCGCTGGTCCCCGTCGTCGAGAGCCTGCGCGAGACGCCGCTGCGTGATGCCGTGCTCGCATATCTGGCGATCCTGCGCGGCCGCGCCACCGAGGCCGAGGTGCGGCTCAAGCGCGCCTGGGACATCGTCAACGCCGACCGTGAGCCGGAGACCGCGGCGCTCATCGCCACCCGGCACGTACTGCACTCGCTGGCGCTGTGCCGCGGCGACGAGCTGGTCACCTGGGCCGACCGGGCGATCTCGCTGGCCGGCCGGGACTCCGCGGCGGGCGTCGAGGCGGCGGCGATCCGCGGGCTCGGCCTGGCGATGGCTGGCCGGTTCGGGGACGCCCACGAGGCGTACGCCCTGGCCGCCCGCCGCGTCGGGCACAGCGCCCAGACCCAGCGGGTCACCATGGGCCGGGGCTGGCTCGGCGTACTCTCCGACGAGCCCGACGAGGCCCGCAGCCGCCTGGAGGGGGTCACCGACCCACGGGTTCTCGGCGGCTCGACCCGGATCTCGATGTGGGCCCTGGCCTGGCTGGCGCGCGTGCAGTTCCTGACCGGTGAGGGCGAGGCGGCGCTGCAGACGGTCGCGGCCGGTCGGGCGCTGGCCGCCGAGTCCGGCATCGCCCTGGTCACCCCGCTGCTGGAGTGGACGGCCACCGAGACCCACCTGCTGCGCGGCAGCTGGGAGGAGGCCGCCCGCACCGCTCGCGCCGCCGAGATCGGGGCGCAGGGCTACGAGATCATGCGCGTGCCCGCGCTGCTCGCCCGCGCCCACCTCGCCGAGGCCCGCAGCGACTTCCGCGCCGTCCTCCGCATCCTCGAGCCGCTCACCCAGGCCCCGACCGGCAGCGCGCTGGCCGAGCCGGCCATCTGGCCGTGGGCCGAGACGTACGCCGCCGCGCTGATCGCGGAGGGCAGGCTGGACGAGGCCGACGACTTCCTCCGCCCGCACGAGACCCGCGCCCACCAGGAGCAGCACCGCTCCGCGCAGGCCAGGCTGGCCACCGCCCGCGGCCGCTGGCACGGCGCTCGCGGCGACCTCGCCGGCGTCCGCGACACCTTCGACCGCGCGCTCGAGCTCCTCGACGGGCTGCCGCTGCGCTACGAGCGCGCCCGGGTCACCTTCGCCTACGGGCAGGCGCTGCGGCGTGCCGGGCAGCGGCGCGACGCCGAGGCGCTGCTCTCCTCCGCCCGCGACCTGTGGGACGGGCTGGGGGCGCAGACCTATGTCGACGCCGCCCAGCGCGAGCTGCGCGCCGGGGGAGTGCGGGCGCCGCGCGGCCAGCGCGGGCCGGTGGATCTGACCCCGCAGGAGGAGACCGTCGCGGAGATGGTCGCCTCGGGGCTGTCCAACCGCGAGGTCGCCGCGCAACTGTTCGTCTCGCCCAAGACCGTGCAGTACCACCTGACCCGCATCTACGCGAAGCTCGGCGTCCGCAGCCGGACGGAGCTCGCTGCGATGGCGGCCGAGCCGACGGAGGAACCGTGAGCACCATCGTCCGTGACGCCCCCACCGGCCTGAGGCGCGACCTGGGCCGCCATGAGCTCGTCAACGGGTTCGTCGGCTTCCTCTTCTCGGCCACCGGCCCGGTCGCGATCATCCTGGCCGTCGGCCACAGCGCCGGCCTCTCCGCCGCCGTCGTCGCGTCCTGGGTGAGCGCGGTGTTCGTGCTCAACAGCGTGCTCACCATCGCGGCCGCGCTGTGGACCCGGCAGCCGCTGGTCTTCTTCTACACGATCCCGGGCACCGTCGTGGTCGGCCAGGCGATGGCCACCGGTACGTCCTGGCCTGAGGTCGTCGGCGGGTTTCTGATGGCCGGTGCCCTGATGATCGTGCTCGCGTTCACCCGCAGGGTCGACCAGGTGATGCACCTGCTCCCGATGCCGATCGTGATGGCGATGGTCGCCGGGGTCTTCCTCGGGTTCGGCACCGATCTGGTGCGTGCCGTCGACTCCGACCTGGCGATCGCCGGGCCGATGGTGCTCGCCTTCGTGCTCGTCAGCGCGGTGCCGAGGCTGGCCCGCTGGCTTCCTGCGGTGCTCGTCGCGCTGGTGGTCGGCGCGGTCGCTGTCGCCGTGAGCGATCGGCCCGCGGTCGCGCTGTCCGGTCGCTGGCTGGCCGAACCGGTGTGGACCACGCCGGACTTCTCCGCCGCCGTCTTCGTCGAGCTGGTGATCCCGCTGGTGGTCACCGTGCTCGTCGTCCAGAACGGCCAGGGGATGGCGGTGCTCCGCGCCGTCGGACATCAGCCGCCGATGAACCAGGTCACCGGTGCCTGCGGTGTGATGTCGCTGGTCACGGCACCTTTCGGAGGGGTCTCCACCTGCCTGGCCGGACCGACCAACGCGCTGGTCACCGCCTCGGGCGAGCGTCGCCGGCACTATGCCGCGGCGGTCTGGTGCGGCGTACTCGCGATCGGGTTCGGCCTGCTCGCCCCCGGCATGGTGCGGGTCATCACCACGATGCCCGAGGCTTACGTCGCCGCGCTCGCCGGACTGGCCATGCTCAAGCCGCTCCAGGGTGCTTTCCAGACCGCGTTCAGCGGTCCCCACGTCACCGGCGCGCTGGTCACCTTCCTGGTGACCGTCGCCGACATCACCGTCTTCAACATCGGCTCCGCCTTCTGGGGGCTGGTGGTCGGTCTCGCGGTCAGCGTTCTGCTCGACCACGACAGCCGAAAGAGCCGCAACCGCGAGGAGAACCCATGACTCTGACAGACACCTACCCCGACGCGACGATGCGCTACGGCGCCACCGCTCGTCAGGTCGCCGACCTCTTCGAGCCGGCCGAGGCGACGGACTCGCTCGTCCTGCTGCTCCATGGCGGGATGTGGCGCGACTCCGACCGGATCCGCACCTGGTCGGCCGGCCGGGCGCTGGCCGAGGCCGGCCACCTGACCGCGACGGTCGAGTACCGGCACGGACCCGGCCAGTGGCGGCAGGCCTTCGAGGACGTCGAGACCGCGATCGAGTCGATCCAGCTCAGCGGCCGGGAGTGGACCATCCACAACGACGCGCCCCGCCGGATCACCCTCGTCGGACACTCCTCCGGCGGCCAGCTCGCCCTGTGGGCCGCCTCCCGCCCGGGCACCCTGGTCACCGGTGTCGTGGCGTTGGCGCCGGCCGCGGCGCTGGCCGCGATGAGCCAGGACGGCCTCGGTGATGGTGCGGTCGAGGAGTTTCTCGGCGGCACCCCGTCCGAGACGCCCGAGGCGTACGCCGCCGCCGATCCGCTCGGCCTCGCCCCTCAGGTCCCCGTGCGGATCCTGCACGGCGCCGCCGACACCGTGGTCCCGCTCGCGATCTCCGAGCGCTACGCGGCAGCACACCCCGACGTACGTCTGGACGTGGTCGACGGCGCCGACCATGCCGCCTGGGGCGACCCGACCTCGACCGCCTGGCCGCACCTGCTCACCGCGGTCAGCGCCGTCTGACCTCAGCAGCGGGGTAGAGAGCCAGGATCAGGAGTACGCCGAGAGCGGCTCCGACGAGCTGCGCGAGGACGAACGGCGCGACCGAGCCGGGCGCGATCCCGGCGAAGGTGTCGGAGAAGACCCGGCCGATCGTGACCGCCGGGTTGGCGAACGAGGTGGAGCTGGTGAACCAGTAGGCGGCGCCGATGTAGCCACCGACGGCCGGCGCCACCAGAGCGCCGCGGTCGCTGCGTACGAGGGCGAAGATCAGCGTCACCAGGCCGGCCGTGGCGACGATCTCGGCCACGAGATGGCCGCCGGTGGCACGCTCCTTGGTCGAGATCGCCTGGTCGACGTCGAACATGACGTTGGCCAGCGCCGCGCCACCGATCGCTCCGAGGATCTGCGCCACCGAGTAGGCCCCGACCTCGGGGAGCGAGAGCCCCGTGCCCGCGCGGCGGCCGAGAAACCAGTCGGCGAGCGAGACCGCCGGGTTGAAATGCGCCCCCGAGACCGGGCCGAACATCAGGATCAGCGCGGCCAGGCCGAACACCGTCGCCAAGGAGTTCTCCAGGAGCTGCAGGCCGGTCTCGCCGGGAGAGAGCTGCTGCGCCGCGATGCCCGATCCGACGACCACGGCGACGAGCAGTGCCGTGCCGAGGAGCTCGGCGAGCAGGCGGCGGGGGAGGGATGAGTTCACTCCGGCATTCTTGACGTGGCGTGATTACTCAGTCAACATTGAGTCAATGGAGGTTGAAAGACAGGCCGGGTTGGACCGTCGGGCCAGGATTCATGCGGCGCTCGGCGATCCGGTGCGGCTGCGCATCGTCGACAGCCTCCAGACAAGTGATGCCTCCCCCACAGAGCTCGCCGGGATGCTCAATGTCCCGTCGAACTTGTTTGCCCACCACGTCCAGGCGCTGGTGAGCGCAGGCGTCGTGTCCCGTCATCATTCCGAGGGCGACGGGAGACGCACGTACCTGCACCTCGAGCAGGACGCGCTCGAGAGCCTGGGCACCGCGTCCCCCGTGGCGGTGCCCAGGCGTGTCCTGTTCGTGTGCACGGGCAACTCGGCGCGGTCCCATCTGGCCGCGGCGCTGTGGCGTCAGAACAGCGCGATCCCGGCCGCCTCGGCCGGCACCCATCCGGCCGACCGCATCAATCGGGGGACGGTCGACGCCGCTGCCCGCCACCACCTCGACCTTCCGATCGTGAAGCCTCGTCAGATGGATGACGTGCTCGATCCCGACGACCTGGTGATCACCGTGTGCGACCGTGCCCACGAGACGCCGAAGGTCCCCGGCGAGCTGCACTGGTCGATCCCCGATCCCGTGGACAAAGGCCCCGAGGCCTTCGACGCCGCCTATGCCCAGCTCGAGCACCGCATCAAGGCGCTTGCGACCCGCTTCGACTCCTGAACCCCACGTCCCCCACGCAAGGAGAGCCTTCGATGAATGTGCTGTTTCTCTGTGTCGAGAACGCCGGCCGATCCCAGATGGCGCTCGGCTTCTTTCAGTACTACGCCGGTGACCAGGCGGTCGGCTGGTCGGGAGGCTCGGCGCCGGCAGCGGCGATCAACCCGGTCGCCGTCGAGGTCATGGCCGAGCTGGGGATCGACATCTCCGGGGAGTTCCCGAAACCCTGGACCGACGAGGTCGTTCGCAGCGCCGACGCCGTCATCACCATGGGCTGCGGCGACGCCTGCCCGTTCTACCCGGGCAAGCGCTACGAGGACTGGAAGGTCACCGATCCGAAGGGTGGAGACATCGAGCACGTGCGCGGCATCCGCGACGAGATCGAGCAGCGGGTGCTCGCCCTGCTCGGTGAGCTCGGCGTGACACCCGCTCGCTCGATCACGAGAGAGTGATCGGCGCCCGGCTGATCGTGAAGATCTCCTCGCTCGGTGCGGGGGTCCCGCAGCAGCCGCCGCTCTTGGTGCTCTCCGGGTCGTCGAAGCGATGTATCGAGCTTGTCGAGATGACCCCGGCCCCGCCGCAGACCCCGGTGTCAGGGAGCTCCAGCTCCACCCGGGCGGCTGCGTCGTGGTCGCCGGCGAGCTCGGCCACCACGCTGCGTACCTGCTCGTAGCCGGTCATCGCCAGGAAGGTCGGTGCGCGACCGTAGGACTTCATCCCGACGAGGTAGAGGTCGGTCTCGGGCTGGGCGAGGTCCTTCGCGCCGGTCGCGCTGACCGATCCGCAGGAGTGCAGGTTGGGGTCGATCTGGACCGCGATGTTGCGCGGCGCCTCCAGCGTGGGGTCGAGGTCGAGGCGCATCTCGCTCAGGAACCCGAGGTCGGGGCGGTAGCCGGTGAGGACGACGACCTGGTCGGCCTCGATCACGCGGCCGTCCTCGGCGATGACGCCGGCACCGTCGACCCGCTCGGTGCGGAACCCGGTCACCAGCTCGACCGAGCCGTCCTGGACCGCCTTCCTCGCGCGTACGCCGAGGGCGCCCCGCTCAGGGAGGTCGTCGGCCTCGCCCCCACCGAAGGTGTTCGCCGAGACCGCGCGGCGGATGGCCCACGTGATCCTCGTTCCCGGGTGGTCCTTGCCGATGGCGGTGAGCTCGTTGACGGCGTTGAACGCGGAGTCGCCCGCGCCGATCACGACCGTGTGCCGACCCGCGTACGCCTCGGGGTGGGCGCGGTCCGGGACGGCGTAGCCGAGCGCCCCCGCGGCGTGTGCGGCACGCTCCCCGAGCGCCGGGAGCCCGTCGGCACCGGCCGGGTTGGGCCGGCGCCAGGTGCCGGAGGCGTCGATGACGGCCCGCGCCTCGATGCGCTCCTCGGTGCCGTCCGCGCCGGTCACGTGCAGGACGAACGGCTGCCCGGCGCGGTCGGCGTCGACCAGGCGGTCACGGCCCTTGCGGGAGACGCCGGTGACCGTCGCCTCGTAGCGGACGTGGTCACCGAGCTCGTCGGCCAGCGGGACGAGGTAGCGCTCGCGCCACTGCGCCCCGGTCGGATAACCAGTCGTCGGCGCGGCCCAGCCGGTCGGCTCCAGAAGCCGGCCGGCGGCCTTGTCGACGAGCTCGGGCCACGCCGAGAAGAGGCGTACGTGACCCCATTCGGCGACGGCTGCCGCCGGCTCGCTCCCTTGCTCGAGCACGAGCGGGGTGAGGCCGCGCTCGAGGAGATGGGCAGCGGCCGCGAGGCCCTGGGGGCCGGCGCCGATGACGGCAACGGGAAGGTCGGTCATGATGCTCCTCAGATTCAAGAACGTCGATATGACAGTGACCCTAGGTGTCATATCGACGTTCGTCAATACGATTCGGTAGACTCCTCGTCATGACCGCTCCTGCCGTGCTCCCGTCCGCCGCCGTCGCGTGCTGCGCACCGCTCACCTGTGGCGCTCTCGACGACGATCAGGCCGACGTGCTGGCCCGGATGTTCAAGGCGCTCGGGGACCCCAACCGGGTCAAGCTGCTCTCGATCATCGCGGCCGCCGAGGACCAGGAGGCCTGCGTCTGCGACCTCACCGAGCCGGTCGGACTCTCCCAGCCGACGGTCTCCCACCACATGAAGCTGCTGGTCGAGGCCGGGCTCGTCACGCGCGAGCAGCGGGGACGATGGGCCTATTTCTCCATCGTCCCCGCTGCTCTCGACTCGCTCGCCGGTGCGCTGTCCTCGCGTCAGACGGTGGTGTAGCCGCCGTCGATCTTCC
This sequence comes from Nocardioides sp. NPDC101246, assembly GCF_044767415.1. Lineage (NCBI taxonomy): Bacteria > Bacillati > Actinomycetota > Actinomycetes > Propionibacteriales > Nocardioidaceae > Nocardioides > Nocardioides sp. NPDC101246. The sequence continues at coordinate 36,354 of NZ_JBIWNX010000004.1, forward strand.
AGTACGCACCGGTGACGAACGAGGCGTCCTCGGAGAGCAGGAAGCGGACGACGGTGGCGATCTCCTCGGGCCGGCCGAGGCGGCCCAGGGGGTGCTTGGCGACCAGGGCCTCGTGAGCGCCCTCGATCGCGGAGACGGCCTTGACGGCAGGGGTTTCGATGTAGCCGGGGCCGACGGCGTTGATCCGCAGTCCGGCCGGGCCGTACTCGGCGGCAGCGTTCTTGGTGAGCCCGATGACCCCGTGCTTCGCGGCGGTGTAGGCCGGGTTGCCCAGCGCGGCGACCTCACCGTGGATCGAGGCCATGTTCACGATCGCGGACTCGGCGGCACCGGTCTTGAGCAACTCGGGGATCTGGTAGCGCAGGCCGTAGGCGACCCCGGAGAGGTCGATGCCGATGACGCGGTCCCAGTCGCTGGGGACCAGCTCGCCCACCGGTGCCGGCGGCTCGCCGATCCCGGCGTTGTTGACCGCGTAGTTGAGCTTTCCGTACGTCTCGACGGCGAACTTCACCGAGCTCTCCGCGTCCTCGACCTTCGAGGTGTCGGACCGCAGAGCGGTCGCTTCGCCGCCCTTCGCCTTGATCTCCTCGGCGACCCTGGTGGCACCCTCGAGGTTGATGTCGGTGACCACGACCTTCGCGCCCAGTCCGGCGAGCTCCTTCGCGATCGCCTCCCCGAGCCCGCTGCCACCGCCGGTCACCAGGGCGACCTTGTTGTCAAACGTCATGTGTTCCTCCTCGCGTCTGTCCGGGCCAGGGTCCGGGCGTCATTTGATCCAACATTCAAATAACGCTGGCGAGGGCCCGTCCTCTTCCTGTCGCGGGAGTGATCTATGCCTCCGCGACCGTCACCTCACGCCTCGCGACGGGCCGCGGCCGGGGTGGTGCCGAACCGGGTCCGGAACGCGCGGGTGAGGTGAGACTGGTCGAAGAAGCCGTGCGCGGCGGCGATGGCCATGATGCTGCGGCCGGCCAGGTTCGGGTTGACGAGGTCGGACCGGACCGCGTCGAGGCGTAGGTTTCGGATCGTCTCCGAGACGGTCCACTCCTCCTCGGCGAAGAGCCGGTGCAGCGTACGCGGGGAGATGCGGTGGGCGCGGGCGATCGAGGTCACGCCGAGGTCGGGGTCGCCGAGGTGCTCGCGGATGTGGCCGAGGACGGCGATCCGGAGGGCATGGTCCGGGGCGGTGGGCGCGTCCAGCTCGTAGGCCAGCCCGGTGAGCAGGTCGACGCTGGCGTGGCCGAGGAGGATCGCGGTGTCCGATCGGGCGAAGGCGTCGTCGACGGCTGACTCGAGCAGCTGGGTGAGCACCGCCCCGGGTCCCTGGCCGGGGAGCTGGTGCTCGAGTGCGTGGCCCAGCGTGCGGGACGGCAGCGCCAGGTCATCGCGGGCGATCGTCATGACGGTGCAGTTCCACCGATTCATCAGGCGCAGCTCGTAGGGACTCCCGGTGTCGTAGAGCGCGATGTCGCCGGGGCCAAGCCGTAGGTCCGGCAGGTCGTCACGGCGGAGGACCACTTCGCCCGCACGGACGGCGCACACCTTCAACGGTGCGCTCTCGGCGGACCGGATGGCATGCGGCGTACGCCGGAGCAGCTGCGGGGTGCCGGCGACCCGGAACGCATCGATGTGTCCGAGCGTCCGGTGGCGCACCAGCCCGCGTGCTCCGATCGGCGGTGCCGGCAGCGAGAGGCCGAAGGTGGCGTCCATCTGCTCGCGCCAGCGCGGGGCGGCGATCGCGGTCATGGCCTCGTCTCCTCTCCGGGCGTCGTTGGCGCGAACCGTCAAACACCGGGGCGCGCGCGGTCAACGCGGCTGTGACGCGAGACACAAGGCTAACGGACGTACCGACGCCGACCAGGCGAGGACCACGGAGAGGAAGACCAACATGAGCCTGACGTACGAGTCGCTCTTCATCGGCGGTGAATGGGTCGCCCCGAGCAGCGACAAGGTGATCAACCCGGTGAACCCGAGCACCGAGCAGGTGGCGGGCCAGGTGCCGGAGGCCCAGGAGGCAGACGTGGACGCGGCGGTGGACGCGGCCCGTCGCGCCTTCGACGACCCGAGCGTGTGGTCGGGATGGGAGCCGGCGCGCCGGGCCCAGGTGATGGAGCGTCTTGCCGAGGAGCTGGACGCTCGGGCGGACGCGTTCGTGGAGCGGGTCAGCTCCCAGAACGGCATGCCGGTCGCGGTCGCCCGTCAGCTCGAGGTCGGCTACCCGAGCGCCGTGCTGCGCTACTACGCCGGGCTCGCCGCGACGTCCGAGTTCACCGAGGTGCGGCCCGGCATGTTCGGCGGCGACATCGAGGTACGCCGCCATCCGGTCGGTGTCGTCGCGGCCGTGGTGCCGTGGAACTTCCCGCAGGCCCTGACGATGTTCAAGCTCGCCCCGGCGTTGGCGGCAGGCTGCACGCTGGTGATCAAGCCGTCCCCCGAGACCGTGCTCGACGCGTACCTGCTGGCCGAGGCGGTGGAGGCCGCGGGCATCCCCGCGGGGGTGATCAACATCGTCCCGGCGGGCCGGGAGGTCGGGGCGTACCTGGTTGCCCATCACGGCGTCGACAAGGTCGCCTTCACCGGCTCCACGGCCGCCGGCAGGGCGATCGCCGAGCAGTGCGGCCGGCTGTTGCGCCCCGTCACGCTCGAGCTCGGTGGTAAGTCGGCCGCGATCGTGCTGGACGACGCGCAGCTGGACCTGGCCGAGATCGGGCAGGGCCTGTTCGCCTCGACCCTGCTGAACAACGGCCAGACCTGCTTCCTCGGCACCCGGGTCCTCGCGCCGCGCAACCGGTACGACGAGGTGGTCGAGGCCTTCACCGCCTTCGCCGGCAGCCTCGCCGTCGGTGCGGCGTCCTCGCCCGAGACCCAGATCGGGCCGATGGCCACCGCCCGCCAGCGCGACCGGGTGGAGTCCTACATCGCCAAGGGTCGCAGCGAAGGCGGCAGGATCACCACTGGCGGCAGCCGGCCGGGCGACCTCGACCGCGGCTACTTCGTGCAGCCCACGGTCTTCGCCGGTCTCGACAACAACGCCACCGTGGCGCAGGAGGAGATCTTCGGCCCGGTTCTGACCGTCATCTCCTATGACGGGGTGGACGACGCCGTACGCATCGCCAACGACTCCGACTTCGGGCTCGGGGGCACGGTCTGGACCTCCGACCCCGGACGCGGTGCCGAGGTCGCTCGCCGCGTGCAGACCGGGACCATCGGCGTCAACCGGTACATCCCCGACCCGGCCGCTCCCTTCGGGGGCGTCAAGGGCAGCGGCCTCGGCCGCGAGCTCGGCCCCGAGGGCCTCGCCGCCTACCAGCAGCTACAGACCATCTACCGCTGATCGAAGGGATCGACACATGCGCATCACCGCTGCCCTCACCGAGGGAAAGGGTGCCCCGTTCACCCTGGCCGAGCTGGACCTCGAGGAGCCTCGTGCCGGGGAGGTCCGGGTCCGGCTCGTCGGATCCGGCGTCTGCCACACCGACCTGATCGTCCGGGACCAGTGGTATCCCGTCCCGCTGCCCGCCGTTCTCGGGCACGAAGGCTCGGGCGTCGTGGAGGCCGTCGGCGAAGGTGTGGCCAGCCTCGCCCCGGGTGACCACGTCGTGCTCAGCTTCAACTCCTGCGGAAGCTGCCGGACCTGTACGTCGGGACGGCCGGCCTACTGCGACCAGTTCTTCGCCCACAACTTCTCCGGGGTACGCCCCGGCGACGGGTCGAGCCCGTTGAGCCGCGGGGACGACCAGGTCAGCGGGATGTTCTTCGGGCAGTCCTCCTTCGCGACGTACGCCCTGGCGACCGAGCGCAACGTTGTCAAGGTCGACCCGTCGGTTCCGCTGGAGCTGCTGGGGCCGCTCGGCTGCGGCATCCAGACGGGCGCCGGCGGGGTGCTGAACTCCCTCTCGCCCGAGGAGGGAAGCACGATCGCGGTCTTCGGCGCCGGCGCCGTCGGGCTCAGCGCGGTGATGGCCGCCGTCGTCGCCGGCTGCTCCCGCATCATCGCGGTGGACATCAAGCCCCAGCGGCTGGAGCTGGCGCGGGAGCTGGGGGCCACCGACATCATCGACGGGGCCGACGGCGACACCGTGGCGACCATCCAGGAACTCACCGGCGGCCTCGGGGTCGACTACACCATCGAGACCACCGCCGTGCCCGCGTTGCTGCGACAGGCCGTGGACTGCCTCAACCAGGGCGGCACCTGCGGTCTGATCGGCGCGGCCGCCCTCGGCACCGAGGCCTCCTTGGACATGTCCACGCTGCTCTTCGGGCGCAGCGTCACCGGGATCGTCGAGGGCGACAGCGTCCCGCAGGAGTTCATCCCGCGGCTGATCGACCTCTACCAGCAGGGTCGGTTCCCGTTCGACCGGTTGGTGCGGACCTACGACTTCGCCGACATCGAGAAGGCCGTGCACGACGCCGAGACCGGTGAAGTGCTCAAGCCGGTGCTCACCTTCGGCGCCCACTGAGTCGGGTCGACGTGGCGGCCAGGTCGACCGGGCTCGCCTGGTCGCCACTCATCTGGTCGCCGCGGCGATGACCTCCAGCAGCCGGCGGTGGAGCTCCATGAGCTCCTCGACGCTCATGTCGAGGCGGTCGACGATGGCCGGCGGGATCTTCTCGGCGTCGTCGCGCAGCGCGCGTCCGCGCTCGGTCAGGACGACGGCGAGCGAGCGCTCGTCGGACTTGTTGCGTTCCCGCCGGATGTAGTCCTGGGCCTCGAGACGCTTGAGCAGCGGGGAGAGGGTGCCGGGGTCGAGCTGTACCTTCTGGCTCAGCTCGGAGACGCGGAGCGGCTCCTCCTCCCACAGAGCCAGCATGACCAGATACTGCGGGTGGGTCAGGCCCATGGGCTCGAGCAGGGGCCGGTAGAGGGCGATGACGCTGCGGGCGGCGACGGCGAGGCCGAAGCAGACCTGTTGATCGAGGGCGAGGGGGTTCTCGATCTCCGAGAGCGGGTCCTTCTTCGTCGGCATGTGAGTTAGCGTACCAATAGTTTGTGCACAAACAGTTCGGCTGGTAAGAATTGGATCGTGAACGAGCAACCGCGACGACCGCGCCACCTGATGGACCCGGACAACCCGATCCGGCCTGTCAACGACAAGTCGCTGACTCACGTGAAGCAGTGGGTCGCGTCCGTGCTCGTCGTGTTCACCGTCGCCCACCTGGCGGTCGGGATGGCCATCGGGGCGGTGGCGATCGACCCGGTCTACCAGAGCTCGCGGATCGGGTTGTGCGTCATCGCAGGGGCCTTCGGGGTGCTCGGTCTGGCCGGCGGCTTCCTCATCCACCGGCGCAGCCCGTTCACGCCGTGGCTGATCCTCGGGCTCCTGCCCGCCGCCGTGGGTCTCTGGTTCGTGCTGAGCTGAGGACGGCGCCCCCGGGGCAGGAGGGGCGCCGTCCGATCAGTGGGGTCGTGCTCAGAACAGGTCGGGCACGGTCCAGCCGTCGAGGTCGTACTCGGAGAGGAACTGGTCGGCGAAGCCGGTCATCTTGGCGACGTCGCCGCGGTTCTGCGCGGCAAAGAGCAGCTCGGCCTTCACGTTCTCGTGGTTCCCGGAGTAGTTGCGCTCGTAGAGCTCGTGGCGGCCACCGAACTCGGTGCCGATCGAGTCCCACAGGGCCTTCATGACCTTGACCCGGTCGACGGCGGTGATGCCGTTCGAGCCACGGACGTACTTGTCCAGGTACGGGCGGACCTCGGGGCTCTTGAAGTCGGCGGCGCCCGAGGGCAGGTAGATCAGGCCGGAGGCGACGTCCTGCTCGATGATCTCCTTGACCCGCGGATAGCCGTGGATCATGAACATCCGGTACGTCAGGCCGTACTCCAGCTTCGGGATGACCGCGTCGCCGATCCACGGCTCGGGGTCACGGGCCATCGACTCGGTCAGCGACCAGAACAGGTTGCGCCAGCCGATGACCTCGCCGACGCGGGTCTGGACGCCGCGGAAGTCACCCGAACCGGTGGTCTCGAGGGCCTTGATCAGCAGGCCGGCGATGAAGTCGAGCTTGACCGCGAGGCGGGTGCATCCCTGGAAGGTGAACCGCGGCAGGAAGCCCGACTGCGGGAAGAAGGCGTTGATCCGGTCGACGTCGCCGTACATGAAGACGTTCTCCCACGGCACCAGCACCTTGTCGAAGATGAAGATGGTGTCGTTCTCGTCCATCCGGCTCGAGAGCGGGTAGTCGAACGGGGTGCCGTTCTGGGCCGCCTGCTGGGTGTAGGACGTGCGGCAGATCAGCTTGATGCCGGGCGCGTCCATCGGGACGGTGCAGATCAGTGCGTACTGCTTCTTGCGGATCGGGAGGCCGTAGTGGGCGATGAAGTTGTAGTTGGTGATGGCGCTACCGGTCGCGACGACCTTCGCGCCGGAGACGATCAGGCCGGCGTCGGTCTCCTTCTCGACCTTCATGTAGACGTCGCCGACCTCGTCCGGCGGCAGCTGGCGGTCGACCGGCGGGTTGATGATCGCGTGGTTCCAGTAGAGGACCTTCTCCTGGGACTCGCGGTACCAGCGCTCGGCGTTGTCCTGGAACGGGGCGTAGAGCTCCTTGTTGGCGTGCAGGGTTCCGAGGAACGACGCCTTGTAGTCGGGGCTGCGGCCCATCCAGCCCCACGTCATCTTCGCCCAGCGCGCGATCGCGTCGCGCTCCTTGAGCAGGTCCGCCGAGGAGGTCGGGGTCTTGAAGAACGGCATCGTGACGCCGCCGTTTCCGGTGTCGGTCGGCACCGTCAGCTCGTCCACGTGGTCACCGGTGTGGAGGGCGTCGTAGAGGCGCGCCGTCATCCGGATCGGGTTGCGGAAGGCCGGGTGGCTGGTGACGTCCTTGACGCGGTCGCCGTTGAGATAGATCTCGCGGCCGTCCTTGAGGCTGTCGATGTACTCCTCGCCGGTCATCGGCCGGGAGGCGAAGTTGGCCTGCTTGTTGGCGGGCGAGCCGGCGGCCGGGTTGACGGTCGGCGGGCCGTCGGGGAGCCCGTTCTCGGACTGGGTCTCGGGGGCGAGGGTGTCGCTCATCGTGTCTCCTTGGACTGGTTGTGGTGGGCTGGCATCAGTAGTGGGTGGATCGCGGGATCGCGGGCGCCTCGATGGCGGTGAACGACGCGGTGGCGTCGAACCAGCCGGTGTTCGGGTCGTCCTGGCAGCCGAGCCAGACGACCTCCGAGGAGGGATTGCCGATCTGGTGGAAGGCGCTGTCGTGGAAGAGCAGCGGCTTGCGGTCGGTGGTGATCACCTCGACCACCTCGCCGAGGAAGAGCAGATGGTCCCCGCCGTCGTCGGCACGCCACGGGCGGCACACCAGCGTCGCCGCCGTCCCGCCGAGTCGCGGCGCCGTCGCGCCCTCGCGCCAGGGGAGCGGGTCGCTGCCGGGGCGGCCGGCGAAGTGCATGGCGACGTCGCTCTGGTCGGTGGCCAGGATGTTGACCGCGAAGGCGGCGCCCTCGAGGTAGGCGGCCGCCTTGGACGTACGCGTCAGGGCGACCTGGACCAGCGGAGGGTCGAGCGAGATCGGGGTGAACGCGGTGACCGTGGCACCGTGGTGCGCCCCGTCGGGGGTGCGGCAGGTGATCACGGTGACGCCGGTCGCGAAGCGGCCGAAGGTCGACCGCAGGGTGCGTGGGTCCATGGAGCTCCTCCTTCGTCGGGGGCCGCGGATGTGTGGCGGCGGTCACGTTGGAGGACGACGCTAGATCCGGATCGCGCGGGCGGCGATCCGCTCGGCGAAGGGGTTGTCCGGAATGCGCACCCGGTTTCAGATCGTTTCCGGACGCTCTCGGCGGCGGGCGGATGCGCTGTTACTGTGAAGGACGTCACTAGGGGGTGGCAGATGAGCGTGACCGGCACTCTCACCGCGTCGTCCGGGTCGTCCGGCGACATGGAGACCTTCTCCGACGAGGTCTCCCGGGCCTACTTCCCGCATGCCCTGACCATGCGGGGTCGGCCCGCTCGCCCCGCCGAGCTGCGTGCCGTCGACCTCGGGCCGGTGCGGCTGACCCGGATCGGCTGGGGCGCGGAGGTGTCGGTGGAGTCGGACCATCCGGGTGCCTGGGCGGTCAACGTCCCGCGCAGCGGTGTGCTCGAGGCCAACGTCGGTGGCGCCCATGTGCTCTCGCTCGACGGGCAGGCGACGGTGTGCCCTCCCGACCGGCCGACCAAGATGACCCGCTGGTCGGCCGACTGCTCCATCGTCGGGATGCGGGTCGACCGTGACTACCTGGTCGAGGAGGTCGCGGCCCTGGTCGGCCTGCACACCGACCGACTGCCCGCCCAGCTCGACCTCCGTGCCGACGGCGCCCGCGCCTGGATCGGCCTGCTCGGCTCGCTCGGCACCGAGGCCATGCGCAACCCCGCGCTGGTCGGCGACGAGCGGGTCAGGGTCCGGCTGGCCGGCACCCTGACCGCTGCCTTCGTCGCCGCCTGCTTCCCCGAGGAGCCTGCCGTCGGCTCCGTCCAGCCCCGCATCGTCTCCCGCGTCGTCGAGGCCATGGAGGCCGACCCGGCGCGAGAGTGGGCCGTCTCCGACCTCGCCCGCGAGGCCGACGTCGGCATCCGCCGCCTCCAGCAGGGCTTCCAGCGCTACCTCGGCCGCACGCCGACCCAGAAGCTGCAGGAGATCCGCCTCGAACGGGTCCACGCCGACCTCATCGCCAGCCGCGGCGACACCGTCGCCGAGGTCGCCTACCGATGGGGCTTCACCCACCTCGGCCGCTTCGCCGCCGCCTACCGCCAGACCTACGGTGTAGCCCCCTCGCAGACCCTGCGCTGCCGCTGACCCCCGTTGTGCCGAGTCGGCTCGTCCTGACCGAGATTCGGGCCGAGTCGGCTCGTTGTGACCTGATCCGGTGCCGAGTCGGCTCGTTGTGACGCGCCGACTCGACGTCTTCTTCTGTCAGTTCGCGCCGACTCGGCTAGGTGGCGCTGAGGCCCCGCAGGATGGCCAGTGCGCGGGTGAGCAGGGGGCTCTCGTCGCCGGCACGGGTGGCGGCGACGAGCTCGACGCCGGGGGTTCCCGAGAGTGGCACGTAGACGACGCCCGGGACGGCGAGGGCCGCGGTGGGTTCGGGGACGATGGCGATCCCGAGGCCGGCGGCCACGAAGGTGACCAGGGTGGAGGTCTCGGCGACCTCGTGGGTGATGTGGCTGCGGATCCCGGCGGAGTCGAAGAGCTCCTGGATCATCGCGTTCATCACCGAGCGGCCGCTGCCGGCGTGGATGACCAGGCCTTCGCCGTCGAGGTCGGGAATGCGTACGCGGCGACGGCCGGCGAACCGGTGGTCCTTCGGCATCGCCACCAGCAGGTCCTCCTGGCGCAGGTGGGTGATCGAGAGGCCGGAGCTGCCCGTGGGCAGGGGCCGGAGCAGGCCGAGGTCGAGGGTGCCGTCGGTGAGCGCCGCGGCCTGGTCCGGCGAGAGCATCTCGCCCCGGAACCCGAACTCCACCTCGGGCAGCTCGGTGCGCAGGGTGCGGGCGAGCTCCGGGAGCAGCGAGTACGTCGCCGACCCGACACACCCGATCAGCAGCCGTCCGCGCCGCCCCGAGGCGATGCTGGCGGCCTCGTGGCCGGCTGCCTCCACGGCGCTCAGGATCTCCCGTGCCCGCTCCAGGTACGCAGCACCGGCCGGAGTCAGGTCGACCCGTCGCGTGGTTCGGGTGAGCAGGGTCAGCCCGAGCTCGGCCTCGAGCTGGCGGATCTGCTGCGACAGCGGCGGCTGCGCCATGTGGAGCCGTTCGGCCGCCCGGCCGAAGTGGCGTTCCTCGGCGACCGCGACGAAGTAGCGAAGATGGCGCAGCTCCATGCACTCATACTCGCAGAGTCTCAGTAGGCCGTCAGTGATCAAGCCCACCGAGGCGTCACCCCCGTCGGCCGAAACGTCGCGTACGTCGGCCGAGATGGCATTCCCGTGCCATCTCGGCCGACGCAGCTGACGTCTCGGCTCAGGTTGGGAGCGAGTCGCCCTGGACGGCCTGGATGTCCAGCTCCACCTTGAGGGTGGTGCCGATGGCGGCGATACCGGCGGAGACGGCCTGGTTGTAGTTCATCGCGAAGTCCTCCCGGCGCAGCTGAGCGGTGGCGCGGAAGGCGGCCCGGGTGCCGCCCCAGGCGTCCGGGCCGGTGCCGAGGTAGGCGACGTCGAGGTCGATGGCGCGGGTCTGCCCGTGCATCGAGAGCTCCCCGTGGACGGTCCAGCGGTCCGATCCGGCCGGGGTGAGGCCGGTGGAGCGGTAGACGATCTCGGGGAACGCCTCGACATCGAGGAAGTCACCGCTGCGGAGGTGGTCGTCGCGCATCCGGTTGCCGGTGTCGATCGAGGCGGCCCGGATGACCGCCTCGACGCGCGACTTCTCCAGATGGTCGGGAGCGATCTCGACGAGACCGGAGAACTCCGTGAACCGGCCGCGCACGCTGGAGATGCCCAGGTGCTGGGCGACCGCGCCGATGGTGGAGTGGGCCGGGTCGATCGTCCACGGGCCAGGGGCCGGGAGCGAGGTGTCTCCCTGACGGGTCAGGGTGACGGTGCCGAGCGCGGCCTTCCCCGAGGCCGTGACGATCGCGGTCGCCGCGGTGGGGGACCAGCCGATCGCGGTGACGATCGCGACGTACGGCCCGGGGGCGAGGACGGTGTCGTCGGTGACGACACCGTCCTCGTCGGCCTCGGCGCGCAGCACCTGACCGCCGGCCGTGTCGGTGAGGGTGACGACCGCGTGCGCCACGGCCCAGCCGTCGCGGGTGCGGATCTGTGCGGTCAGTGCCATCGCGGATCAGTCCTCGGGGTGGGTGAGGACGATCTCGTGGCCGTCCACGCCGTGGCCGGTGAGGCTCACGGCGCCGGCTGCCGGCGGGTAGCTGGTCGCCAGGACCGTGTAGTCACCGCTGTCCAGATCGGCGAAGGCGTAGGCGCCGTCAGCACCCGTCGTCGCGGTCCCGGCCACGTTGCCGGCCGCGTCGACCAGCGTCACCCGAGCGTCGGCGAGGGGCCCGAAGGCCGCCTTGACGACACCGGTCAGGCGAGCGCCGGTGACCATCTCCACCTCGATCCGGGTCAGGCCGGTGGCGCCGATCTCGATCGGCACCGCGCGTGGGCGGTAGCCCTCGGCGTTGACCGCCACCGTCGCCGTTCCCGGGACCAGCTCGTCGATGAAGAAGGTGCCGTCCGCGAGGGTCGTGCCGGTGGAGAGCAGGTCGCCGCGTACGTCGGTCACGATTACCATCGCGTCCTTGATCGGCGCGCCGTCCTCGCCGCCACGCACGATGCCCTTGAGGCCCGTGGTGCCGCTGAGCAGGAGGTCGTACGCCACCGGCTCACCGCCCACGACCACCGTGGAGGCCTGCGGCTGGAAGCCGTCGGCCGAGGCGATCAGGACGTACGTCCCCGTCCCCGGCGCGTCGACCGCGTAGGAGCCGTCGGCGTGGGCGACCGAGCGGCCGAGCTGACGCCCGGAGAGCGAGATCAGCGTGACCGCGGCGTGCGGGATCGGGATGTTCCCGGAGCCGCGTACGAAGCCGTGCAGCGCGATCCCGTTGGTGACGGGCGCGGGGGCGTCGGCGTGCTGCTCGGGCACCCCGGCGACGCCCTCGGCGACCGCAGCCGGCCCATCGACCGAGGCAGCCTCCGCGGCAGCCTGAGCGAGCCCGCCCTTGGTCTTCAGCGGGACCTCCTTGATGAACACCACGAACACCAGCGCGATGACGGCTGCCCCCGCGGCGATCAGGAAGATGTCGGCGATGCCGTGCCCGTACGCACTCTCCAGCACCGACCGCAGCGGCTCGGGGATCTTGTCGATGTCCGGGATCTCGCCCGAGGTGCCCTGGGCCAGCGCGGCGTAGCGCGGTCCGAGGTCGGCCAGGCCGTCCTGGACGTAGTCGGCGACCCGGTGGGCCATCAGCGCGCCGAGCGCGGAGACGCCCATCGCGCCACCGAGGCTGCGGAAGAAGGTGACCATCGAGCTGGCCGCGCCGAGATCGGCGGGCGCGACCTGGTTCTGCGTGGAGAGGACCAGGTTCTGCATGGTCATGCCGACGCCGAGGCCGAGGATCGCCATGAAGATGGCGACGTGCCAGTACTCGGTGTCGTAGCGGATCGTGCCGAGCAGCCCGAGCCCGCCGACGATGAGGACGGCGCCGACGACGAGCCAGGCCTTCCACCTTCCGGTGCGGGTGATGATCTGGCCGGAGATGGTCGAGGAGAGGAACAGTCCGGCGATCATCGGGATCGTCATCACACCGGCCATCGTCGGCGACTCGCCGCGGGCCAGCTGGAAGTACTGGCTGAAGAAGATCGTGCCGGCGAACATCGCCACACCGACGAAGAGCGAGGCGAGCGAGGAGAGCGTGATCGTGCGGTTGGCGAAGAGCCGCAGCGGGATGATCGGCTCGGCGGCCTTCGACTCGACGAGGACGAAGATCAGCAGGAGCAGCACGGAGCCGCCGACCATGGCCGCGGTCTCCCAGGACGCCCAGTCGTACTTGTCACCGGCGAAGGTGACCCAGACGAGCAGCAGGCAGACGCCGGCCGCCATGAAGAACGCACCGGCCCAGTCGACCTTCACGTTGTCCCGGCGGACGACAGGAAGGTGCAGGGTCTTCTGCAGCACGATGAAGGCGAGGACCGCGAACGGGATGCCGACGTAGAAGCACCAGCGCCAGCCGAGCGAGTCGGCGTCGGTGATGACGCCGCCGATCAGCGGGCCGCCGACGGTGGCGACCGCGAAGACGGCACCGAGGTAGCCCGAGTAGCGGCCACGCTCACGCGGCGAGATCATCGCCGCCATGATGATCTGGGCGAGCGCGGTCAGACCGCCCATGCCGATGCCCTGGATGGCCCGCGCGGCGATGAGCTCGCCCGGGTTCTGGGCCTGACCGGCGACGGCCGAGGCCACCACGAAGAGAACCAGCGCGACCTGCATGAGCAGCTTCTTGCTGAACAGGTCGGCCATCTTGCCCCACAGCGGGGTGGTGGCCGTCATGGTGAGCAGGGAGGCGGTGACCACCCAGGTGTAGGCCGACTGCCCGCCGCCGATGTCGGCGATGATCTCGGGCAGGGCGTTGGAGACGATGGTGGAGGAGATCATCGCCACGAACATGCCGAGCAGCAGTCCCGAGAGCGCCTCCATGATCTCGCGGTGAGACATCTCACCGTGCGAGGTGGGTGAGCCCTCGGACGGGCTTCCCGGTGGACCGGCGTGAGTCCGTTCGGCTGTCGTCGTTGCCATGGACTTCCTTTCTGGTGGTCTAGTTGCTTGAGGTGCTGCAGTGGCCGAGGCTGTCGCGGAGCTTGGTGACGAGCCGGACGAGCTCATGCACGTCCCGCTCGTCCCAGCCGCTGAGCCGGTCTGCGATGAGGTCGGCGAGCTGTTGGGAGGCGCTGTCGAGCAGGTCGCGCCCGGCGTCGGTGAGGCAGAGGATGCGGGAGCGCCCGTCGGTCGGGTTGGGGGAGCGCTCGATCCAGCCCTGGTCGGCGACGCACGCCACATGCCGGCTGGTCACCGAGATGTCGACGGCGAGCAACTCGGTGAGCTCGCTCATGGTCATGTCGCCGTGCTGGCGCAGCATCGTCAGGACCCCCGCGGAGCCGGCTGTCAGCTCGGGCGGAAGCCTGCGGACGAGGCCCTTCCGTACGGCTCCGACCTCGCTGAGCTGATGGATCAGCTCCTGGTACGTCGCGTGCCCGATCATCATCCCTCCAAGTTGGTTGACTTTTACAACCATATGGAGGATAGGGGTCCGATGCAAATCTCGTCGGACGCAGGCGTGTTGCTAGGCGACGGTTCCGCGGGCCGCCCATGCGGTCGCGGTCACGGTGATCGGGCCGTTCCCGAGCCGGCGCCGGGCGACCTCCTCGAGCGCGGTACGACCGGCGTCGTCGAGCGAGCTCACGTAGTCGCCGGCGGGCCCGACCCCGAAGGTGTAGGGGTTCCACCACTCCTCGAAGGTCGGGTGGGTGACGCGGATGACCAGGCCGCTGGGCTCGACGTTGCGGAGTCCGACCTTCTTGAACATCTGCTCGAGGTCACCCATGTGGGTGCCGGCCAGGAAGGCCTCGTCCTCGGCCTCCGGGTCGATCTCGTGCACGCAGGCCCAGAACGGCGCGACGGCGCCGGTGTCGGCGTCCCAGACGCACGCAGCGACGGTGCCGCCCGGCCGGGTCACCCTGACCATCTCCCTGATCCCCGCCTCCGGGTCGGTCATGAAGTGCACGACCAGCTGGGCCAGCGAGACGTCGAACCAGTTGTCGGCGAAGGGCAGGGCCTCGGCCACCCCGGTGTGCACATCGACCCTGGCCAGCTGCCGCGCGACCGACTCCATGAACGGTGGCGAGGGGTCGATCGCGGCCACCAGGTGGGCCTCGGTGAGGGTCACGAGGTGACGGGTGAGCGTGCCCGGTCCGCAGCCGACGTCGAGCACCCGCTGGCCCATGCTGACCCGGGCGAAGTCGGCGAAGTGCGGTGCGAGGGGTTCGGCGTAGCGCCCCATGAAACGGGCATACCTCTCCGCTGCGACGTCGAATCCCATGCTTCAGGTTAGGTACGCCGTTCGCTACGCCGACAGCCCCAAGTTCGGTATCTCCCCTGGGTCGGGCTAGTGGGTCGAGGGCGTCGTCGGGATCTCCGAGCGGTCGTCGGACCACAGCGTGTGGAAGGTGCCGTCCTTGTCGACGCGCCTGTAGGTGTGCGCGCCGAAGAAGTCCCGCTGGCCCTGGATGAGCGCGGCCGGGAGCCGGTCGGCGGCGAGCGAGTCGAAGTAGGCCAGCGCCGAGGAGAACCCCGGTGCCGGTACGCCGGAGGCCACCGCGATCCCGACGACGCGTCGCCACGCCTCCTCGCCGGAGGCGACCGCGTCGGCGAAGTAGGGGTCGACCAGCAGCGTCTCCAGGTCGGGCGCGGTGGCGTAGGCGTCGACGATCCGGTTGAGGAAGCGGGCCCGGATGATGCAGCCGGCTCGCCAGATCTTGGCGAGTGCGCCGAGGTCGATGTCCCAGCCGTACTCCTTCGCCCCGGCCACGATCAGGTCGAAGCCCTGCGCGTAGGCGACCACCTTCGAGGCGTACAGAGCCGCGCGTACGTCATCCACGAACGTGTCGGGGACCGTGGACGCCTTCGGGCGGTCGGTCACCGAGGCCCGCATCGCGGCGCGCTGGGTCGGCTTGGAGGAGACCGCCCGGGCGAAGACCGCCTCGCCGATGCCGGAGACCGGGATGCCGAGGCCGAGCGCGTTCTGCACCGTCCACACGCCGGTGCCCTTCGAGCCGGCCTCGTCGAGGATGACGTCCACGAGCGGCTGGCCGGTCTCGGCGTCCTTCTGGGCGAGCACCTCCGCGGAGATCTCGATCAGGTAGGACTCGAGGTCGCCGGTGTTCCAGTCCTTGAAGACGTCGACGAGCTGCTCCACCGAGAGCCCGCCCACGCGCCGGAGGAGGTCGTAGGCCTCCGCGATCAGCTGCATGTCGGCGTACTCGATGCCGTTGTGGACCATCTTCACGAAGTGGCCGGCGCCGTCGGTGCCGACATGGGTCACGCACGGCTCGCCCTCGGCCACCGCGGCGATGCTCTTCAGGATCGGGCCGAGCGTCTTCCAGGCCTCGGCCGAGCCGCCGGGCATGATCGAGGGGCCGTTGAGCGCGCCCTCCTCGCCGCCGGAGATGCCGGTGCCGACGAAGTTCAGGCCGCGCTCACGCAGCTCGCGCTCGCGGCGGATGGTGTCGTTGAAGTTGGCGTTGCCGCCGTCGACGATGATGTCGCCCGGCTCGAACCGCTCGGCCAGCTGCTCGATCACCGCATCGGTGCCCTTGCCTGCCTGGACCATGATGATCGCCGTGCGCGGCTTGGCCAGCGTCGCCACGAAGTCGTCGATCGTCTCGGAGGCGATGAACCCGGCCTCGGGATGCTCCGTGATGAGCTCATCGGTGCGGGCGTAGGTGCGGTTGTAGACCGCCACCGCGTTGCCCTCGCGGGAGGCGAGGTTGCGGGCCAGGTTGGACCCCATCACGGCCAGGCCCACCACGCCGATGTTCGCGCGGCCATTGTCGTTGTTCGGCATCGTGCTCCTCGTGTGAGTCGGTGATGCCATTCAACTCTGTCCGTCAAGCGGCTCAGGCAGCGGCGGTGGGCGGCTCGGCGCGGAAGCGCGCGGGTCGTCCGTCGACGCCGAGCACCTTCCAGGACCACCGCGTCAGCGGCGTACGCAGCCCGAGGTTGTCGAAGAGCATCCGGACGTCGGCGAAGAGGTGGCGGCGGAACGCGGCGGCCTCGGCGCCGGTGCCCCAGACCTCGCGGACGACCGAGTCGGGCAGCCCCATGAGCTCGCGGTCGGCGCGCGAGGGGATGATGATCGCGTCGGAGCCCAGGCGCATCGCGAGCGGGGTGAGGATGCCGAGGGCCAGGCGCGAGACCGGGTTGAGCGAAGGAGCGTGCTCCTCGAGCCACGCGTGCGCGAAGCCGATGTGGCGGGCCTCCTCGGCGATGTGGATGGCCATGATCTGGTCCAGGAGCGGGTGGGTACCGCCGGCGCGCATGGCCTCCTTCTGCACGTGGTCGATCGGCTCCTCGCCGGCCAGGATGATGGCGAAGAAGAGGGCCGGGTAGAGGCCGCCGAGGTGTCCCACGAGCGGGATGGCGCGCATCAGCCAACCCGGTGCGCCCGCGACGTCGGGGCAGACCCGGTTGGTGAACTCCTGGAACATCTGGATGTGGTGGGTCTCCTCGGTGAGCTCGTGCATGAAGTAGCGGAACTCGGGGTCGCCGTTGTCGACGCCCATCAGGAACTGGGTGCCGCCGAGGAGGAGCAGCTGCTCGAACTGGGAGCCGGTCTTCACCATCGCGGTGAGGCGGTGCCGCCCGACCTCGATCTGCCGTGCCTTGGGCAGCGACTGGTACCACGGGTGGGCACCGAGCAGGTCGAGCGCAGGCAGGATCCAGCGCTCGTCGTCCTCGGGCACGGCCATCTCGGGCGCGTCCCAGTCGACGTCCTTGAAGGCGTTGAAGTACATCTCGACCGACGCCTCGGACAACGTACGCAGCGTCTGGTCGTACTCCCGGCGCGGCAGGGGCCTGGTCGGCGTGATCATCCGGACGGGGGTGCCGGCGACCGCACCCACGTAGCCACCGATCGAGCGAAGTGTCTGCACAACCATCCGAGCCTCCTTGCACGACGTTGATACGTCATCAAGGTACATGGGATTTGTGTACCAGGAAACAGGTTCGGCGCGCGTGTCCCGTTCAGCAGATCTCGGCGGCGAGGGCCTTCCGGACACCGGCGACGAGGTCCTCCGGCGTCCGGGCCGGCTGGTCGAACGTGGTCCGCGCACTGTGCGCCCCGCCCTCGTCGACCCACTGGAACTCGAAGCCGTCGGCGCAGAGCCCGGTGATCTGGGCGGCGAGGATGGTGTCGACCGGGATGTAGGAGCGGGTCGCGACCGCCTCGCGCAGCTCGTTGCCGTGGTGGTTGTTGAGGTGGTCCTGGTTGCGGTGGAGCACGCCCTCGTTCAGATCGAGGTCGCCGTCGGTGAAGGCGTCGAGAGGGATCGGGACGGCCTCGCCGCTGCGGCGGACCAGCATGACGTTGGAGACGTCCATGACGACCTCCTCCCACTCCGTCTCGCAGCACGTGCAGGCATCGGTACGCAGCCACCGCAAGGCCCCGGTCAGGCGGACCGCCTCGCCGTCGCCGAGCACGCCCTGGAGGACCAGCACGACATGGCTGCCTCGGCGCCCGGCGTACGCCATCCGCTGCTCGGGTGGGCACAGGAAGGTCGGGCGGCCGCCGTCGTCGGCGAAGCCCTGCATCTCCAGCTCCTCCATCGAGTAGGGGATCCCGTCGATCACCACGCTGCCGCCACGGGGGCATGACAGGATGCTGCGGGCAATGCTGGCGGTCGAATCCATGGCACCTCCTGTTTAGGTAAGGCTTACCTAAACACGAATCCGATCGATCGAGCAAGAGCCGTGCCTCACATCGTGGTGCCGCTCGGGGCTGTCCGGTCACACCCCGACCAGGCGGTCCCGTCCCGCCACCATCGCCGCGACCACCAGTCCGGCCGCGGCAATCCAGAGCGGGACCATCGCCAGGGTCCACGAGCCGGTGGCGCCCTGGATCAGGCCGACCAGGAACGGCCCCGAGGCGCCGACGCTGTAGCCGAGCAGCTGCATCATCGCCGAGAGGCGGGCCGCGACGTGGTCGTCGGCGCTGCGCAGCACCAGGATGGTGAAGGCGTAGGAGATGCCCATGCCCTGCACGATCCCGCCGACCATGCACCAGACCAGCCAGAGGCCGGGGGCCAGGGCGAGGCCGAGGACCACGACCAGCCAGCCCGCGCCGATCACCACGCCCAGTGCCCGCTGGTCGCGGCCCCGGTGGATCAGCGCCGGCACCAGCAGCGTGCCGGGGATGCCCAGCACCTGGAAGAGCGACATCGCCACCCCGGCGTCGGCCAGGCTCAGATCGGCGATGTCGCGCAGCAGCGTCGGCATCCACGCGGTCACCGCGTAGTAGGTCACCGACTGGAGACCGAGGAACGCGGTGATCGCCCACGCCACCGGACTCGTACGCAGCCTCGCGCCCTCTCCGTGCCGGCGCGGCGCCACGGACACCGGTGAGCGGTGCTCCCGGGCGGCGGGCCCGGCCAGCGCGGCTGCCGCGACCACGGCCATGACCGCCCACACCGCCAGCGCGTCCTGCCAGCCCAGCCACCCCGCCAGCGGCGCGGTCAGCGCCGCCGCGAGCGCCGCGCCGGTCGAGAGCGAGGCGGTCGAGACCCCGGTGATCCGGCCCGCGGCCGACCCGAAGTCACGCTTGACCGCGACGGGCATCAAGACGTTGCCGACCGTCATCGCCAGCCCGAGGACCACGGTCGCGGCCAGGAGCAGCCAGACCCCGGCGTACGGGCGGACGGCGGTGGCCAGGGCGATGACCAGGCAGCCCACGAGCAGCGCCCGGTAGATCCCCAGCCGGCGGCCCAGCCACGCGGCGCCGGGCGCGCCGAGGGCGAAGCAGAGGACCGGGAGGCTGGTCAGCAGCCCGGCCGTCGCCGACGACATGTGCAGGTCGGCGCGGATGTCGGGGAGCACCGGCGAGACCGCGGCGATCGAGCCGCGCAGGTTGAGACCTACGAGCAGGATCGCCGCGAGCAGGCCGTAGCCGAACCCGGTGGCGCGGGCCACTCAGAATCCGATCGGCAGACCGGCGTAGTTCTCCGCGAGCCCGGCGGCGGCGTGCTCGCTGGAGGTCACCCAGCGCAGCTGGGAGAGCTGGAGCTGGGTGTCGAACGGGTCCTCGGCGGTGTGCAGCATCGTGGTCATCCACCAGGAGAAGTGGGTGCAGCGCCAGACGCGGCGCAGCGCGGTCTCGGAGTAGCCGTCGGCCAGTCGCGAGTCACCCTTGAGCAGCGCGGTGAGCGCGGGCGCCAGCAGCGCGACGTCCGCGACCGCGAGGTTGAGCCCCTTGGCGCCGGTCGGCGGGACGATGTGGGCGGCGTCGCCGGCCAGGAAGAGCCGGCCGTGGCGCATCGGCGTCGAGACGTGCGAGCGCATCGGGAGGACGCTGCGGTCGGTGATCGTTCCCGGCTGGAGCGTCCAGCCGTTCTGGCCGTGGCCGAGCCGGGCGGCGAGCGCGTCCCAGATCTGGTCGTCGGACCAGGTCGCAGGGTCGGTGCCGTTGGGCACCTGGAGGTAGAACCGCGAGACGCTCTCCGAGCGCATCGAGTGCAGTGCGAAGCCGTCAGGGTGCCAGGCGTAGATCAGCTCGTCGGTGGAGGGCGCGACGTCGGCGAGGATGCCGAACCAGCTGTAGGGATAGGTGCGGTCCCAGCTCTCCCGTGCCGGGATCGCGGCGCGGCTGGGGCCGAAGGAGCCGTCGCAGCCGACGACGACGTCCGCCCGGATCCGCTGCGGGACTCCGGCGGCGTCGGTGAAGGTGACCGAGGGCCGGTCGGACTCGAGGTCGTGCAGTGCGGTGTCGCTGATCTCGTAGTGGACGACCTGCCCGGCGGCCTTGCGGGCGTCGATCAGGTCCTTCTGCACCTCGGTCTGGCCGTAGACGTAGACCGCCCGGCCGACCAGGTCGACGAAGTCGAGGTGATGGCGCTCCTGCGGCCACTGCAGGTAGATCCCGCGGTGCTTGTCGGCGTCGCGGGCCAGCCGGTCACCGAGGCCGACCTCGGTGAGCAGATCGACGCTCGACTGCTCCAGGATCCCGGCGCGGATGCGAGCCGCGACGTACTCCTCCGATCGGGTCTCGACCACGACCGAGTCGACCCCGTCGGCGGCGAGGAGATGGCTCAGCAGCATCCCCGCGGGGCCGGCGCCGACGATCACAACCTGCGTACGTTCTTCTGCCATGGGGGTGAGTCAACTCCTGTCCGGGCGGCTACCGCCAGAGCGTTCTTCCGCTGAATGGAAACGACGCCGCCGGGGGCGGATCCCCGAATAGCGCGAATGGGCTCTTGTGCCCGCGCCGACTCGTCCCTACGGTCGAGGCACCCCGATTGTGACCCGAGTCACAAACCACAGAAGGAGCGTTCCGATGCCCGACGTCCTCGCCGTCCGCGCCGCCCTCGAGTCTCAGATCGGCGACCAGACCATGGTCGACGTACTCACCGAGGTGGTCGCCGCCCGCGGCGCCGAGCCGGCCTTCTCCGACCGGCACACCTCCGACGGCACGGGATGGCGCACGCTGACGTGGGGCGAGCTGCACCAGCGCGCCCGTGAGCTGGCGGCCGCCTACATCGCGGCCGGTCTCCAGCCGGGGGAGTCGGTCGCGATCATGGCCGCCAACCGCATCGAGCACATCGTCGCCGACATGGCCGCGGTGCTCGCCGGCGGTGTCCCGATCAGCATCTACAACACCCTCGCGCCCGACCAGGTGGGCTACGTCGCCGAGCACGCGGACCCGCGGATCGTCGTGCTCGAGACCGACGACCACGTCGCCCGCTGGGCCCTCGGGCTCAAGCGCGAGGAGATCGTACGCGTCGTCACCATCGACACCGCCGTGGAGGACGACCCGCGGGCGGTCGCCTGGGACGACTTCGTGGCCTCGGGTGCGGCCGCGCTGGCCGAGGTCGGCGGGGAGCTGGACGCGCGCAGCGCCGCGGTGACCCCCGACGACACGGTCACGATGCTCTACACCTCGGGCACGACCGGTCAGCCGAAGGGTGTGGTGCTCACCCACCGCAACATCGTCTTCGAGACGACCAGCTCGCTGACGGTCTCCGGCGTCGAGGAGCCGGGGGTGCTCGTCTCCTACCTGCCGTTCGCGCACATCGCCGAGCGGGTGCTCAGCCTCTACATCCCGCAGTTCAACGGCGGCCACGTCTACCTGGTCCAGGACCCCGCGCTGCTGCTCGGCACCCTCCAGGAGGTGCACCCGACCAGCTTCTTCGGGGTGCCGCGGGTGTGGGAGAAGATCCGCACCGGCGTGACCGCGCTGCTCGCCGCCGAGACCGACGAGGCCAAGAAGGCCGGTGTCGAGAAGGCGATGGCGGTCGGGCTGGCCTACGTCGAGTCGCAGCAGCTCGGGCAGACCACCTCGCCCGAGCTGCAGGCCCAGTTCGAGCAGGTCGACGCGGCGGTCCTCTCGACCATGCGCGCACTGCTCGGTCTCGACAAGGTGGAGTGGGCGGCCAGCGCGGCCGCACCGATGCCGATCGAGGTGGCGAGGTTCTTCGCCGGCCTGGGGCTGAAGATCTACGACGTCTACGGCATGACCGAGACCACCGGGGCGGCCACCGGCAACGGGCCGGAGGCCTTCCGGCTCGGCACCGTCGGCCGCGCCCAGCCCGGGATCGAGCTGCGCATCGGCGATGACGGCGAGATCCTGTTCCGTGGCCCGATCATGACCCCGGGCTACGTCGGCCGACCCGATGCCACCGCTGCGCTCTTCGACTCCGAGGGCTGGCTGCACACCGGCGACATCGGATCGCTCGACGAGGACGGCTTCCTCACCGTGGTCGACCGCAAGAAGGAGATGATCATCAACTCCGCGGGCAAGAACATCGCCCCCTCCAACATCGAGAACCTCCTCAAGGAGAGCCCGCTGGTCGGCCACGCGATGGTGGTCGGTGACGGCCGCTCGTACGTCGTCGCCGTCCTCACCCTCGACGGCGAGATCGCTCCCGTGGTCGCCCAGAAGCTCGGCGTCGAGGCCGGCTCGCTCGCCGAGCTGGCTCAGCACCCGGTCATCCGGGGTGCCGTCGGTCAGGCGGTCGACGCCGCCAACGCTCGACTGTCGCGTCCCGAGCAGGTCAAGGCCTTCGAGCTGCTCGGTGAGGAGTGGACCGCCGAGTCCGAGGAGCTCACCCCGACCCTGAAGCTCAAGCGGCGCGTGGTGAGCAAGAAGTACGCCGACGTCATCGACGGGCTCTACGCCGAGGAGTGACGCCTATGCGGTCGGTCTCCGGAGGTCGGACATCGTGTTTGCCCAGCCGCCGTCGCGGCGGATCTGGACGACGGCGACGATGACCAGGATGGCCGCCGTGACGAAGTGGATCACCGCGTCGGTCGTGTGGTCGGGCATGTGCATGACCCACATGACCTGCGGTGATGCCAGCGCCCAGATGCCCGGGATCGTGCCGGCGACGGCGGCCGCCAGGAGGTAGAGGACCGACCACGAGTTGCGGCGGCACAGGAACAGGCCGGGCGCGAACAGCGCGAGTCCGGCGACCGCGTGCCAGCCGTTGTAGTCCATGCCGAGCACCTTCGCGGTCGGCGCGTGATGGCCGATCTCGAAGCTCGGTTCGGCGATGAACCCGGCGATCGCGATGCAGACGTGGGCCGCGCAGATCACCAGCACGGCCCACTGGGCGAACGTCCATCGCGTGCCCGAGCGCGTCTCTTGATAGATCGTTCTAGTCATATATTGACCATAGACGTTCATGTCGACAGGCGCTACCGGAAAGATCAGTCGATGACCAACACGCGTACGCGGATACTCGAGGCCAGCACCGAGCTCTTCCGCCGGCAGGGCATGTCCGGCACCGGTCTCAAGCAGATCGCCGAGGTGGCCAAGGCGCCGTTCGGGTCGATCTATCACTTCTTCCCCGGGGGCAAGGACGACCTGGCGGGCGAGACGATCCGGCGCGCGGGCGGGGAGTATCGCGACCTGGTACTGGCCTTCTTCGCCGGCCCCGACGACCTCGTCACCAACGTCGAGACCGCGTTCGCTGCCGCCGCCGCGGTGCTGGTGGAGACGGACTACGCCGACGCCTGCCCGATCGCCACGGTCGCGCTCGAGGTCGCGAGCACCAACGAGACCCTGCGTCAGGCGACCGCCGAGGTGTTCACCGACTGGATCGAGGTCGGCGGGCGGCATCTCGAGCAGCGGGGAGTCCCGCCCGAGGCGGCCCGCGGCCTCATCATCGCCTTCATCACCAGCCTCGAGGGTGCCTTCGTCCTGGCTCGGTCGCTGCGTTCCACGGAGCCGCTGGAGACGGCCGGCCGCGCCGTACAGGCCGCGGTGCGGGAGGCGCTGGCGTCCGGATCCTGACGCCGCGGTCTCTTTCTCAGGGCCCGCCCGGTAACGTCGTGAGCGACTTGTTCGGGCGGGTCAGGAGGTCAGCAATGCGTTGCTTCATCGTCGTCAAGGAGCGCAGCGACGCCGAGAAGTGGGACTGGGTTGTCGTCGGTCCGGGGCTGCACGCGGCGGGGTCGCTGGGCGCCCGCGGGATCGAGGACGCGATCATCGCGGCGGTCGGAGCGGCGTACGACTCGCTGGAGTCGCTCGCGCCGGTGCAGGTCGTGGTCGCGCTGCCGTCCAACTCGCGGTTCTGGATGCTGACCGACGAGATCGCGGACGCCTATCCCGGGGTCACCGTGGTGCCGTTCGCCGAATCGGACGCAGACATCCGTGCGCAGGCGGTGGAGGCACTGGCGATCCATCGGGCCGGCCCGCTGCCGCCGCTGGTGGTGGCGACCGACGGATCGGCGCATCGCGGATTCATCGGCTGGGGATGGCTCGCCGGCGACGGCCAGCACGGCTTCGGCCGGCAGGTCCCGAACGCCCGGATCCGCGACCCGCAGTCGCTGGTGGTCCTGGCCGAGCTGCAGGCGATCGCCGAGGCGGTGCGGGCGCTGCCCCGCCGCACGCTGACCATCCGGACCGACTCCCGGGTCGCGCTCGCGATGATCGAGGACTGGCTCCGAGGTGAGCTGTCGATGCCGAAGGGCTATGAGACAGAGCACCGCGCGGAGCTCGCCGGACTGACCCGGATGCACGACGACCTGTGCCGCGAGTCCGATCGGCTCTCGTTCGAGTGGGTGCGTGGCCACGTCGGCGAGGCGCTCAACGAGGGCGCCGACTCGCTCGCCAAGCTCGCCCGGCGCTTCGCCGAGGGGACGTGGGGGCTGACCGCCGACGAGGTGCCCGGGAGGGCACGGGCGATCGCGGAGACGTTCGCCGGGTAGGTAGGTTCGGCTGCGTGATTCCTCCTGCGGTCGCCATCGCCCCCGACGAGCCCGCGCAGCTCCGCGCGCGGCTCGACGCGCTGGGTCTGGACGGCATCTTCGACGTACACACGCACTTCCTGCCCGAGCGGATGCTCGACAAGGTGTGGGCCTACTTCGACTCGGCCGGGCCGTTGACCGGGCGGCCGTGGCCGATCGCCTATCGGCACTCCGAGGAGGAGCGGCTCCGGGTGCTGCGGGATCTCGGCGTACGTCACTTCTCGGCGCTCACCTATCCGCACAAGCCCGGCATGGCGGCGTGGCTGAACCAGTGGGGCGCGGAGTTCGCGGCGGACAAGCCGGACTGCCTGCAGTCGGCGACGTTCTACCCGGAGCCGGGGGCCGGTGACTACGTGCGTGAGGCCGTCGAGGCGGGCGCGCGGATCTTCAAGGCGCACGTGCAGGTCGGCGACTACGACCCCAACTCGCCGCTGCTCGACCCGGTCTGGGAGGTGCTGTCGCAGTCGCGTACGCCGCTGGTGATCCACTCCGGGCACGGGCCCGCTCCGGGTCGGTTCACCGGACCGACCGGCATGGAGGCGCTGCTCGGACGCCATCCGGATCTGGTGCTGATCGTCGCTCACATGGGGCTCCCGGACTACTCGCGGTTCCTCGACCTGGCGGAGAAGTACGACGGCGTGCACCTGGACACGACCATGGCCTTCACCGCCTTCACCGAGGCGACGACGCCGTTCCCGGTCGAGGAGCTGCCGCGGCTGAAGGCGCTGGGGGAGCGGGTGCTGTTCGGGAGCGACTTCCCGAACATCCCCTATCCCTATCTCGAGGCGGTCGACGGGGTCCTGGGGCTCGGGTTCGGGGACGAGTGGGCGCGCGGGGTGCTCCACGAGAACGCCGCGCGGCTCTTCGGGTTGCCCTCGGCCTAGGCCACGGCCGTCTCGTCGTAGCTGTCGGTGAGGATCTGGACGATGTCGGGGACGCCGAGCGCGAGCCGGTTGAACCGCGGCGACTCGGCGGCGGCGACCAGGTGCTTGGCGAGCTCGAGCTCGTCGCGGGCCCACGGGATCAGCCCGGCGCGGTCCAGGTTGGCCGAGTTGGCGGCGCCGTGGCCGGAGATCGAGCGGTAGGTGATCACCGGCGTACCCGAGGCCAGCGCCTCGAGCGAGGTGAAGCCGCCGGCGTTCTGGACGACGCAGTCGCTGGTCGCCATCAGCGCGCGTACATCGGTGCGCCAGCCGAGCGCGACGACACCGGGGATCCGCTCCAGGCGGCGCTTGAGACAGGGGTCGGTCGCGCAGAGGACCACCGGTGTCATGTCGCTGTGCTCGAGGATGTCAAGGGCGGTCTGCTCGAGCGCACCGGCGCCCAGCGAGCCGCCGGTGACCAGCGCCCGCGGGCCCTTCAGCTCGAGGTCCGCGAGGGGGTCGGGGAAGACCTGCCCCGGGACGTACGCCGCTCCCGGCGGGACCAGCGGCTGGACCACGGCCGCGTTGCCGCCGAGCATGCGCGCCTCGCGGGCGGCGACCTCGTGGATGGCGAGGTTGAGGTCCATGCCGGGGTTGATCCACAGCGCCGGGACCGCGGCGTCGGTGAGGTAGGTGACCGCGGGCACGGTGAGCTGTCCGCTGCTGCGAAGGTGACCGATGACCTGGGAGCAGAACGGGTGGGTGGAGACGACCAGATCGACGCCGCGCATGGCCTCGGTGAGGTTGCGCGTGGAGAGCCGAAGGAACTGGTTGAACGGCTTGTGGAGCCGGCGTCCCGGCATGACCAGGCTCATCGTGGTGCCCCAGGAGTCGGGGCTGACCTGGAGCTGCATCTTGTAGCCGACCTTCAGCCCGTGCCCGAGCCGCCAGGGCATCAGGTCGACGAAGTCGAAGATCTCGACCTCGCATCCGGCCTCCCCGAGCGCTCGTGAGATCTCTCGGGAGGCCGAGTTGTGGCCCGCGCCGTAGCTCGCGGAGACGATGGCCACGCGGGGTGCCGTGCCGGGCCGGATGTGAAGGAGGGGCCCGAGCCGCTCCGAGTCGATGGACATGCGCCGGATTCTGTACGCACGGTGTGACGTCGTGGTGAACGTGGGCACCCCGGTGCGCCACTCTTCATCATCGGTTCGTCTCCCCGAACCTGCCGGCGTTCTATGGTTCATCCTGTGATCACGCCCCGGGCACTGCGCACTCGAGCGCGGTCGGCGGTTGCCGAGCTGGGCGGTGGACCCTCGGCGGTGGCGGCGGTGATGCGCAGCGTCGTGGCAGGGTTCGCGCGGGCACGGGGGATGGAGCTCACCGACGCCGCGCTGGATGCCGCGGGGCTGCTGTCGTGCTCGGACGGTCCGAAGCCGGATCATCTGCTGTCGAACTATCTGTTCCTGGACGGGTCCGCAGTCGATGATCTGGTTCTGGAGGAGATCGGTTACGTCTACGAGGCGTTGCTCGAGGTCGCCTCGCGGCGCGACAACGGCGCCCACTACACCCCGCCCGAGCTCGCCGACGAGGTCGTCGCCCACGCCCTGGCGCCGGTCGCCTCCGCCGACGCAGCCGTGGTCGACATCGCCGCCGGGACCGGCGTCTTCCTCCTCGCCTCCGCCCGATACCTGGCGTTGTCGTGCGAGCGGCCCGTGGCCGAGATCGTCACTCGCTGTCTCTACGGTGCCGACATCGACCCGATCGCGGTCGACATCGCCAAGCTCTCCCTCTGGCTGCTCTGCGAGGACCCCTCGCTCCCGCTGACCTTCCTCGACGACCGGATCCTGTGCGGCAACTCGCTGGTCGGGCTCGTCGACACGGACGAGCTACCTGCGGGTGTCGGTGACCCGAAGGCGTACGCCGATGCCATGGTCGCGGTCGCGCTGCCGTTGGGCGGTCGACCGGGGAGACGGCTCGAGGAGGCCTACGCAGCGCTGGGCCGAAGCCGGCGCCTGCCGGTTCCCCCCGTCCGGCCGATCCACTGGGCGCTGGCCGCGCCCGAGGTGATGGCGCGCGGTGGCTTCGACGCGGTGGTCGGCAACCCGCCCTACCTCGGGGTGAAGCGGGTGCGGGACGCGATCGGCCAGGAGCTGCGCGACTACCTCGCGCACACGCTCGCCGCCGGCACGACGAGGCGGGCCGACTACGTCATCTACTTCCTGCTCCGGGCCGCTGCTCTCAGCCGCGGCGAGATCGGGCTGATCACGACCGACTCGATCAGCGAGGGAGACACCGCGCGCTTCGGCCTCGGCGCGCTCCTGGACCGCGGCTGGCAGGTCGCCCGGGCGGAGCGGTCGGCCCCGTGGCCGACCGCGGGAGTGCGCTTCGCGAAGATCTGGCTCACCACCCGGCCGCTCGACAGCGCGTGGCTCGACGGGCGCTCGGTACCGGCGATCACCGGGACGCTCGAGGACGGCTTCTCGCACCCGGAGCCGGCGCGGTTGGAGCTCGACGTACCGCTACCGCACGGCTATCAGGGCACGATCGTGCTCGGTCGCTCGCTCGTCCTGACGCCGTCCGAGGCAGAGGCTCTCGGCCGCGGTCCGCTCGCACACACCGTGCGGCCCTATCTCAGCGGCGAGGACCTGGTGACGCCGTGCGGCTCGACCGCCTCGCGCTTCGTGCTCGACGTCGGCAAGCTGGGCCTCGAGGAGCTCGCCGAGGACCGCGCGCTCGCGCGGCTGGTGCGCTCCAAGGTGCGAGCCGAGCGCCGCCGCCAGTTCGTGAAGTACCCGCAGCTCAAGGAGCGCTGGTGGGGCTTCCTCAGCCCCGTCGAGGAGCTCTACCGCGACGCCGCCGGACTGTCCCACGTCATCGCCTTCAGCAAGCACAGCAAGCACCTGTGGCCCGTCCTGGTCGGAGCAGATCACGTCTTCTCCAACGGGCTGGTCGTCTACCCGACGCAGGATGCGGCGGCGTACGCGTTCCTGGCCTCCGACCTCCACCGCGTCTGGGCGGTACGCGCCGGCGGCACCATGCTCAACACCGCCTACCGCTACAACCCCTCGCGCCTGCGCGCGACCTACCCCTTCCCCGCCGACCTCGGACCGCTCCGCCCCGCCGGCGTTGCGCTCCTGGCCGCCCTGGGCCGGGTCGGCGACGAGCGCCGGATCGGCATCACCGGCGTACTCAACCTCGTCGGCGACCCCGACACCCACGACCCCGCGACCACCGACCTCCGCCAGGCCATCGCCGACGTCAACCATGCCACCGCCCGCCTCCACGGCATCGACGAGTCCCTGGCCACCCCCGACCTGACCCCCTCCGGCTTCGGTCTCACCCCGACCCGCCAGCGCGCCCTCATGGCCGCCCTCGTCGCCCACAACCTCACCCTCGCCGAATCCGCAGAAATGGTGGCCGAGAAGTGAGTTCTGGCGGCCGAGACTGCAGAAGTGGGCGACGAAACTAGAGTTTCGTCGCCCACAAGTGCGGATTCGGCCCGCCAGAACTACGGTTTTGGCTAGACGGGGGTGGCGGGACCGCCCTCGACGGGAGCGGTGAAGTCGACGGTGCGCTTGGCGTTGGCCAGAGCGGTGACGGTGGCGGTGCCGATGGTGCCCTCGCGGTCGAACACCTCCGCGGTGCCGACGGAGATCCCTTCGTGGGCCACGTGGTCGATGGTGGCGAGGCCGACCTCCATCCCGGCCGGTCGCCGGGCGAGGGCGAGCGAGATGTCGGTGTTGATCCACTCGACGCCGTTGCTGCCCCAGTTGGTGACCATCGAGGTCGCGTCGGCGATGGAGGCAACGGTCTGGAAGGGGGTCATCGGCTCGCCGGCGACGGTCGGTACGGCCACCTGCCAGGTGACGTGGCGCCCGGCGTTCTGGTGCTTGCCGAAGTCGTCGGACCAGGCGTTGTCAGAGACGAAGAACGGTACGTGCGGCTCGGAGGTCGGCGGCGCGACCTCGAGCGGCGGGGGATTGGCGCGCTCGGTCGCCGACCAGACGTCACCGGCCGGGTTCTCGCCGGCGAGCAGGTAGGTGCAGGTCGCACGCGCCACGACCCGCTCCGAGCCGTCCTCGGACGACTGGACCATCTCGGCGTCGAGCAGCGCGATGCGCGGGCCGTTGCGTACGACCCTCGTGCGGATCCTCGTCGGCACCATCCGCGGCGGTCGGAACAGGTCCACGTGATAACGCGAGGGCACCAGTTCCGAGGCCCGTCCGAGCTCCTCGATCTGGTCCTCGAGGCCGCGGGCGATCAGGCCGCTGGCGGCCACTCCGTGCATGTGGTCCTCGGCCCACATGCTGCGAGCCATCGGCGTAGGCTCGAAACCGTCATCGGTGCGCCGGAAGAATGCGAGTTCCATAGGGACATAATAGAACGTGTCCTAACTTCGGATTCAGTTGCGAAAACCGGTAAAGAGTAACGGTTCCGTCATCAAAAGCGCCCCGAAACCACGTACCATCGCACCACAAGCAGCCACGATCGAAGAGGATGACGATGAGCACCACGCCTCCCTACCAGGTGACCGACCCCGCAACGGGCGAGGTGATCGAGACCTTCCCGTTCGCCACCGACGCCGAGGTGGAGGAGGCGCTGGAGCGGTCCAAGAAGGCGTACGCAGCCTGGCGCTCGACCCCGATCGAGGAGCGTTCCGCGATCGTGAAGCGCGCCGCGGACCTCTTCACCGAGCGGGCCGCGGAGCTCGGCTCGATCATCCGCACCGAGATGGGCAAGAAGGCCTCCTCGGGGGCCGGCGAGGCCGAGTTCTCCGGTGAGATCACCGCCTACTACGCCGACCACGGCCCCGAGCTGCTCGCGGAGACCGACCTGCCCGGCCACGAGGGCAAGGCGGTCATCCAGCGTCTCCCGCTCGGCCCGGTGCTCGGTGTCATGCCGTGGAACTACCCCTACTACCAGGTCGCCCGCTTCGCCGCGCCCAACCTGGTCGCCGGCAACACCGTCATCCTCAAGCACGCCGAGAACTGCCCGCGCTCTTCGGCCGCGATCGCGAAGATCTTCGAGGAGGCCGGGCTTCCCGAGGGCGTCTACCAGAACCTCTACGCCACCCACGAGCAGATCGCCACGATGATCGGCGACCCGCGGGTCCGAGCGGTCTCGCTGACCGGCTCCGAGCGTGCCGGCACGGCGGTCGCCGAGGCCGCCGGCCGCAACCTGAAGAAGGTCGTCCTCGAGCTCGGCGGCTCCGACCCCTACATCATCCTCGACTCCGACGACATCGACGAGGCCGCCGAGACCGCCTGGGCGACCCGGATGGAGAACGTCGGCCAGGTGTGCAACGGCAACAAGCGGATGATCGTGAACGAGGGTGTCTACGACGACTTCGTCGCGGCCCTCACCAAGCGCGCCTCCGCGATGAAGCCGCTCGAGGGCGAGGACGGCGACGACACCGTCTACTCCCCGCTGGTGGCCCGCAAGGCGGCCGAGGCGCTGCGTGAGCAGATCCAGGACGCCGTCGACAAGGGCGCCACGCTCCACGCCGGTGGCGGGATCTCCGACGGCCCCGACGCCTTCTTCGCTCCCGCCGTCCTCACCGGTGTCACCCCGCAGATGCGCGCCTACACCGAGGAGCTCTTCGGGCCGGTCGCGGTCGTCTACAAGGTGAGCACCGACGAGGAGGCCGTCGAGCTGGCCAACGTGGTGGACTACGGCCTGGGCGGCGCGGTCTTCTCCACCGACGAGGCCCGCGCGATCGCCGTCGCCCAGCAGCTCGAGGTCGGCATGGCCAACGTCAACACGCCGGCCGGCGAGGGCGCCGACGTCCCCTTCGGCGGCACCAAGCGCTCCGGCTTCGGCCGCGAGCTCGGCCCGCTCGGGATCGACGAGTTCCTCAACAAGCGTCTGTTCTACGTCGAGCGCTGAGCAGACCCGAGCAGTCGCGCCGGATTCTGAGAGAATCCTGGGCGTGGCTGAGAAGGTGACCTTCAAGAGTACGTCCGGACCCATGCTGGCCGGTCTCATCGACCTCCCCGAGGGCGAGGTCCGTGGCTGGGGTGTCTTCAGCCACGGCTTCACCCTCGGGAAGGAATCGCCGGCGGCCGCGCGGATCTGCAAGCAGCTCGCCGCCGAGGGCATCGGGATGCTGCGCTTCGACAACCTCGGTCTCGGTGACTCCGAGGGCGACTGGGGCGACGGCTCGTTCACCCACAAGGTCGCCGACACCGTCGAGGCCACCCGATTCATGGCCGAGCGTGGCACCACGGCCGAGCTGCTCGTCGGCCACTCCTTCGGCGGCGCGGCGGTCCTGGCCGCGGCCCACGACGCGGTCGGGGTCGACGCCGTGGCGACCGTCGGTGCGCCCTTCCAGCCGGCCCACGTCGAGCACAACTACGACGCGGTGCTCTCCCGGGTGCTGGAGGACGGCGAGTCCCCGTGGATGGCCGGCGGCAAGTCGCTGACCCTGCGCAAGGCCTTCGTCGATGACGTACGCCGCGCCGACCTGCGCCAGAAGATCATGCAGCTCAAGAAGCCGCTCCTGGTCATGCACAGCCCCACCGACACCACTGTCGGCATCGAGAACGCCTCCGACATCTTCAACACCGCCCGCCACCCGCGGTCCTTCGTGTCGCTGGAGGGCTCCGACCACCTCCTCACCAAGCGGGGTCAGGCCCAGCGTGCCGCCCGGATCATCTCGGCCTGGGCCGATCAGTACCTGATCGACTGAGTCGCGGGGCACGCCGGTTCCAGGGCTCCTCGGAGGCCCGTCCGACACCAGTGTTTGATCAATTGACAGAAAACGCGGAACGAGACTTCCGCTAACCGGTGTGGGTGGGGTTACACTCGCTGCAAGCGCCCGGCTCGTGGACGTTCGTCGTGGGGACCGAACGAGTCACTGGCCCGGTCGATGAGGCGCCGATCGCGCGTATCCGCTGTTTGTACGCGGTCGTCAGTCGTCTGCCATCGATCTGCGTGAGCCCTGGGAGGGCGACCGGCCGATGAGGGTCGGCATTTGGACATGCCACTCACCCGTGCGTGGCCCCAAGGAGGATTCAGTTGGCTCAGGGAGCCGCTACCCGGCGCAACAACCGGTCCGGCCGTTCGCGTAGCAACGGCAACGCCGGCAAGTCCGGGCAGAACGGTCGCCGCAAGGGCGTCCACAAGGACAACGAGGGCATCATTCCGGTGCTCGCGCAGGTGGTCCGCGAGGTGGAGTCGGCCGTGCAGCGCCGCTCGGCCATGCCCGACGTACGGACCAAGTTCCAGGTCGTCGCGCTCCTCGCCCGAGACGAGCGCCACCGCGTGCTCGAGGACGAGACCCTCAACGAGGGCCGCCGCGCCGAGCAGCTCAAGCGTCTGGACGGGATCGCCACGATCCTCGCCAAGACCGCGACCATGGACTCGCGCCTGTTCGAGCTCCTCGCCGAGGACGCCGAGATCTCCGATGCCGCCGTCGACCTCAAGCACGAGCTGATGGCCCGTGGTGGCGTCGACGTGCCGGAGGACGAGGAGGAGGACGAGGACGAGACGCCCGCCGTCGTGGTCCCCGACAAGCGCGTGGTCCCGACGAGCGTCGTCCAGCGCCAGCTCTCCAACCCGTTCCTGGTGCCCGACTTCACCAACGCCCGCCCGCCGGTGCACGCCCGCCGCCTGTCCGGCTGGGAGCTCCTCGGGCCGCTGTTCCGAAGCTTCGAGTACGCCGACTCCGGTCCGTCCTGCATGCCGCTGCCCGAGCCGCCCGCCTACGGCCCCGGCCACATCGACGCGCCCGGCACCCGCGAGCTCATGCACCACCAGGCTCAGCTGGTCGCCTCGGCGGCCGAGGGCCACCGCTCCTACCTGCTGGCCGACGAGCCCGGTCTCGGCAAGACCGCGCAGGCTCTGCTGGCCGCCGAGGCGGCGGGCGCCTACCCGCTGCTCGTGGTCGTACCCAACGTCGTCAAGGCCAACTGGGCGCGCGAGGTCGACCTCTGGACGCCGTCCAAGAAGGCCACCGTCGTGCACGGCAACGGCGAGGACATCGACGGCTTCGCCGACATCGTCGTGGTCAACTACGAGATCCTCGACCGCCACGTCGGCTGGCTCGGCGAGTTCGGCTTCAAGGGCATGGTCGTCGACGAGGCCCACTTCATCAAGAACAAGTCCTCCCAGCGCTCCCAGCACGTGCTGGCCCTCTCGGAGAAGATCCGGCAGCGTACGGCCAACCCGCTGTTGATGGCGCTGACCGGCACCCCGCTGATCAACGACATCGAGGACTTCCGGGCGATCTGGCAGTTCCTCGGCTGGATCGACGACGTCAAGCCGCGCGGCGGCCTGCTCGAGGGGCTCGAGGAGACCGGGCTGACCCCGCAGGACAACAGCTTCTACGGCGCCGCCCGCCGGGTCGTGGTCAACCAGGGCATCGTGCGCCGCCGCAAGATCGATGTCGCCAGCGACATCCCGGCGCGCCGCGTGGCCGACCTGCCGGTCGAGCTCGACGACGCCGAGGGCCGCTCGATCCGGGCCGCCGAGGCCGAGCTGGCCAAGCGGATGATGCAGCGTTACGACACCGCGATCGAGACCCGGGTGACCGGTGCCAAGCCGGCGCCGGGCGAGCTCGACCTCGAGCTGATCCGCCGCGTCGCCACCTGGGAGCGTGAGGACCAGGACGCCTCCACCGGCGAGAACGTCTTCGGCATGATGCGCCGCATCGGTCGTGCGAAGGCCTCCTTGGCCGCCGACTACGCCGCCCAGCTGGCGCGCAACGTCGGCAAGGTCGTCTTCTTCGCCAAGCACATCGAGGTGATGGACACCGCGCAGAAGCTCTTCGAGGAGCGCGGCATCCG
The DNA here is from genome assembly GCF_044767415.1 of Nocardioides sp. NPDC101246. Taxonomy (NCBI): domain Bacteria; kingdom Bacillati; phylum Actinomycetota; class Actinomycetes; order Propionibacteriales; family Nocardioidaceae; genus Nocardioides; species Nocardioides sp. NPDC101246. The sequence continues at coordinate 70,425 of NZ_JBIWNX010000004.1, forward strand.
CTACTCCACGATCCGCGGTGACCAGACCTCGAAGGCGCGCGAGAAGGCCATCGACGAGTTCATGAACGACCCCGAGGTCAAGATCATCGTCTGCTCGCTCACCGCCGCCGGTGTCGGCGTGAACCTGCAGGCCGCCTCCAACCTGATCCTGGCCGAGCTCTCCTGGACCGACGCCGAGCAGACCCAGGCGATCGACCGCGTCCACCGCATCGGCCAGACCGAGCCGGTCACCGCCTGGCGCATCATCGCCTCGCAGACCATCGACACCCGGATCGCCGAGCTGATCGACTCCAAGGCAGGCCTCGCGGCTCGTGCCCTGGACGGCTCCGACGAGGAGGTCACCGACTCCGCCGACGTGCAGCTCGAGGCCCTGGTCTCGCTGCTCACCGACGCCCTCCGCAAGCGCGAGTCCGGCCGCCGCGGCCGGCGCGCCGCCTGACACCGATTCGGGCCCCATCTCAGGGACAATCCTGAGGTGGGGCCTGGGTGGTGCGGCGTACGCTGGATCACATGTTCTGGATTATCTTGCTGGTCATCGCAGCGGCTGTCGGTGGATACGTGTACCGGGTTCCGATCGTCGCCAAGCTGACCGGGCAGCCACGCAACCGCATCGAGCGGCACATCGGGCCGAAGGCCAAGCGCCTTCCCTGACCCCACGAGGTATCCGCACGGGGAATCCTCGGTGGCGCACGTGCGTTGAGACGTACGTGCCTGCCGATCCGGCGCGCACCCACCCACACCGGAAGTGAGAGCCCCATGCCCACCGTCGAGCTCGGCGCAGAGAACTTCGAGAGCACCGTCACCGACAACGAGATCGTCCTCGTCGACTTCTGGGCGTCCTGGTGCGGCCCGTGCCGCCAGTTCGCGCCCGTCTACGACGCCGCCTCCGAGGAGCACCCCCAGATCGTCTTCGGGAAGGTCGACACCGAGGCCGAGCAGGCGCTCGCCGGTGCCGCCAACATCACCTCGATCCCGACGCTGATGGCCTTCAAGAAGGGCAACCTCGTCTTCTCCCAGCCCGGTGCGCTCCCCGCGCCCGCGCTCAAGCAGGTCATCGACGCCGTCGTCGACCTCGACATCGACAAGGCGCTTGCCGAGCAGTCCTCGAAGGAGTCCGGCGAGTAAGACTCGTCCGTGCTCCGGTGCTCGCATCGGGTTTGATAGCGCTGTGACCGAAGACGCCCACGACGAGCTCCTGCGCCTGCGCGGCAGCATCGACAACCTCGACGCCGCCCTTGTCCACCTTCTCGCCGAGCGCTTCAAGTGCACCGAGCAGGTCGGCCGGCTGAAGGCGCGCGCGGGCTTCCCGCCGGCCGACCCCAGCCGCGAGGCGGTCCAGATCGAGCGACTCCGCCGGCTCTCCGACGACGCCGGCCTCGACCCCGAGTTCGCCGAGAAGATCCTCAACGTGATCATCGCCGAGGTGATCCGCAACCACCGGCAGTTCGTCGAGGACTGAGCGTGAAGGGGTAGTGGGGGGGGGGGCGGGGCGGGGGGGGGGGCGGGGGGGGGGCGGGGGGGGCCCCCCCCCCCCCCCCCCCCCCCCCCCCCCCCCCCCCCGCGACCGGGTCGCCGACGGCCACGGTGGCTGCGACCGGCTCATAGGTGGTCCG
>NZ_JBIWNX010000004.1:72047-293975 GCF_044767415.1 Nocardioides sp. NPDC101246
CTCCCCCCCCCCCTGGGTTTTCGTTTCGTTGTGGTTTTTTTGTTGTTGGTGGCTCTCTTCTCGACTATTTTGCTCCACATTACACCCCCCCCCCCCCCCCCAACTACCCCGGCAGAGCCGAACACCCGCTCCAACCAGCCGTTCCAGAACCGGCGGTCCGGGTCGAAGCGGCGGACGAGGTCCCGGAAGTCGTCCCAGCGCGGGAACTCCGCGCCGGGGTCCATGGTCGCGAAGAGTTTGCCCCAGTGCGGCCGGGTGCCCGCCGGAAGCCGTTCCTCCAGGTCGGGTAGGAGCTCGCGGACGCCGGCAGGGTCGGCGTTCCAGGTGAAGTGCAGCGCCAACGTGTCGGTTCCGTAGGCGGGGGAGAGCCAGAGGTCGTCGGCGGCGACGGCACGGATCTCAGCGACCTGCAGCAGCGGCCGGACGCGGTCGGCGAGCGACCGGACGGCATCGACCGCCTCCTGCGCGCGATCGAGCGGCACCAGGTACTCGCTCTGCAGCTCAGCGCCGACGCTCGGCTGGAAGTCGAGCCGGAAGTGGGGCAGCCGTTCGTGCCACGGTCCAGGTACGCCGAGCTGCTCGGTGCACGGCGCCGGGTCGAGACTGGGGACGACGTGCCGCGGCCGGGTCGCGAGCACCGTCCCGGGGAGATCCGGCGTCGTCGAGCGCGACTTCACCCAGACCCGGGCGACCGCCCCGTCCGGTTCGTCGGTCCACCGCGTGAAGATCGACACCGAGTAGGCCGCGCCGAGGATCTCGGTGAGGTGTTCTCGCAGGTCAGCGTAGGTGAGACCCTCGTGGACCGTCTGCGCGACCTGGTAGGTCGGCGAGGTCAGCAGCTCGATATGGGTCACGATCCCCAGGGCACCGAGGCCGACGACGGCCCCGGCGAAGTCGGGTTCCCCGGCCGAGAGGCGCACCAGGTCGCCGCGGCCGTCGACGATCTCCAACGCGGTCACGGAGGTGGCCAGCGAGCCGTTGCCGACCCCCGAGCCATGAGTGCCGGTCGCGACCGCGCCGGCGACGGAGATGTGGGGGAGCGAGGCGAGGTTGGGCAGCGCCCGCCCGCGCTCCTGCAGCCAGGCGGCGAGCTCGCCGTAGCGCATCCCACCAGGCACCCGGACGACATCGCCGACCAGGCTCGGTGACTCCTCCAGGCCGTCGAGCGACACCAGCACCCCCGGTGTGTCCGCGAGGTCGGTGAAGGAGTGCCGGGACCCCAGTGCGCGCAGCCGCGGCTCGCGCCGCACGAGGTCGCGTACGTCCTCCACGGAACGTGGTCGCACGAGCTCGCGCGCGGTGTAGTCGTAGCTGCGAGCCCACGTCGATCCGGGAGCTTCGCGGGCCGGGTTCTCGGTGCGCATGGGACCGGATCGTAGCCGGGGAACCAGCTTCGGTTCGCGTGGTCAAATCCGTTGGGTCCCCGGTCGCGGCTGAATCCGAGGAGCACCCAGCCTTCGGGAAGCCCACCTTCCAGGTGGCGTATGTTGAGCACGGCGGCCATCGAACTGTTTGGAGTGTGGCGGTGAACGAATCGATACCTCTCATCGCATCGAGGATCCAGTCAGCTCCGCAACAGGTCGCCGCGGCGATCAGGCGCTCGATCCTCGACGGATCGCTGACGCCGGGGACCCGGCTCCCCGCGGAGGAAGATCTGGCGGAGACGTTCGGGGTGAGCCGTCCCACCGTCCGCTTGGCTCTTCGGTCGTTGCGTGACGTCGGAGCGATCACGACGCGGCGAGGTCGCGGCGGCGGCACCTACGTCACATATGAGGAGCCCTCCTTGCTCGCGCACGGTCTCGGGGAGAACCTCACCCTCTCGCTGGCGGCGACAGAGCTGAGCCACCGCGAGCTACGAGAAGCCCGCTTCGGCATCGAGGTGTTCAACGTCGTGCGGGCGAGCCGCGAGCGCAGGTCCGAGGACCTGGAGCGTCTGGATGAGCTGGAGAAGACCAGACCGAGCGCGTCGCCGGAAGACTGGGCGCGCGACGATGCACTGAGCTACGACCTTGCCCTCCATCGGTGGCTGGCGCAGTGTTCGCACAATCCCCTCACAGTGGCCTTCCTGAACGCGACGATCGTGGCATTTCGGGAATGCGCCTTCGAGCTGGACTCGGTCTCCTCCAGTGTGTTGGTCGCTCACCTGGATGAGGTGGTCGTCGCAGTACGGAACCAGGACGCCGCTGCAGCGGTCCAGGCCATGACACGTCACCTGTCGGCCTCTGGCTGCGTGGAGACCGATCAATCGGGGCCTGTGGTTGACGTCGCGATGGATCTGACCGACGCCATTGCGCTGATCGGCGAATCCGTCCGGAGACCCTCGGACGGGGATGTCCTGATGTAAGTTCTTTGGTCTTTTCTGTGCAATCCAGCGGGAGCACGCTTATGCGAGCTTGCTCCGGTGCCCCACCGGCAGCCGGATTGAACAGGAGGGCAGATGGTCAACTCGCAGCATTCGACTCGGGACCGGGTTCCGGTTGTGGAGTCCGCTCAGCAGCAGGGCCGGTGGAACTCCCTGGTCCGCGCGGACAGGGTGCACCGGACGCTCTACACCGACCCGTCGATCTTCGCCGAGGAGATGGTGAAGGTCTTCGGCGGGGAGTCGTGGGTGTACCTGGCCCACGAGAGCCAGCTTCCGGAGCCGAACTCCTACCTCTCAGTGAACATGGGCCAGCGCCCGCTCATCCTCACACGAGACCGCAACGGCGAGATCCGCGGCATCTTCAACCGGTGTGCGCATCGCGGTGCAACGCTGTGTCGGGACGAGTCGGGCACGGCAAAGAGCTTCCAGTGCCCCTACCACGGATGGACCTTCCGCAACACCGGTGAGCTGGTGGGCGTGCCGTGGCCAGAGGGCTACGGCCCGGACTTCGACAAGGCGCAGTTCGGCCTGCGTACGGTCAATCGGATCGAGAGCTACCGCGGCTTCATCTTCGGCACCCTCAACGACGAGGCCATGTCACTGAAGGAGTGGCTCGGGCCGGTGCTCGGTTGGCTGGACTACTGGATCGACCGTGCGCCGGGCGGCGAGATCATCGTCCGCAGCGCCGCGCACCGGATGGGGGTTCGTGGCAACTGGAAGCTCGCGTACGACAACGCCGGCGATGGTTATCACCCGTCGTTCTCACACCGGTCCTTGCTGGAGATGGCCTCGCGGATGGGTGACGCCAAGGACATGTCCTACTTCGGGAAGACCCCCGACGACGGCCCGATGAAGGCGTACGCACTCGGTCACGGGCACAGCGTCATCGACCAGCGTCCGGCCTATGGCGGACCGGGCAGCTTTTGGGCCAACCAGCGACCGCAACCGGGCCGGGAGAAGTTCGAAGAGCTGATCCGTGAGCAGTACCCCGACGACGCCGACACGCTGTTGGACTTGTGCGTGGGCTCCCAGATCAACCTGAGCATCTTCCCGAACCTGCTCATCATCGGGAATCAGATCCAGGTGGTGGAGCCGCTGGCCGTCGACCGCACCCAGCTGACCTGGCACGCCACCATGGCCGGCGGCGCCCCGGATGAGGTGAACACGCTCCGGATGCGCACCCAGGAAGACTTCCCGGCCTTCGGCGAGCCCGATGACCAGGCCAACTTCGAAGAGGTCCAGCGTGGGCTGGCGGTCGTGGAGGAGGAGTGGATCCTGATGAACCGCGGTCTCGGCACCGGCTGGCAGGAGATCACCGAGGACGGCGTCGTCAAGACCGCCGTCACCGACGAGCTGCACATGCGCCGCTACTACGAAGAGTGGGTCCGGCTGATGGAAGGGAGCCCGGTGTGAACGCCCGGAATCAGTACGCCGACACGTCGTCGTGGTCCTACTACATGGACGCGGACTACTACTCCGAGCTGGCCCGGCTCCGCGAACTGTTCGACGACGACTGGCCGGAGTCCGAACCCGCCGTTCTGCACGAGGCGACCGCCTTTCTGTCCCGGGAGGCTCGGCTGATCGACGAGGGCCGGTTCAACCACTGGCTCGAGCTGTTCAGCGACGAATGTCTCTACTGGGTACCGATCACCCCGGGAGGCGGCGACCCGCAGACCGAGGTCTCGCACGCGTTCGACGATCGACGACGGCTCACCGACCGGGTCTACTGGCTGCGGACGGGCCTGGCCTATAGCCAGATCCCGGCCTCGCGGACACGGCACCTGATCAGCAACGTGGAGGTGCTCGACGTCGCGCCGGGGTCACGGTTGGTCCGGTCGAACTTCGCGGTCTACGAGTTCCGCGCGGGTGCCACCAAGGTCTATGCGGGCTGGTACGCCCACGCGTTGGTCCAGACCGAGCAGGGCTGGCGGATCAAGGTCAAGCGGGCCAACCTGCTCGACTCGGAGCAGTACCACGAGAACCTCACCCTGGTGTTCTGAGCCATGACATCGCCATCCTCTGAGGACCGTGTCGCCGAGCTGCAGCGCGAGAACGCTCTGCTGCGGCTCCGGCTGGACCGGCTGGAGCACGAGATCGCGTCCATGCGGCCGATCATCCAGCAGGTCAAGCAGCTCCAGCTGTGGGACTTCACGCCGTACGGGGTGCACCCGGACGGCACCTGGGTCGCCGTCGATCGGACACGTGCGGCCGAGCTGCTCGCGGCATTGGCCGGCGTGGACCACTGGGAACCGTGGACCACCAGGATCGAGCCGAGGACCCAACGATGACTGCGCCGACGATCCTCGTGATCGGGCACGTCGCCCGGCTGTCGCTCAAGAGTCTCGAGTCGGCTGCCCGGTTGCACGGTCTCGTACTGCACGTGGTGCGACCGTTTCTCGGCGAACGGCTGCCGGCCACGGTTGTGGACTACGCAGGGGTGGTCGTGCTGGGCGGTCCGCAGAGTGCGTACCACCTCGCACGGCACCCGTACCTGGCCGACGAGATCGCCTTCGTCGCTTCCGCCCACCGCGCACGGGTTCCGGTTCTGGGTATCTGCCTGGGCTCCCAGCTGCTCGCTGCCGCACTGGGTGGCAAGGCGCTCCCGGGCGATTCGGGACTCGAATGCGGCTTCATCGATGTGCTGCCAGTGACCGGGGAGGGGGCCGGGATCGCCGGCCGCCACTTCGCGTTCCACTCCGACACCTTCCGTCCTCCGGCGGGCGCGACCCTGCTCGCCACCACGGACAGGTATCCGCAGGCCTGGCGACTGGGCGACTCGCTGGCCCTCCAGTTCCACCCCGAGCTCGACCGATCCGGCGTGAGGTCCCTGCTCGAGGCCGAGACCGTGAAGCTGACCCGCTGGGAGATCGACGTCGACCTCTTGCACAAGGAGAACGCCGAAGAACTGCGCGCGTGGGAAGACGGCATGCGTGTCATCGCTCGATGGATGGGGCGTAGCTCGCTCCGTCCAGACCAATCTCTCTAGACCACCACCAAAGGAGACCCCATGTCCGACAAGTTCGTCCGCAAGTACGCCATCCACTCCGCCGATCAGCTCGCCGAGGCGGAGCGATCCATCGAGACCGTCAACCGCGAGGGGATCGAGATCGTGCGGCTCGTCTGGCCCGACCAGCACGGTCTCCTGCGTGGCAAGGCGTTGACCAAGGCGGCATATCTTGCCGCGCTCGAGTCCGGGACCGATATCACCATGGCGCCGTTCTTCTTCGATCCGGCCAACGCGATCGTCTTCAATCCGTTCACCCCGGACGGTGGTTTCTCCATCGAGGGTCTGGGTGGTTCGCCGAACGTGAAGATGGTGCCCGACCCCGGTACCTTCCGGGTACTTCCATGGGTCGAGAAGACCGCCGTGGTGTTCTGTGACCTCTACATGGCCAACGGAAAGCCGTTCCCGCTCGCTCCTCGGACCATCCTGAAGAACACCCTGTCGGAGTTCGCCAGCAGCGGCTACAGCCTGATCTCAGGCATCGAGATGGAGTGGTACCTCACCCGCGTGATCGACGACGGCCTCAGCCACGGTTCGCTGGGTGCGCCGGGATCTCCGGCCGATCCGCCGCTCGTGGCACCAGTGGCACGGGGCTACAACTACCTGCTCATGGATCACCTCGATGAGATCGACGACGTACTGAGGCCCATCCGCCGGGCGCTGGAGCAGATGGGCCTGCCGCTGCGCTCGATCGACGACGAGTGGGCACCCAGCCAGGTGGAAACGACCTTCGACGTGCTGGAGGGGATCGCCGCGGCCGACTCCGCCGCGTTGTTCCGGATGGCGACCAAGCAGATCGCAAAGCGCCAGGGCTACCTGGCCTCGTTCATGTGCACGCCGGCCATCGCCGGCTTCTACGCCAGCGGGTGGCATCTGCACACCTCGGTCGTCGACGCCGGCACCGGCCGCAACCTGATGGTGCCGACAGACGACGCCCCACTCTCGGAGCTGGGACGTCACTACGTCGGCGGCACGCTCGCCCACGGCGTCGCCGCTTCTGCGTTCACGACGCCGACGATCAACGGCTACCGCCGGCGTCGCCCGTACTCCCTGGCTCCGGACCGGCTCACCTGGGGGCAGGACAACCGCGCCGCCATGATGCGTGTCATCAGTGCCCCCAACGATTCTGCGTCCCATGTCGAGAACCGGGTCGGTGACTCGGCGGCGAATCCCTACCTCTACCTCGCGGCGCAGGCTGCGGCGGGTCACGACGGCATCACCAACCGGATCGACCCCGGACCGATCAGCGAGGACCCCTACAGCGCCGAGGTCGAGCAGCTTCCGGTCACGCTGGCCGACGCAGTGTCCGCGCTCGAAGGCGACACCTTCTACCGGAAGGCGTTCGGGGACAGCTTCATCGACTACTTCGTGACGATGAAGCGCAGCGAGGTGGCCCGGTACGACGCCTGGGTAGGCGAGCACCCCGACGAGGACAAGTACGTCAACGGTGTCACCGATTGGGAACACCGCGAGTACTTCGAGAACTTCTGAGCCAACAGCACGAGTCACAGGGACCAGTCATGCCGAAAGTCATCTACCACGCCCCGGACAGGACGAGCCACGCCGTGGAGGCGCGGACCGGCGCTTCCGTCATGGAGACAGCGATCAAGCACGGTGTCCCCGGCATCGTGGCCGAATGCGGTGGGGCCCTGTCCTGCGCGACCTGTCACGTGTTCGTGGACCCGGCCTGGCTCGACCGGACCGGGATCGCGGCTGACTTCGAGGACGAGATGCTCGATGACGCCGAGTCACCACGGCAACCTCACAGTCGTCTGTCCTGTCAGATCCGGCTGACCGACGAGCACGATGGGCTCGAGGTCACCATCGCCCCGGAGCAGTGACATGACTCAGCACACGGCATCAGAACAGCGCACCGGCATCCTTGTTGTCGGAGGAGGCGAGGCAGGTCTCGCCTTGGCCACGCAGCTGAGGACGTTCGGCTACCGTGAGGCTGTCACCATCGTCGGTGCTGAGACGTACCTGCCTTATCAGCGGCCTCCCCTCTCCAAGGGCTTCCTCAAGGGCACCGAGGACGAAGAGTCGCTGCAGCTTCGCGCGGCGGAGTTCTTCGCAGAGCGGGACATCGAGGTGCGGACCGGTCGCCGGGTGGGAGAACTCGGGCTCTGTATGAACGGCGGCGGTGGTGTCGCGACGCTCGACGACGGAAGCCTGGTCAGCTATAGCGGCCTCGCGTTGGCGACCGGCGCCACCGCCCGCCCCCTCCCGGGAGTCCCTCCGGGACTCGGTGGCGTGCACACGCTTCGGGGCATGGGTGATGCCATCGCTCTGCGGGATGCGCTCGATGGCTCTCCCGAGGTGGTTGTGATCGGGGGCGGCTTCATCGGGCTCGAGGTCGCGGCGACCGCGCGGAGCCGTGGTGCATCGGTGACCGTCGTGGAGACGATGAGCCGGCTGCTGCAACGGTTGTGCGCCCCGCCGCTGTCCGAGCACTGCCTCGAGTTCCATCGTGACGCGGGTATCGAGGTCCTCCTCGACACCTCCGTCGCCGGGCTGCAGGCAAGTGACGGAGCCGTGACCGGGGTCGAGCTCGGCGATGGCAGGATCCTGCCCGCGAGCTTGGTGGTCGTGGGTATCGGCGCAGTACCCGACATCGCGCTCGCTCAGAGTGCCGGCCTCCACTGTCAGCGTGGCGTCGTGGTCGACGCGGCGGGCCGGACCAGCCGCCCTGGAGTGGTCGCGATGGGGGACTGCACCGTCCAGCAGCACCCCCACCGCGAGGACACGCTGCTGGGTATCGAGTCTGTGCACAACGCAGTCGAACAGGGCAAGGCGGCCGCCTGCGCTCTCTTGGGGCTGGACCCCCCGGATCCGGTCACTCCGTGGTTCTGGTCCGACCAAGGCGACCTCAAGATCCAGATGGTCGGAATCTCCGACGGCTATGACGACCATGTGGTCCGTCGTGCGGGGGACCGACTCACGGTCCTCTATTTCCGGCAGGGCAGGCTGATTGCCGCTGAGGTGGCCAACAACCCTCGCGACTTCATGCTCGTGCGGCGCGCGCTCGACAAGGGACACGGCATCGACCGTGCCCGGGCCAAGGACGTGACCGTTTCGCTCAAGGAGCTGATCCAGGAACCATCAGGCCGCGGGTGACCGCGGTCGCTCGTCCCGGCCATCCGTGGCGGCACCCGCGCGGCGGTGGTCTACTGGAGATCGAGCACACGGATCCACCTGGGGAGGACGGATGACCGAGCACGCAGCAGAGGCAGACCTGGAGGAGCAGGCGACCGACGTCGTGGAGGAGGCCGTCGACGACGAGGCGCCGCTGGACGCCGAGGAGACGGTGACCTCGACGCCGGACGACGTCGACGAGGCCGACTACGCCGAGCAGAAGCACGACGCAGGCAGCCCCGAGGACGACTACGACTACTGGGCCTAGGAGTTCTGCGGGAACCCCAGGTTGATCCCGCCGTGCGAGGGGTCCAGCCACCGGGTGGTGACCGCCTTCTCCCGGGTGAAGAAGTCCAGCCCCGCCGGGCCGTACGCCTTCGCGTTCCCGAACAGCGACGCCTTCCACCCGCCGAAGGAGTGGTAGGCGACAGGCACCGGGATCGGTACGTTCACGCCGACCATTCCGACCTGCACCTCACGCTGGAACCGCCGGGCGGCGCCGCCGTCGTTGGTGAAGATCGCGGTGCCGTTGCCGAACTGACCGGAGTTGATCAGCTCCAGGCCCTCCTCGTAGCCGGAGACGCGGACGACCGAGAGCACCGGGCCGAAGATCTCCTCGGTGTAGACGGTGGACGTCGTGGGGACCCGGTCGACCAGCGTCGGTCCGACCCAGAACCCGTTCGGGTCGCCGTCCACCTCGATCCCGCGACCGTCGACGACGACCTCGGCCCCGTCGGTGGCAGCCACGTCGACGTACGCAGCCACCTTGTCGCGGTGGGCGCCGGTGATGAGCGGTCCCATGTCGGTGCCCCGGGTGCCGTCGCCGGTCTTGAGCGTGGCCATCCGCGAGGTGATCTTCGAGATCAGGCTGTCGGCCACCGAGTCGACCGCGAGCACGACGGAGATCGCCATGCAGCGCTCGCCGGCCGACCCGAAGCCCGCGTTGACCGCCGAGTCGGCGACCAGGTCGAGGTCGGCGTCGGGCAGCACGAGCATGTGGTTCTTGGCGCCGCCGAGCGCTTGGACCCGCTTGCCGGCGGCGGTGCCGCGCTCGTAGACGTAGCGGGCGATCGGGGTGGAGCCGACGAAGGAGATCGAGGCGACGTCGGGGTTGTCGAGGAGCGCGTCGACCGCCTCCTTGTCGCCGTGCACGACGTTGTAGACGCCGTCGGGCAGCCCTGCCTCGGACCACAGCTCCGCGATCCAGCTGGACGCGGTCGGGTCCTTCTCCGAGGGCTTGACCACGACCGCGTTGCCGGCAGCGATCGCGATCGGGAAGAACCACATCGGCACCATGGCGGGAAAGTTGAACGGGCTGATGATGCCCACCACGCCGAGCGGCTGCTTGAGCGTGGTCACGTCCACGCCGGAGGAGACCTGCTCGGAGACCGTGCCCTTGAGCAGGTGGGAGAGCCCGCAGGCGAACTCGACGACCTCGAGCCCGCGGGCGATCTCGCCGGCGGCGTCGGAGAGCACCTTGCCGTGCTCGGCGGTCAGGATCTCGGCGAGCTCGCCCTTGCGGGCGTTGAGCAGCTCGCGGAACTTGAAGAGCACGGCCGTACGCCGCGTCAGCGAGGTCTCGCTCCACTCTTCGAACGCCTTCTTGGCCGCGGAGACGGCGGCGTCGACATCGGCGGCCGCGGCGAAGCGTACGCGTTTCTGGACGGTGCCGAGAGCCGGGTTGTAGACGTCGCCGAGGCGGGTGCCGGTGCCGGGGTTGGTGGCCCCGCCGATCCAGTGGTCGAGGATGGGGAGGTCGGTCATGTCATGCGTCCTTACTGAGCTGCTTACAGGGAGCCGAGCACGTCGTCGTAGATCGAGATCGCCTCAGCGACCTCGTCGGGCGTGACGACGCACGGGGGCACCACGTGGATGCGGTTCTCCATGGTGAACGGGATCAGGTTGCGGGCGATCAGCTCGGACTTGATCCGGCCCATCGTCGCGGCCGGGAGCGGCTCGCGCGTCCCGCGGTCGGTGACGAGCTCGAGGGCCCAGAAGACCCCGGTGCCGCGTACCTCGCCGATGACGTCGTGCTTCTCGGCCAGCGAGGCGAGGCCGGGGGCGATGTGGTCGGTGCCGATCGTCGCGGCGTTGTCGACGATGCCCTCCTCGTTCATCGCCTCGATGGTCGCCACGATCGACGCCATCGCGAGTGGGTGGCCGGAGTAGGTGAGCCCGCCGGGGAAGACCCGGTCGTCGAAGGTCGCCGCGACCGGGTCGGAGATGATCACCCCGCCGGCGGGTACGTAGCCGGAGTTGACCCCCTTGGCGAAGGTGATCAGGTCGGGGACGACGTCGTAGGCGTCCAGGGCGAGCCACTCGCCGGTGCGGCCGAAGCCGGCCATGACCTCGTCGAGGATGAGCATGATCCCGAACTCGTCGGCCAGCGCCCTGACCCCGGGAAGGTAGCCCGGCGGCGGGATCATGATCCCGGCGGTGCCGGGGATGGTCTCGAGCAGGATCGCCGCGATCGATGCCGGCCCCTCGGACTCGATGACCCGGCGCAGGTGGCGCAGCGCGCGCTCGGACTCCTGCTCCGGCGTGGTCGCCCAGAACTCCGAGCGGTAGAGGTAGGGGCCGAAGAAGTGGACGTGGCCGCGAGCGTACTCGTTCGGGATCCTGCGCCAGTCGCCCGTCGCGACGATCGCCGCACCGGTGTTGCCGTGGTAGGAGCGGTAGGTCGAGAGCACCTTGTCGCGGCCGGTGTGGAGGCGCGCCATCCGGATCGCGTTCTCGACCGCGTCGGCACCGGCGTTGGTGAAGAAGACCTTGTTGAAGCCCACCGGCGCGATGTCGGTGATCCGCTCGGCGGCCTCGCCACGGGTCAGGTTGGCGGTCGTCGGCGCGATCGTGGTCAGCGTCTCGGCCTGCTTCTTGATCGCCTCCACCACCTTGGGGTGCTGGTGGCCGATGTTGGTGTTGACCAGCTGGCAGGAGAAGTCCAGATACGTACGTCCCGAGTGGTCCCACACCCGCGAACCCTGGCCGCCGGCGATGACCAGCGGTTTCAGCGACGCCTGGGCGGACCAGGAGTGGAAGACGTGTGCCCGGTCGAGATCGTAGGCGCGGGCATCGAGGGCGGGGTCGGGGGTGACCCCCGCTGACGTGGTTTCGGCGCTGGTCAAGGCTGTCCCCTGGGGTGCGTGGGCGGACATGATCTGGATCCTCACTCTACGCCGGAAACGGCAACGTAGCCGCCGAACCGGAGTACTGATTACGACGGTATATTAGGTCGACGGCTACGTTTTCGTTACAATGAGGTGCCATATACGACTGAATCACGCGCCACCGGCGGTGACCTCCACCTCGATGGGCGTGAAGTCGGTGCCCTGGGTGTCGACCTCGTCGCCGAGCTCGTCGAGCGCCTTCTCGATGTACTCGTTGGAGTAGGCCGTCTCCGGCGGCGCCTTGGTGATCAGCTTCTCGCCCTTCTCGTTGGTCGCCGAGAGCGCGCCGTCGACGGTCTGCTTCCAGGCCGCCTCGTCGATGACCCCGACCCCGTTCTCGGCCGGCCAGATGAGCTTGTTGGTCTCGTTGAGCATCCACAGCTCGTGCGAGGGACCCCAGGTGGACTCGTGCTCGGCCATGGTCGGGGCGACGTCCTCGGCGTTGTCGCGGGCGTAGGCCCAGCCCTTGACGACCGCCTTGAGGAACTTGACGGTCGTCTCCTCGTAGTCGGCGTCGGAGGAGAGCCGCTCGGTGTCGGCCCACAGCGCGTCCTGGAGCATCGCGCCCTCGGTGTCCTCGTAGGAGATGACGTTGAAGTCGGCAGGCTGGTAGAGCTCCCCGGTCTCGGGGTTCTCGGCCTCCAGCAGCTGGGCGTACTCGTTGTAGGTCATCGCCTGTGCCGCGTCGATGTCACCCTGCAGGAACGCGTTCATGTTGAAGTCCTGGGTGACGATCGAGACGGACTTGGAGTCCAGCCCCTCGGCGGCCATCGCGGCGAAGATCTCCCACTCGTTGCCGAAGCCCCACGAACCGATCTTCTTGCCCTCGAAGTCCGCGACGGACTCGATACCGGAGTCCGCCCAGGAGACCTGCAGCGTGCCCGAGCGCTGGAAGATCTGGGCGACGTTGGTCAGGTTGGCGCCGCCCTCGATCGAGCCCAGCACCTTCGGCACCCAGGCGACCGCGTAGTCGACGTCGCCGTTGGCCAGGGCGTCCTGCGGCACGATGTCGCCACCCGAGGGGATGATCTCGACCTCGAGGCCCTCGTCCTCGAAGAAGCCTTGGTCCAACGCCGCGTAGTAGCCGGCGAACTGTGACTGCGGCAGCCACTGCAGCTGCAGCTTGACCTGGGTCAGGTCGCCCTCGCCGTCACCCTCGCTCCCGGAGCCGCCGCACGCGGCGAGCCCCAACGTCAGTGCCACGGCGGCCGCGGCAGCGAGTCCTTGTCGTATGAAACTGTTCATTTCTCCTCCGGTGGTCGAGCTTGTCGGGACCACCTCCGCGCCACACTGCGAGAAGGAGGCCGTACGCCGCCTAGCGGCTCTCTCCTGACGGATAGGCCCTGCGCGCGAGCCGCTCCAGTGCGGCCGTGAGCGCGAAGACCAGCAGTCCGAGCACGATCGCGCCCCCGACGTACGCGAATGCCCGGGCATGGTTGGAGGTCGCGGCGTTCTTGATGGCGCTGCCGAGACCGTTGTTGACCCCGCCGAAGTACTCCGCGACCAGCGCCGAGATGACGGCCAGCGACCCGGCCAGGCGCAGCCCGGTGAGGGTGTAGGGCACCGCGACCGGCAGCGTCACGGTGCGGAAGCGCTGCACCGGCCCGGCGGCGTACGTCCTCATCAGGTCGCGCTGCAGGGGAGTGGTCTGCCGCAGGCCGCGGAGGGTGTTGACGAAGACCGGTACGAACGCGGCGATCGCGCCGATGATGCGCCGCGGGGTCTCCTGGTCGGTGCCGAGCATCGTGTAGAGCAGCGGCGCGATCGCGACGATCGGGATGACCGCGATGATCGCGACCAGGGGGCCGAGCATGCCGTCGAAGAGCCGGGTCGCGGCGGCCACGCCGGCGAGCGCCACGCCGAGGACCGCGCCGGCGGCCAAGCCCCACAGCGCGTTGGCCGCGGTGACCCAGAAGGCGGCGCGGATCGGCGCCCAGCTCTCACCGAGTGCGGTGACGACCTCACCGGGACCGGGGAGGAAGAAGGTGCCGATGCCGAGCACGTCGACGGTGAGCGTCCACAGGGTCAGGCCGATGAGCCCCACGACCAGCGGGGCGAGCAGGCGCGTGGGCGACAGCGTCATGAGCCCGCTCCGGAGGCGGGTCCGGAGACGGGGCCGGAGACGGGTCCGGCGTGCAGCGCCTCGCGGACCTCGGTGACCAGCTCGTAGAAGCGCTCCGACTCGCGCAGCCCCTCGTTGCGGACCACCTCGGGACCGAGGCCGGTCTCGACGATCCGGGTGATCCGGCCCGGCCGCGGCGACATCACCACCACCCGCTCGGAGAGGAAGACCGCCTCCGGGATCGAGTGGGTGACGAACACGACCGCGGCGCCGGTCTCGCGGACCAGCCGGGACAGCTCGGTCTGGAGCCGCTCGCGGGTCATCTCGTCGAGCGCGCCGAACGGCTCGTCCATCAGCAGCAGCCGGGGCTGCTCGGCGAGAGCCCGGGCGATCGCCACCCGCTGTTGCATGCCGCCGGAGAGCTGGTCGGGGTAGTGCCCGGTGAACTCCTCCAGCCCGACCAGGGCGGCGAGCTCGGCGACCCGCTCCTGCCGTCGGCGCTTGGAGACCTTGTGCAGCTCGAGCGGCACCGCGATGTTGCCGGCGACCGTACGCCACGCCAACAGTCCCGCCTGCTGGAAGGCGATCCCGTAGTCCTGGTCCTTGCGAGCACGCGCCGCGGTCTTGCCGAACACCTGCACGGTCCCCGCCGTCGGGCTCTCGAGATCGGCCACCAGCCGCATCAGTGTCGACTTGCCGCAGCCCGAGGGCCCGATCAGCGAGACGAACTCGCCCGGTGCGACGCTCAGGTCGATGTCGGCCAGCGCGTGCACCTGGCCCTGCTTGCTCGGGAACTGCTTGGTCACCCCAGCCAGCGAGACGGCGGCGGTGGCACGATCCTCACCGTTCTTCGAGGGCGGTGCAGTCGAGGGGGAGTCGGTGGTCACGGTCGCCTTCTCGTCGTCGATCATGTCGCCTCGCCCCGCCGGTAGCGCCGCAGCGCGACGCCGATGAGCCAGACCACCCCGGCGGCGAGCAGCCCGAGCACGGCCGCGCCGAAGATCGGCGCCCAGGCCTTCGCCGGGTCGCCGGAGGCCTGGCCGCCGTAGCCGATCAGCTTGCGGCCGATGCCGTCCAGGTAGGCGATCGAACCCTCCGCCACCACCGTCCCGACCACGGCGGCGGCCGCCGCCAGCCGCAGGGCGGAGAGCAGGTAGGGCACGGCGGCGGGCAGCTTGACCTTGCGCACCGTGGGCCAGTAGCCCGCGTCGTACGTCCGGAAGAGCTCGCGCTGTTGCACGGTCGGTGACTGGAGCCCGCGCAGCGCTCCGACGGCGATCGGGAAGAAGGCGAGATAGGAGGCGATCACGGCGACCGACATCCACGCCGGCCACTGCCAGGTGCCGATGGAGATGTTGGAGCCCCACGACTTCACCATCGGCGCGAACGCGATCAGCGGCACCGTCTGGGACAGCACGATCCACGGCAACAGGCCGTGCTCGGCGAGCCGGAACCGGTCCATGGCCAGCGCCAACGCGAGTCCGACGACGGTGCCGACGAGCAGCCCGACGCAGGCGATCCCCAGTGACACCAGGGCCGCCTGGAGGACGACGAGCCACAGCGGTGAGGAGGTCGAGGCGGAGGTCTCCGGCTCGAGGAGCCGGGTGGCCATCTCCCACACGTGCGGCATCGCCAGGTCGGTCGCCCGCGGCAGGATCCGCGCCTCCCCGATGCCCCAGCCGGCCTCGGGGCCGAACCGCTTGTAGCCCTCCCACAGCGCCACGACCAGGGCCAGCCCGAGCAGTCCGTCGACCGTCCGGGTGACCCCGGTGACAACGCGCCCCACGCTTACGCCTTCGCAGTGACGGGGCGGTTGACCCGCGGGATCACCAGATCGCCGTACGCCGCCAGGGTCTGGTCCATCGCGTCGTGCTGCAGGTAGACGGCGAACTGGTCGACCCCGAGACTCTTGAGCCGCTCGAGCTTGGCGACCTGCTCCTCGACCGACCCGAGGAGGCAGAACCGGTCGACGATCTCGTCGGGCACGAACTGGGTGTGGGTGTTCTCCGCCCGGCCGTGCTCGTTGTAGTCGTAGCCCTCGCGGTCCTTGATGTAGTCGGTGAGCGCCTGCGGGACGGCGCCGCTGCCGTACTTGGACACGATGTCGGCGACGTGGTTGCCCACCATCCCGCCGAACCAGCGGCACTGTTCGCGGGCATGATGCAGTGCCTCGGTCGACCCGTCGGTCACGTAGGCGGGTGCGGCCACGCAGAAGGTCAGCGACTCGGGGTCGCGGCCGGCGTCGGAGGCGGCCTTCTTGACCGCCCCGATCATCCACTCGGTGATGTCGGGGTCGGCCAGCTGCAGGATGAACCCGTCGCCGACCTCTCCGGCGGCCTTCAGCGCGAGCGGGCCGTAGGCCGCGATCCACACCTCCAGCTCGGAGCGTTTGGCCCACGGGAACTGCAGCGTGGTGCCGTTGACCTCGACCGGGCGCCGGTTGGCGAGCTCGCGGATCACCCGGGTCGCCTCGCGCATCTCCCGGATCGTCGACGGTTTCCCGTTGAGCACCCGAACCGCCGAGTCGCCGCGCCCTATCCCGCACACGGTGCGGTTGCCGTACATCTCGTTCAGGGTCGCGAAGACCGACGCGGTCACCGTCCAGTCGCGGGTCGCCGGGTTGGTCACGAACGGGCCGACCTTGATCGTGCGGGTCTCGGCGAGGATCTGGCTGTAGATGACGTACGGCTCCATCCACAGCAGATGGCTGTCGAAGGTCCACACATGGTCGAAGCCGTACGCCTCGGCCCGCTTCGCCAGGTCGACGACCCGCCAGGCGGGCGGGTTGGTCTGGAGGACGACACCGAAGTCCATCGCGTCACACCAGGTATTGGGAGAGGTCGCGCTTGAGGTAGCTGCCGTGGCCCTTGGTGCCCTTGAACTCGCCGTCGGCGACGACGACGGACCCCCGCGAGAGCACGACGTCGACGTGTCCGTCGATCTCGTAGCCCTCCCAGGCGGAGTGGTCCATGTTCATGTGATGGGTCCGGCCGTCCCCGATGCCGATGGAGGTGTGACCGTTCGGGTCGTAGACGACGATGTCGGCGTCCGCCCCCGGCGCGATGACCCCCTTGCGGCCGTAGAGCCCGAACATCCGCGCCGGCGTGGTCGCGATCAGCTCCACCCACCGCTCGAGCGTGATCTGCCCGGTCACCACGCCCTGGTAGAGCAGGTCGACGCGGTGCTCGATCGACCCGATCCCGTTGGGGATGGCCCGGAAGTCGTCCTTGCCGAGCTCCTTCTGCTCCTTCATGCAGAAGGGGCAGTGGTCGGTGGAGACCATCTGCAGGTCGTTGGTGCGCAGCGCCTGCCACATCGCGTCCTGGTGGCCCTCCTCGCGCGAGCGCAGCGGGGTCGAGCAGACCCACTTGGCTCCCTCGAAGTCGCCCCACTCCTCAGACCTCGCGCCGAGCTGGTCCTCGAGGGAGAGGTAGAGATACTGCGGGCAGGTCTCGCCGAAGACGTTCTTCCCGTGGTCACGGGCCGCGGCCAGCTGCGCGACCGCCTGCTTGGCGCTGACGTGCACCACGTAGAGCGGAGCTCCGGTCACGTCGGCGAGCATGATCGCCCGGTGGGTGGCCTCCTCCTCCATCTGCCAGGCCCGCGCGATGCCGTGGTAGTAGGGAGACGTCTTGCCGGACTCGGCCAGCTGGGCGGCGAGCACGTCGATCGCCGGTCCGTTCTCGGCGTGCATCATCGTCAGCAGCCCGTGGTCGGTGGCCTTCTGCATCGCCCGTAGCACCTGCGCGTCGTCGGAGTAGAAGACTCCTGGATAGGCCATGAACAGCTTGTACGAGGTGATCCCCTCGTCGACGAGCGTGTCCATCGCCTTGAGCGCGTCGTCGTCGACCCCGCCGATGATCTGGTGGAACCCGTAGTCGATCGCGCAGTTGCCGGCGGCGAGCTCGTGCCAGTGCGCCAACCCGTCCTGTACGCGCTCTCCGTAGCGTTGCACCGCGAAGTCGATGATCGTCGTGGTGCCGCCCCAGGCCGCGGCCCGGGTGCCGGTCTCGAAGGTGTCGGAGGCGTTGGTGCCGCCGAACGGCAGCTGCATGTGGGTGTGGGCGTCGACGCCGCCGGGGATGACGTACTTCCCGGTCGCGTCGATGGTGACCTCGGCGTTGATCTCGCCGAAGGGACTGGCACCGGGGGAGATGAGCGCGACGATCCTCTCGCCGTCGACGAGCACGTCTGCCTGGGTGCGCCCGGTCGCGGAGACGACCGTGCCGCCCGTGATGAGCGTGGTCATGGGCCCTCCTCAGGGTCGGGGGATGGCGGCGTACGAATCGGGCCGCCGGTCGCGGTAGAACTGCCAGTCGTCGCGCATCTCCTGGACCATGGTCATGTCCAGGTCGCGGACGAGCAGCTCCTCCTTCTCGCCCGAGCCGAGGTCACCCACGAAGTTGCCGCGCGGGTCGATCACCTGGGAGGTGCCGTAGAAGTTGACCGCCTCAGGGCCGTACTCGTTGTCCTCCAGCCCGACCCGGTTCGGCTGGAGCACGAAGTAGCCGTTGGCGACCGCGGCGGCCGGGCCCTCGATCTGCCACAGCCGGTTGGAGAGCCCGGGCTTGGTGGCGTTGGGGTTGAAGACCATGTGGGCGCCGTTGAGCCCGAGCTCGCGCCAGCCCTCGGGGAAGTGGCGGTCGTAGCAGATGTACATCCCCACCTTCCCGACCGCGGACTCGAAGACGGGATAGCCCATGTTGCCGGGGCGGAAGTAGAACTTCTCCCAGAACTTCTCCACGTGCGGCAGATGGTTCTTTCGGTACTTGCCGAGGATCGTGCCGTCGGCGTCGACGAGCACGGCGGTGTTGTAGTAGATGCCGGTGTCGGCCTCCTCGTAGATCGGCAGCACCATCACGATGCCCAGCTCCTTGGCCAGGCTCGCGAAGCGCTGCACGATCGGTCCGTCGGCAGGCTCGGCGTAGCGGTAGTACTTCTTGTCCTGGGTGATCCCGAAGTAGGGCCCGTAGAAGAGCTCCTGGAAACACATCACCTGGGCGCCCTGCGCGGCGGCCTCACGCGCGAAGCCCTCGTGCTTGTCCAGCATGGAGGCCTTGTCCCCGGTCCAGGTGGTCTGGCTGATTGCGGCTCTGACGATGGTCATGCAACTACCTCCCGACTCTCATACAAGCACGCCGCCGCGACCCGTGGGGTCACGACGGCATTTTTGCTCGATACGAGGTGGTGGTTGAAACCCTGTTGCGCTAGGCGGCTGTCGCCGGATGACGTACGACGACGTGCTCGACCGCCCGGGCGAGCTCCTCGCGGAGCTCGGGCGCGAGCTGGGGGCAGTCGACGGAGAGGAACAGCTCCATCGCGGAGCGGGTCGCGCGGGCGCGCTCGCCGGGCGTGCCCTCAGGGAGGGTCGGCGCGATCTCGGCGAGATGGGCGCTGGTCTCGACCACGGTGTTGCAGTCGTGCGGGGTGAGTGGGGCGCGGGCCTCCCGGCCGGCGCGGACGAGGACGCTGAGAACCTCCACCTTGGCGGCGGTGGTCAACGACATAGCGCTCCTCGACGAGTCGAACAGATGCGACCCCACACCGTCCGCGTTGTGCGACGACATGTATCTCCTCGGTGGGACGTGTGCCTCCCCCGAGGCACTCTCGCCCACTCCAACGAGCAGGGGAAGGGATCGGTGACGCCCTTGGGTGCTTTGTAACTGACCTGTGGGCCAACCCGTGAGTAGCCTATAGAAATGCTGGTTCTGGTGTTGCAGATCGCCTCGCGTGGGGCGACCCGGCACAATTGAGCCCATGAGTTCTCCTGGGGGCGCCGGCATCGGCGGCCTGATGGTCGAGACCGAGGCCGATGTCGTACGCCGCCAGGCACTGCGCCGCATGCGCATCGTCGCCACCGGGCTCCTGGTCGTGGCCGCCATCGTCTACCTGCTGACCCTGCGGCTGGACGGGTTCTGGGGGTTCGTGAACGCGGGCGCCGAGGCGTCCATGGTCGGCGCGATGGCCGACTGGTTCGCGGTCACCGCGCTGTTCCGTCACCCGCTGGGGCTGCCGGTGCCGCACACCGCGCTGATCCCGAAGCGGAAGGACGAGCTCGGCGCCAGCCTGGAGGAGTTCGTCCAGGACAACTTCCTCCAGGAGGAGACCATCCGCGAGCGGCTCGGCGTCGCGATGCCGTCGCTGCGGCTCGCGCTGTGGCTCTCGGAGGAGCCCAACGCCAAGCGGGTCGTCGACGAGGTCTCCACCGTGGTCGCCGACGGACTGTCCCGGATCAGCAACCGGCACATCGTCGAGATCATCCAGGACGGCTTCGTACCTCGCCTGCGCGAGGAGCAGATCGCGCCGCTGCTCGGCGGCACCCTGCAGGCGGCCCTGGACGACGGCGTCCACCACGGCCTGGTCGACTTGGCGCTGGTCGAGCTGCACGGCTGGCTCGAGGAGAACGAGGAGATCGTCACCGAGGTGCTCGGCGAGCGGGCGCCGTGGTGGACGCCGCAGGTGCTGCGCGAGCCGGTGACCGCCCGCATCCACGTCGAGCTGGTCCGCTGGATCGCCGACATCCGCGACGACCCCGAGCATCGCGCCCGCAAGGCGATCGACGCCATGCTCGCCGACCTCGCCGACAACCTGCAGCACGACGAGGCCACCATGGAACGCGCCGAGCGGCTCAAGGAGCGGGTGCTCGACCACCCCGGCGTCATCAACACAGCCATCTCCATCTGGGACGCGCTACGCCGTGCGCTCACCACGTCCCTGCGCGACCCCGATGGCGTCGTCCGCCGCCGCGCCCTGGACGAGGTCGTCCGCTACGCCCAGAAGGTCGTCCTCGACGAGACCCTCCAGCGCCGCTACGACGCCCTCGCCTCCGACGTGGCCGTCTACGTCGTCAAGCGCTACGGCCGCGAGGCGACCACCGTCATCACCCACACCATCCAGCGCTGGGACGGCAAGCAGGCCGCCCGCCGCATCGAGCTCTTCGTCGGCCGCGACCTGCAGTTCATCCGCATCAACGGCACCATCGTCGGTGGCCTCGTCGGCGTGATCATCCACACCGTCGCCGTCCTGGTGGGGTGACCCGCCTAGCCCGAGGCGTCAGTTAGGTCGGTCGAGACGTCAGGTACGTCGGTCGAGACGTCACGTACGTCGGTCGAGACGGCACGTCGTGCCAACTCGGCCGACGGTAGTGACATCTCGGTCGACCGCAGCGACGTCTCGGCCGACGGTAGTGACGTCTCGGCCGGTATTTGTGACGTCTCGGCGGGCGGGGGAGGATAGCGGGGTGAGCGAGCCCTTCGACGTACCCATCACCGACGAGGTCATCCGCCTCGGTCAGTTCATGAAGCTGGCCAACCTGGTCGAGACCGGCTCCGAGGCGCGCCCGGCGATCACCGCCGGCGAGGTGACGGTCAACGGTGAGACCGAGCTCCGCCGCGGCCGCCAGCTCCGCCTCGGCGACGTCGTGGAGTACGCCGGCCAGGCTGCCCGGGTCTCCGACGAGGCCGACTTCGACGTCCCCTGGTGAATCCCCGCCGAATAGGTAGTTCTTGCGGCCGAATCCGTAGTTGCGGCCACCGAAAAGTGAGTTGTGGGCGACGAAACTCGAGTTTCGTCGCCCACAGCTACGTTCTCGGCTGCCAGAACTACAGTCTCGGCCGCCGTTTCTGCGGATTCGGCTGGGTTACTTCTCGACCTTGACCAGGTCGCAGACGAAGATCAGGGTCTCGCCGGGCTTGATCGCACCGCCGGCGCCGCGGTCGCCGTAGCCCAGGTGGGGCGGGATGACGAGCTGACGGCGGCCGCCGACCTTCATGCCGAGGATGCCCTGGTCCCAGCCCTGGATGACCTGGCCGATGCCGACGCGGAAGTCGAGCGGCTCGCCGCGGTTGTAGGACGCGTCGAACTCCTCACCGGTGGAGAGTGCGACGCCGACGTAGTGGACCGATACGCGGTCGCGCTCGGTGGCCTCCTCGCCGTCACCGACGGTGATGTCCTTGATGACGAGGTCGGTCGGAGGGGTGGGGTCGACGAAGTCGATCTCAGGCTTCTGGCTCATGAATTCAGTCTACGTATCGATTCTCGCTGGGGCACACCACCGTCGCGTCGGCCGTCCCGGGGTAGACCGGGGTCAGGCCGTCGGCACGCTCGCGGCCGAGGTTCCACTCCAGCCAGTCGCCCTCGCGGTCGTTGGTCCCGAGCACACAGCTGCGCAGGTCCTCGGGGAGCTTCTTCAGGGCCGGCACCGCGTCGTCGCTGAGCTCGGCGAGGAAGTCGGTGTCGATCTTCCCGGTCTCCTCATAGCGCGAGACGTTGTGCTCGGCGATCCACGCGTCCGGGTTGATCGCAGCGATCCCGAGCAGCGCGACAGCCCCGCTGACCAGCGCGAACCGGCCGAGCCAGAGGCCGCCGCCGATGGCCTTGCCGGTCACCGCGGCGACGAGCCCGGCGATCACCAGCAGACCCAGCCAGGCCTCGAAGACATCGACGAGCAGGCGGAGCTGGGTGAAGCCGTACGCCTCCTGGTAGAGGTGCATCCGGTACAGCGCCGACCCGACGACGACCAGGGCCTCGGCAGCGAGCAGCCCGAGTGCGATCCGCAGCCACAGCCGGTCGGCCGTGGTCTCCACCGGCGCCTTGCGCGCGGCCGCCCAGATCACCAGCAGGGTCAGTGCGGTCGCGACGGTGAGCTGACCGAACCCCTGGTGGACGTACTCGGCGTAGGTGAGCCCCGTCGTCTCGCGCAGGTAGTCCTCGCCGCCGAAGACCGCGGCCGCCTGGGCGGCGAGGAACGCGGCGAAGACGGCGACCACGACTCCGACCGGAGCCAGCCACTCGTAGCGGTTGGCGACGGGCTGTGACGTACGCTCGCCGCGGTCGATCCGGGGCGGGTTCACGGCCAGGTACGCAGCGCCCATCACGACCCCGAAGACGAAGACGGTCATGAAGATCCGGGCTGCGACGGTGTCAGGGCGTACGTCCGGCACGAACTGGTCGACCCAGCTGCCCAGCACCGCGTCGGCGGTGGTGAACAGGAGCCCGAAGATCACCAGGCCGAGCAGCGAGAGCACGGTCGTGCGGGCGACCGCGGCCCCGTGCCCCTTGCCGGAGACGCTGGTCAGCGTGCGGCCCAGCCACGGGATCCCACGCAGCCCGGCCAGCGGCCAGGAGATCCCGGTCAGCACGATCCCGAGCAGGGTCTTCGCCTGGGTGGAGGCGCACAGGATCACCGCGACCGCCGTGAGCAGGCACAGCGCGACCAGCCACTCGGCGTCGCGGAGCACCGCGACCGAGGAGAGCAACGCGAACAGGACGTAGCAGAGGACCGGGAACCAGCTTCGACGCTTCTCGTTCGCCAGCATCACGACCCCGCCGGCGGCCAGCATCACGATGACCGTGCCGAGCCCGGCGTTGCGGTCGGGGATCAGCAGCCCGCCGAGCAGACCGGCGACCACCGCGCCGATGAAGAGCCCGAACCTGCCCGGAACAGCGGAGTCGGGCCAGTAGGCGCCGAAGATGTCGTCGAGGACGGACGGGGCGCCGTAGGCAGGCTTGGGTGCGGTCTCGGTCATGGGAGCAGCCGGGACGGCCGGCTCGGCCGGTTCGGCGGGATCGGCCGCCGGGGGAATGGTGGGCATCTGGATCTCCTCGTGGGTGGGGGTGAGATGACTGGCGAGAGTTCGTGCCGGTGGCCGCAGCGGAAGGTCGACGCGCACCCGGGCGCCGAAGGCACCGGGAAGCGGGTCGAGAAAGGCGATGGAGCCCCCGTGCAGGTCGGTGACCCACCGGGCGATGGCGAGCCCGAGCCCGGTCCCGCCGCCCTCGCCGGAGGCGCTGAGCGTGCCGAAGGGCTCGAAGACGCGGCCCCGGTCGGTGGACGGGATGCCGGGTCCGGAGTCGAGGACCTCGAGGTGGTAGCGCTCGCCGTCGACTCCGGCCCGCACGGTGACGATGCCGCCGCGCGGGCTGTGCCGGGAGGCGTTGTCGAGCAGGTTGACGACGAGCTGGCTGAGGCGATCGGGGTCGGCATCGACGACCAGGTCGGCCGGTACGTCGATCTCGTAGGTGACCGGCCGCCCGTTGACCCGCGTCTCCGCGACGCAGGCCTCCAGCAGCGGGCCGAGCTCGACCGAGGCGGTGCTCAGCGGCGCCTTGCCGGCGTCGACACGTGCCAGGTCGAGCAGGTCCTCGACCAGCCGGCTCAGACGCTCGGCCTGGCCGAGCGCCGTCTCCAGCGCGGCCGGGTCGGATCCGACGCCGTCGACGAGGTTCTCCAGCACGACGGTGAGAGCAGCCAGCGGCGTACGCAGCTCATGGGAGACGTTGGCGACCAGGTCACGGCGCTGGCGGTCGACGGCGCCGAGGTCGCTGGCCATCGTGTTGAACGCACGGCCCAGCTGACCGACCTCGTCGGCACCGACCGCAGGCACCGAGACCGAGTAGTCGCCCCGCGCCATCCGCCGGGCAGCGAGGGTCATCTGCCGCAGCGGGGACGTCATCCCGGCCGCCAGCAGCTGGGTGACCGCGAGCGCGATCCCGACCGTGACCGGGATCGAGATCCACGGCGAGACTCCGGCGACCCGCCCGACCGAGCCGACGACCGCCGCGACCAGGGCGCTCGCGGCGACCAGGAGACCGAGCTTTACCTTGATCGAGGAGACCCGCTCCAACGGGGTCATTCGCCGGCCTCGAGCGCGTAGCCGACGCCGTGCACGGTCCGCACCCGCTCGGATCCGATCTTGGCCCGCAGCCCCTTCACGTGGCTGTCGACGGTGCGCGTGCCCGAAGCGTCGTTCCAGCCCCAGACCTCGGAGAGCAGCCGCTCGCGGGTGACCACGGCACCCGGGTCGGCGGCCAGGCAGACCAGCAGGTCGAACTCGGTCGGGGTCAGCCTCACCTCGGACTCGTCGACCCACACGCGTCGGGCTGCCGGATCCATCCGCAGCCCCCCGATCTCAGCCGTACGCCGCGGCGACCCCGCCAGCTCGGCGGCCCGCTCCACCCGGCGCAGGAGCGCGTTGACCCGGGCGACCAGCTCACGGGCCCGGAACGGCTTGGTCAGGTAGTCGTCGGCCCCGACGCCGAGCCCGACGAGCACATCGGCCTCCTCGACTCGCGCGGTGAGCATGAGGACCGGCACGGGGCGTACGGCCTGGATCCGGCGACACACCTCCAGGCCGTCGTAGCCGGGCAGCATCACGTCGAGCACGACCAGGTCAGGAGCGGTCGACTCGAAGCAGGAGACCGCCCCGGGGCCGTCCCACGCCCGGACGACGTCGTACCCCTCCGCCGAGAGCCGGTCGGAGACGGCCTGGTTGATGACCGGCTCGTCCTCGACGACGAGGACCCGGCGCGTCACTTGTTCTGGCACATGCTCAGGCTAGAAGCCCGAGTCGCCGGAAAGGCTGCAGAAGTTGTGCAGGTCCTGTGAAGGAAGGGGCATGTGCCGCGATCCGGCTGCGTCGGCTCCGGCTCCGGCGGCCGGGCCGATCCCGGCACGACGGTGACGTCGCATTCCCGCCGGTGTCGGGAGATTCTGCTCCCTACGGTTGCAGCATGCAGATCGAAACCGAGGCACAGGTGCCAGTGCGGCTCAGCGTCCCCACGATCGTGTTCATGGCGCTGGCGGCCGCGCTCGGGACCTCGACCATCTACCCGATGCAGCCCGCGATCACGACGGTGGCCGAATCGCTCGATACGGACGTCGCCTCCATCGGACTGGCCCTTGCCGGCGGTCCCGTCGGCTACATGCTGGGACTCGCGCTTCTCGTGCCGCTGGTCGACCGGCTCCCGCCAGGACGCGTCCTCGCAGCGCAGTTCGGGGTCCTGGCGCTCGGGCTCGCCGCCAGCGCTGCCGCAGCCACCGTGACGCTCCTGGGGGCAGTGATGGTCGTGGTCGGGGCATGCTCGTCGGTCGGAGCCGGTCTCAGCTCGTTCGCAGGGCGGCTGGCACCGGCGGGACGGCGCGCCACCGTTCTGGGGACGGTGACCGCCGGCATCTCGGTGGGGATCCTCGCCGGTCGAATCGTCGGTGGCTGGCTGACCGACGAGCTCGGATGGCGCGCCATGCTGCTCGTGCTCGCTGCCGCCTGCGGACTCATCGCCATGGGTTGCGTGCTGGTGCTGCCCCACGCGACAGCGGCCGGCGAGCGTGGCTATCTCGCTTCGTTGCGGTCGGTGCCGGGACTGATCGTGGGGCACCCCGTTCTGCGTTCTGCTGCTCTGCGGGGCTCGCTGTGGTTCTTCGCGTTCTGCACGGTGTGGGCCGGCATCGCTGTCGCTCTGTCCGAGCCCCCGTACTCACTGCCGGCCGAGCAGATCGGCCTGTACGCCCTGGCGGGCCTGTCGGGTCTGCTGTCCACCCAGGTCGCCGGGAGGTGGGCGGACCGGGTGGGCGCTCGACGGGTGATCGTGGTCGGCCTCGGCCTCGCCGGAGCGGCTGCGGTCGCTGTGGGGTTCAGCCTCTCGAACACCGTCGTGACGTTGATCTGTCTTGCGATCTTCGACGCCGGGCTGTTCGCCGCTCAGGTCGCCAACCAAAGCACCGTCCTGGCGATCGACCCGGCGGCGCCGGCGCGCTTCAACAGCGCGTACATGTTGGTCTACTTCGTCGGTGGCAGCATCGGAACCGCTTGTGGTGTCGCGGCTGTCGAGTGGTTCGGCTGGCCCATGACCGCCCTGGTCGCCGCTGCCGCCATCGGACTGGCAGCTACGTCTGGTGGACGTACGCCTCGAGCTGGTCGCGCTCGAAGGCGAGCTGGTCGATGCGGTGCTTGACCAGGTCGCCGATGCTGACGATGCCGACCAGGTCGCCGTCGGGGGAGACGACCGGCATGTGCCGGATCCGCCGCTTGGTCATGATCGCCAGGATCTCGTCGATGGTGGCCTCGGGAACACAGGTCTCGACCTCGGCGGTCATGATCGAGGAGACCTCGGCGGCGAGCAGCGCGTCGTTCTCGTGGAGGCGCCGGACCACGTCGCGCTCGGAGACGATCCCGGCGACGGCGGTGCTGTCGCTGCTGACGACACAGGCCCCGATGCCGTGCTCGGAGAGCACCCCGAGCAGGTCACGCACGGTGGCGGTTGATGCGATCGTGACGACTTCTGCGATCGCCTTGCGAGTGAGTACGTCCGCGATCTTCATGCACCAACGGTAGCGGCCGTGACGTACGTCACGCCAGGGTCTGTTCCGGAACGCCTACTCGGTCCCCGGACGGCGGAACGCGGTGACCGACCCCGGCTGCGCGGCCGGCCAGTCGGCGTCGTTGTTGCCGTCGGGCAGCCCACCGAGGAACGAGAGCACGGCGTCGTGCAGGTGACCGTTGGTGGCCAGCGCGTTGCCGCCCCACGGTCCCGGGTCGCCGGCCAGCGAGGTGAACTGGCCGCCGGCCTCACGCACGATGATGTCGAGCGCGGCCATGTCGTAGAGCTCGAGCTCCGGCTCCACCGCGATGTCGACAGCGCCCTCGGCGACGAGCATGTAGGACCAGAAGTCGGAGTAGGCACGGGTGCGCCAGCAGCTGCGCATCAGCGCCAGGAAGTCCTCGAGCCGCTCGCGCTCCTCCCAGCCGTGCAGCGAGGAGTAGGACATCGAGGCGTCCTCCAGGCGGCGTACGTCCGAGACCTGGCAGCGGGTCGACTTCATCAGCGACTTGCCGGTGTGGGCGCCCTGGCCCTTCGCCGCCCACCAGCGCCGACCGAGCTGGGGCGCGGAGACGACCGACATCACGACCTCGTTGTCGACCGCGAGCGCGATCAGGGTCGCCCAGACCGGCACGCCGCGCACGAAGTTCTTGGTGCCGTCGATCGGGTCGACGATCCAGCGGCGGCTGGACGAGCCCGAGGATCCCGACTCCTCGCCGGTGATCGCGTCCCGCGTACGCGCGCGAGAGAGCGTGCGCCGGATCGACTCCTCCACGGCCTTGTCCGCGTCGGAGACGGGAGTGAGGTCGGGCTTGGTCATGACGTGCAGGTCGAGCGCCTTGAACCGCGACGTCGACAGCGAGTCGGCGTCGTCGGCCAGCAGGTGCGCCAGCCGCAGGTCGTCGTTGAAGTCAGGAGTGCTCGCCACGAAGGTCCACTCTAGTGGCTCCGCCCTCGGAGCGAACCCTCCCCTGGTAACCGGTTACCCACGAAAACACCGCCCGGGGCATGGTGGTCAGAGCGCGTACGTCGGCACGGACCGCGCCTCGAGCAGGCGCCGGAACGAGGCGACCCGTTCCGGATCGAGCCTGCCGTCCTCGATCGCGATGTCGAGCCCGCATTCCGGCGAATCCTCGGCGTGCGAGCAGCCGCGCGGGCACTCCGCGGTCGCCTCCTGCAGATCGGGGAAGGAGACGATGAGCCGTTCCGGCTCGACGTGAGCCAGCCCGAACGTACGGATCCCCGGGGTGTCGATGATCCAGCCCCCACCGTCGGCGGAGTCCGGAAGCCGCAGCATCAACGCCGACGTGGAGGTGTGCCGCCCCCGCCCGGTGACGGCGTTGACGTGCCCGACCTCGCGCCCGGCGTCGGGAACGATGGCGTTGACCAGCGTCGACTTGCCCACTCCGCTGTGGCCGAGGAGGACCGACGTACGTCCCTCGAGCCTGGCCTGCAGTGCGCTCATGTCCCCGCCCCGCTGGGTCACCAACCACGGCACCCCCAGCGACCGGTAGATGGAGACGAGCGACTCCGGGTCGGCCAGGTCGGCCTTGGTGATGCACAGCAGCGGTTCGATGCCCGCCTCCAGGGCAGCCACCAGCGCGCGGTCGATGAACCCCGTGCGCGGCTCGGGGTCGGCGATCGCGGTGACGATCACCAGCTGGTCGGCGTTGGCCACCACGACCCGCTCGACGGGGTCGTCGTCGTCGGCCGTACGTCGCAGCACGGTCTCCCGGGGCTCGAGCTCGACGATCCGCGCCAGTGCCCCCTCCGCACCCGAGGTGTCGCCGACGACCTTCACCCGGTCGCCGACGACCACGCCCTTGCGGCCGAGCGGGCGGGCCTTGACCGCCCACACCTCGACATCGGGGGCCTCGTCCATGACCAGCGTGAACCGACCACGGTCGACGGTGATCACTCGTCCGAGGTCGGCGTCGTCATAGCTGGGCCGGTCCTTCGTCCGCGGCCGGGTGCGGCGCCGGGGACGGTCGTAGTGCTCGACGTCCTCGGTCCCGTAGCGCCGCTGTGCCTTCGCCATGGGGTTCTCAGAAGAGCCCGGCCCAGAAGGGCGCGAAGTCGGTGAAGGTCTTGGAGGTGGTGGTGATGTTCTCGACCAGTACGTCCTCGACGACAGCCCCGATGATCACGCCGGCATGGGCCATCCGGTGGTCGGCGTAGGTGTGGAACACCCCACCGTGCAGCGTCGCGGGGCGGATCGTCAGCCCGTCGGGATGCTCGGTGACGTCGGCCCCGAGCGCACCCAGCTCGCGCGCGAGCGCGGCGAGCCGATCGGTCTCGTGGCCCCGGATGTGGCCGATGCCGGTCAGGTGAGAAGGAGTCGAGGCGAGCGCGCACAGCGCCGCGACGGCAGGGGTGAGCTCACCGATGTCGTGCATGTCCAGGTCGATCCCGGTGAGCCGCTCCGGCCCGGTCACGGTCAGCCCGTCGTCGGTGATGCTCACCTCGCAGCCCATCAACGAGAGCACCTCGCGCAGCTGGTCGCCCGGCTGGTCGGTGGCCTCCGGCCAGTCGCGCACGGTCACGGTGCCACCCGAGACCGCGGCCAGGGCCAGGAACGGAGCCGCGTTGGAGAGGTCCGGCTCGATGGTGCGGTCCAGCGCCTGGATCGGTCCTGGTGCCACCGTCCATCGGTTGGCGTCAGCGTCGTCGACCGCGACCCCGTTCTCACGCAGCATCGCGACCGTCATGTCGATATGGGGGAGCGAGGGCACGGGCTTGCCCTCGTGGCGGATGTCCACACCGTTCTCGTAGCGCGCCCCCGCGAGCAGCAGCGCGCTGATGAACTGGCTCGAGGCCGAGGCGTCGACCACCACGGTCCCGCCCGGCACGGCACCGGCGCCGTGGATCGCGAACGGCAGCGCGTCCCCGTCGATCGAGACCCCGAGGTCGCGAAGCGCACGCAGCACCTCGCCGACCGGCCGGTTGCGCATGTGCGGGTCGCCGTCGAAGGCGACCGTGCCGGTGGAGAGCGCGGCCACCGGAGGCACGAACCGCATCACCGTCCCCGCCAGCCCGCAGTCGACCTCGGCATCGGCGCCGAACGCCCCCGGTGTCACGACCCAGTCGTCTCCCGAGGTGTCCACCTGCGACCCCAACGACGTCAGCGCTGCCGCCATCAGCAGCGTGTCGCGGGACCGAAGCGCACGACGTACGACGCTGGGCCCCTCCGCGATCGAGGCGAGCACCAGCGCCCGATTGGTGAGCGACTTGCTGCCGGGCAGCGACACCGTCGCCGTCACCGGACCGTGCGCTCGGGGCGCCGGCCAGGGGTCGGCCGGCCCGTTGGCAGGGTCAGCGGCACGGTCCGTCGTCGTAGTCACAGGTCCAACTTTAGAGGTTCCGCGAGCAGGGGCGGCCGTCGGTCACCGGGGATGAAATCACCCGATCCCGAGCGCCTTCAGGAAGCCCTTCCAGGTCAGACCGCCTGTTGCGGCACCGCGCTCGACCTCGGGCGTCGCGCTCGGGCTCGCGCTGGGCACATCGGAACCCTCGGGCAGCGAGGGGCTGCCGCTGGGGCTGCCCGGGATGCTGGGAAGGTCCGAAGACGGCGTCGGCACCTGTGGCACGTCAGGAGTCGTCGGCGGTGTGGGCACCTGTGGCACGTCGGGAGTCGTGGGCGGTGTGGGCACCTGCGGAACGTCCGGCGTCTCGGTGGGAGTCGGCGTCGGCGTCGGCGTCGGGGTCGGCGTCGGCGTCGGGGTCGGCTCCGGAGTGGCGGTGCCGCTGGTCGAGGCGGTGTTGTTGGTGGTGTCGCTGTCCTCGTAGCCGGTGGGCTCGATGCTGGCCTCGAAGGTCCACGTCGCGCCCGACTGTGGGATGAACGCGAAGTGGGCGGCCTCGCCGTCACCGGCGAGCGTGCACTCGTGGGTGACGGTGCCGTTGGCCGGCATGGTGGTGGCGGGAGCGCCACAGGCGGACCAGGCGAAACCGGGTCCGAAGTAGGGCGAGGCGACGCCGGTCATGTTGATCCGGAGCATCGTCGACCGGCCCTCGGCAGCCTCGGGGAGGCCGTCTACAGAGACCACGACGTCCTCGTAGTCGTGCAGGTCGGAGACGCCGGGGACGGTGAAGACCCCGCCCACGCCCGACTCGTGACGGTGGCTAACCCCGACTTTTGGGTCGTTCTTCGGAGCCTGCTCGAAGGTCACCTCCACAGCGCCGACGTCCTTGCCGCCGTGGCCGTCCGAGATCCGATAGGTGAAGGTGTCACTGGCGCCGTCGTAGCCGGCGGTCATCGTGTAGACGACCTTGCCGCCGACGATCTCGGCCATGCCGTGCGCCGGCTTCTCGACGATCTTGACCAGCGCGAGAGCGTCGCCGTTGTCGTCGGCGTCGTTGGCGAGCACGTCGATGGTGGTCGTGGCCGAGCTCGGCTGGTTGCCGTTGCCGTTCCCGTTGTTGCCCTGGCCGTTGCCGTTGCCGCCGGTCACCGTGGCCGTGGCTGCGTCGTCGACGGCCTTCGGGTCGGCGTTGGGGGTGGCGATGTCGACGGTGCCGGCGACTTCGCCGCCGTTGCCGTCGGTGAGGACGTACTCGATGGTGTCGGTGCCACGCCAGCCGATGTCGGCCTGGTAGGTCACCGTGGTGACGGGTTCGCCGGCCATCCGTAGACCACCGAAGATCGCGCCGCTGACGCTGCCGCCCTTACCGCCCGAGCCCGAGGTGCCGCCTATGGTGACGGTGCCGTGGGCGGGGGAGGCGACGGTGGCCTCCTTGACCGAGAGCGGGTCGCCGTTGGCATCGGTCGCGCCCTTGGTCAGATCGATGACCGTCTTGCCGCCGGGCTGTCCGCTCACCGTGGAGATCGGTGTCGTGATCACAGGCGCCTGCTGGGCCTGAGCGGGAGCGGGCTGATCGGTCGGCTGGTCAGCGGGCTGATCCGCGGGCTGGTCAGCCGGTTTGTCGGCAGGTTTGTCGGCGGGCTTGTCGGCCGGAGCCGCCGGATCGGCCGGAGCCGGGTCGGCAGCCGCCGGCGCCTCGGCGGCTGGCTTGTCGGCCACCGGCGTCTTCGGGGTCGGGCTGCCGCTGGTGAGCGCGATCCCTGCGGCCACCGCAGCAGCGGCCGCGGCGACACCGGCGCCGGCTCCGACCGTACGTCCCACAGGATCGCCCAGCACCCAGTCCTTGACCCGCCCGAAGAAGAGCAGCACGCCACCCTTGGCGGCGACGCCACTTCCGACGGCGAGGTAGCCCGCGCCCGCGGCGCCGAGCAGGGCCGGAGCCAGCCAAGCGCCCATCCCGGAGTTGACCTCGGTGAGCTCGAGGTAGATCGCGGTGCACGGACGGCAGTCCTGCAGGTGGTCGTCGACCTTCGTCGAGTCACGCTTGGACAGGCCGTTGCGGATGTAGGCGCCCAGGTTGGCACGGGTGGTCGCGCACGCCTCCTCGCCTGCGTCCTGGGCGTGCATGGAGATGAACGCCTGCTTGAGGCCCTCACGCGCCCGGTAGGCGAGCGCGGAGACCGAGTTGGCCGACATGCCGAGCATCGGCGCGATCTCGGCCGGCTTCTGGCCCTCGACCTCGGTGTGCCACAGCACCTGCTGCCAGCGCTCCGGAAGCTGCTGGAACGCCTTCGCGGCGGCCTGGTTGTCGAAGCCCGAGACCGCGGTGTCCTCGAACGGCACACCCGGGTCGAACGGGGTCAGGTCGTCGGTGGTGGTCAGCTTCGAGGCGGCGCGGATCTTGTCCACGTGGAGCCGGCGCAGCGACGTCAGCAGGTAGGCGCGGAACGCCAGGTCCGGGCCGCCGCCCCGCTGCAGCACGTTGAGCACCTTGGCGAACGCCTCGGAGACGAGGTCGTCGGCGTCGCCGGGCGACACCAGCTGGCGGGCGAGGCGGCGGGCAGCCTCGACATGGCGCTCGAACAGCGTCCCGTACGCATCCAGGTCACCACCACGGACAGCGGTGATCAGCTCGGCGTCGCCAGGGGCGTCGAGGGTAGGTAGAGAGGTGGGGGTCGATTCGCTCACAGCACCAGAGACGTTAGAAGGACGGAGGTATGACGCGGGTTGCGCCAACGGGAGACATGCGTTGTGCTAACGACCACGGAAGCCCGCACGTCACGCCCCTCTCCCCGGATCTGACAACAAGTTTTCGCGAAACCCAGAAAATGTGGGTCTCGATCGCGTCATGGTTGCTGATTTGGTACGTCAAGTCCATGTGCAGCGCGATCGGTTGCGCGCGCACCACTGTATCCATGACCCAGCAACTTCGGACAAGGAACGACACCAACGCCAGGAAACACGAGAAAAGAGGTGAGTCGTGCGGCTGTTCTCCCGGGGTCGGCGTGCGCCTGCACCCACCTCGCCTGAGATCACAGAGCTCTCCGACGGGCAGCGCGCGGCGCTCCCGCCGCGCTTCGAGGCCGTCGCCGAGGCGCTCGCCGAGCACAGCAACTACGTCGCCGAGGCCTGCTGGGTCGTCGGCCACGACCTTGCCGAGTCAGGTGTGCCCCTGGGGGAGAGCCTCGAGGACCTTCGGATGACCACGCAGGCCGTGGAAGACCGCGACCCGGCGTTCGTCGAGGTGCACGCGCTGTCCGTCGCCTGGAGCGAGGCGACGCTGGGCTATCTGCACACCATCTCCTGTGCCGACCCGCTCACCGGTCTCGCCACCCTCGCGCACCTACGGGAACGCATCTCGGACCTCTACCGTGAAGCCACGGCGCGCAGTCACGCGCTGGTCGTCACCGACGCCCATCTCCCGGGCGCCCCCGGCGGGAAGACCGACAGCATCGCCACCGCCCGCCGGATGTCGCTGCTGGGCCAGACCGCCCGGTCGGTCTTCGCGACCGCGGCGGCCGTCGGACAGGTCGGTCACAGCCGGATGGTCGTGGTCGCCCCGCGTGACGAGACGCTGGTCAAACGGCTCGGCCTCCTCAAGCGGATGGTCGAGCACAGCGCCGACCGGATCTGGATCGAAGGACTCCCGGAGAACGACAGGTCGGCGGGCCACCTGCTCGACGAGCTCGCTCGCGGAGCCTAGAAATACCTCCGAACACCACCGGCCCCCGGCGCTAAGGTGAACGTATGTGCGGTCGTTACGCGTCCAGCCGCCAACCCGACGAGCTGGCCGAGGAGTTCGAGATCGATGAGCTGCGCCTTCAG
This sequence comes from Nocardioides sp. NPDC101246, assembly GCF_044767415.1. Classification (NCBI taxonomy): domain Bacteria; kingdom Bacillati; phylum Actinomycetota; class Actinomycetes; order Propionibacteriales; family Nocardioidaceae; genus Nocardioides; species Nocardioides sp. NPDC101246. Next base: position 106,000 of record NZ_JBIWNX010000004.1, read on the forward strand.
GAGCCGCTCACCGAGAGCTACAACGTGGCCCCGACCGACGATGTCTATGCCGTCCTCGAGCGCCCGCCGCGCGAGGAAGCAGCCTCCAGCGAGCGCCAGCTCCGTTCCGTACGTTGGGGTCTGGTCCCCTCCTGGGCCAAGGACGTCAAGATCGGCAACCGGATGATCAACGCCCGGATGGAGACGGTGGGCGACAAGCCCGCCTATCGACGGGCCTTCGCGAAGCGGCGGTGCCTGCTGCCGGCCGACGGCTACTTCGAGTGGTACGCCACCGAGGCCAAGGACGCGAAGGGCAAGCCCCGCAAGCAGCCCTACTTCATCACCCCGAAGGACGGGGGCGTGCTGGCGATGGCCGGCCTCTACGAGCTCTGGCCCGACCCCGCCAAGGCCGAGGACGACCCAGCCCGCTGGCTGTGGTCGTGCACCGTGATCACGACCGAGGCCGAGGATTCGCTGGGTCGCATCCACGACCGGATGCCGCTCATGGTGGAACCCGAGCGCTGGGGCCAGTGGCTCGACCCGACGCGTCCGGGCGATCTGGATCTGCTGACCCCGGCGGCGCCCGGCCGGCTGGAGGCCTACCCGGTCTCGACGCTGGTGAGCAACGTACGCAACAACGGCCGCGAGCTCGTCGAGCCGCTGCCGATCGAGGAAGCCTGGGGATGACATGGGTGGAACCACGACGCAGATGATCGACACGCCCTACGGACAGGGGCGGCTCTACACCCGCCGGGCGCGACGACCACAGGCGACCCTGCTGCTCTCCCACGGTGCCGGCAACGGCATCGACACCCACGACCTGATGGCGCTCAACGACGCGCTGCCGGCCCAGGGGATCACCGTGGTCCGTTTCGAGCAGCCCTGGCGGGTCAAGGGGAAGCCGGTGGCGACGCCGCCCAAGTCGCTCGACGCAGCGCTCACCCTGGCCGCCAACTGGATGCGGGTGCGCACCCCGCTGGTGGTCGGAGGCCGCTCCGCCGGGGCCCGCTCGGCGGTCCGTACGGCGCGCGGCTTCGGCGCCGCGGGGGCGCTCTGCCTGGCCTTCCCGCTGCACCCGATCGCCAAGCCGGGCATCTCGCGTGCCTACGAGCTGCTGGAGTCCAGGGTGCCGACGCTGGTGCTGCAGGGCACCCGGGACAGGTTCGGCAAGCCCGAGGAGTTCCCGGAGGGGATCGAGGTCACCCCGATCCCGGGAGCGGACCATTCCCTGGTCGTCGGCAAGCGTGGCCCGATCACGCAGGCCGACGCCGACGCGATCCTGGTCGAGTCCACCCTGGAGTGGCTGGTCCGCGAGGTCATCGTCTAGCGGGAATGTTTGTCGCCCGCTGTGGCGTTCACTGAACATGACCATCCTGCTCGAACGCCCCGACGCGAATGTGTCGCAGATGAGCGCCCCGCTGCTCGCGCGCGTACCCTGGGACGTGATGAGCGACAACAACGATGAGGTCGACCTGGCCACAGAGACACCCGAGGAGCGTGCGCTGCGCTTCGAGCGGGACGCGCTGCCCTTCCTCGACCAGCTCTACTCGGCGGCGATGCGGATGACCCGCAACCCGTCCGACGCGGAGGACCTGGTGCAGGAGACGTTCGCCAAGGCCTACTCCTCCTTCCACCAGTTCAAGCCCGGCACCAATCTGAAGGCCTGGCTCTACCGCATCCTCACGAACACCTTCATCAACACCTACCGCAAGAAGCAGCGCCAGCCGCAGCAGTCGATGTCCGAGGACGTCGAGGACTGGCAGCTCGCGCGGGCCGAGTCGCACACCTCGACCGGCCTGAAGTCCGCGGAGATGGAGGCGCTCGAGCACCTGCCCGACTCTCAGGTGAAGGACGCCCTGCAGCGTCTCCCGGAGGAGTTCCGGCTCGCTGTCTACCTCGCCGACGTCGAGGGATTCGCCTACAAGGAGATCGCCGAGATCATGGAAACCCCGATCGGCACCGTGATGTCGCGGCTTCACCGCGGCCGGCGCCAGCTGCGCGATCTTCTCTCCGACTACGTTCGCACCAACGACCTCACCGGCGCTCGTGGAGGTGCGTCATGAGTGCCCACAAACATGACGCCTCACCCACCGACTGCGCGGACTTCCTCGAGCAGATCGTCTTCCTGATCGATAACGAGCTCGCCGCGGCCGACGCCGACCAGGTCAAGCTCCACCTGCAGAGCTGCAACCCCTGCCTGGAGACGTACGACCAGCAGCGCCTCGTCAAGGCGGTCGTGGCGCGCTCGTGCACCGAGGTCGCCCCGGGCGAGCTGCGCGCAAAGATCATGGTCCAGATCCAGGAGCTCCGCACGAGGTCCTGAACCGGCCACAAACGCGACGAGAGCCCCAGCCGATCGGCTGGGGCTCTTGCGTCTTGACTGCTCTGACCTCGTGACGAGGGTCAGCGGTCAGGCGTTGGGGCGCTTGCCGTGGTTCGCGCCCTTCTTGCGGCGCGCGCGGCGCTTGCGGCCAGTCTTGCCCATGATGATCTCCTCCATTGGGGTACGTGGACCCCGAGGGGCCTCGGGACAGTCTCTCAAAACCATGCGCGGGAGGGCGAATCTCGACCCGCAGTCACGTCAGGTACGTGGCGTTCGACTTCTTCAGGGCCGCGACGACGACCAGCAGCAGGTCGCCGCGGATCTGCGGGATGTCGTTGCTGAGCGCGAGCTGGATGTAGAGGGCCCGCAGGAAGGCCTCGGCGTTGCCGGTGAGCAGGAACGGGTCGCGGTCGGGCGTCTCCGGGGTGGCGGTGGCGACGGTGACGATCCGGTTGATCCACGGCTCCATGATGTTGAGCGGGACCAGGTTGCGGCGCAGCACGGACATCGTGGCCGCCGCCAGCCGGTCGGGCTCGCCGTGGGCGTAGATGGTGTCCCCGCGGGCGAGCACCCGGTCGGCGACCACGTCGAGGATCACCGTCAGCTCGGGCTTGCCGAGGTGCTCGGAGGCGGCCAGGGTGCCGAGCGCGTCGGCGCCGCGGGCGACCGCATGCGCCCAGCCACGCTCGGGTACGAAGGCTCGCAGGTCGCGCTCGCGCAGCAGCCAGGTGGCGATCCGGTCGCCCCACTCCAGCACCTTCTCCGCACGCACCAGCGAGCGGGCGTTGTCGCGGGCGATGCACTCGGCCAGGGCCTCGACCGAGGACGCCCGCCGGAAGACGCCGTTGTTGCCGGAGTCGCCCAGACCGACCACCAGCCCGGCCGCCATACCGTCGCCCAGACCCCCGAGCAGGTCGTCGTAGACGCCGCGCTGGATCCACGTCGACAGGGCAGGCACGGCCAGCCCGCTGCGTACGTCCGGATCCGGGTCGCCGAGCATCCGGGTGAGCTCGATGGTGAGGTCACCCAGCGGCCGGTCGGTGGGTACGGCGAGACCGGTTGAATGAACCTCGCGCCAGTACGCCTCCGACATGGGGAACATCCTGCCAAACCCGGCCACGCGCCGACCACCGACCCGCGCAATGCGCATACCTTGGTCTACATCTACGCTGTCGGCGTGCCCACCCTGAGCGAGCTCGCCCAGAGCCACACCGAACTCGACAACGACGATGTCGAGTGGCTTCAGCTGCTCATGGCCGACTGGCAGATCCTGGCCGACCTCTCCTTCGCCGACCTGGTGCTGTGGCTGCCGGACAAGTCCGGGAACGGCTTCTGGGCGGCCGGTCAGATGCGTCCCACGACCGGTCCCACGGCCTATGTCGACGACATCGTCGGCATGTTCGTGCCGAAGGGGCGCCACGCCACCCTGGACGACGCCGTCGACGCCGGCCGGCTCGTTCGTGAGGGCGACCCGGAGTGGCGCGACGACCTCCCCGTGCGGGTCGAGACCATCCCCGTACGCCGCGCCGGCCGCATCATCGCGGTGCTGAGCCGCAACACCAACCTGCTCGGCGTACGCACGCCCTCGAAGCTCGAGCTGTCCTACCTGCAGACCGCCGCCGACCTGACCCAGATGGTGGCCAACGGCTACTTCCCGGCGGTCGGCCAGCGCAGCGACCACACCGACACCCCTCGGGTCGGGGACGGGTTCGTGCGGGTGGATGCCGACGGCGTCGTCGACTACGCCAGTCCCAACGCGCTCTCGGTCTTCCGCCGGCTGGGGCTCTCCGGCGACCTCGCCGGCCAGTCCCTGGCCGGGATGACCCGGGCCCTGGTGCCGCCGCGCAAGCGCCCCGACGAGGAGACGCTGAGCGCGGTCCTCGGCGGTCGGGCGCACCGCGACACCGAGATCGACACCGGGGTGATGGCGATCATCATGCGCTCGATCCCGCTGCGGCCACGTGGCGAGGCGATCGGTGCGCTGGTGCTGCTGCGCGACGTCACCGACCTGCGCCGACGCGATCGTGAGCTCGTCACCAAGGACGCCACGATCCGCGAGATCCACCATCGAGTGAAGAACAACCTACAAACCGTGGCCGCGCTGCTGCGGATGCAATCTCGCCGGGTCGACTCCGGTGTGGCACAGGATGCGCTGAACGAGGCCGTACGGCGTGTCGGGTCCATCGCACTGGTCCACGAGATCCTCTCCCAGCAGGCCGTCGAGGAGACCGTCGAGTTCGACGAGATCGCCGACCGGCTCGCTTCCATGGTGGGAGAGGTCACCTCGGTCGGCGTCGCCGTGCGGGTACGCCGAGAGGGCTCGTTCGGGTCGCTGCCATCGGAGGTGGCCACGCCGATGGCGATGGTCGTCACCGAGCTGCTGCAGAACGCGGTCGAGCACGGCTACCGCGGCAACGGTCCGGGCGATCCCGAGACCGGCAAGATCGTGATGTCCGTACGACAGCAACCCGCCGGGCATCTCCAGGTGACCATCGAGGACGACGGTCATGGACTACCCGACGGGTTCAGTCTCGACACATCGACAAACTTGGGGTTGTCGATCGTGAAGACTCTCGTCGAAGGCGAGCTCGGGGGCCGGCTCTCGTTGGGGCCCCGGCCGGACGGCCATGGGGCGAGAGCTGCGGTCGAGCTGCCGTTGGAGCTCTAGGTGGATCGCTAGGGGTTGATGGCCTCTAGGGGTTGGTCAGACGGCGGTGCGGACACGGGAGCGGGCGTTGCGGCGCTTCAGCGCACGACGCTCGTCCTCGCTCAGTCCACCCCACACGCCGTGGTCCTGACCGGCCTCAAGAGCCCACTGAAGACACTGCTCCCGGACGTCGCAACGCCGGCAGACCTGCTTGGCTTCCTCGATCTGGAGGATGGCCGGACCGGTGTTTCCGATGGGGAAGAACAGTTCCGGGTCTTCATCGAGACAAGCCGAACGGTGGCGCCAATCCATGGCTGGGTAGACCCTCTTTCTGACGTAGGATGGGCAAGGCCCTGGTGATTCGAGACCCTGCGAGTCGGCACGTGGCGGGGATGTGTGAATGTCTTCACGTGCGTGCTGGTCTCTAGAGTTCCAAGAAATGGACGCCGAAACAACCCCTAACCAGTGTCTGGTTCGTCACCGGACCGTAACACTCAGTCTTCCTGGGGCTAGACAATTCGGTAACGCGGTGAGTTACCGGAAAATCCGGTCGTGTATGCTACTGCGGATTTTCTGAGGCTTGGCGAGGGTTCTAGGCTGCTGAGGTGACCGCGCTGCACCGCCCCTGGACTCTCCTGCTGACCCTGATCGCCGCAGGCGTCGAGACCGCGGCGATGCTGTTGTGGGGAGCGCTGGAGTTCGTACGCATCCCCGACGCCGCCTCGCTCACGACCGCGATCGCGGGCGGACTGTTCTTCCTGCTCTGCGCCGCCGGCATCGGCTGGTGCTCCTACATGCTCTGGCGACTGGAGTCGTGGGCGCGGGCGCCGCTGGTGCTCGTCCAGCTGATCGTGCTCGGCCTGGCCTGGAACCTGCGTGAGGACCTCGCGATCGCGGGCGGGCTGGCGCTGGTCGCGGTCGTCGCCCTCGTCGGCATCTTCGCGCCGCCGAGCATCGCCGCGCTCGAGGAGCGCTAGTCAGTCCTCCTCTAGCGCCTTGCGCAGCTGGAGGAGCGATCGGTTGAGCAGCCGGGAGACCTGCATCTGGGAGACGCCGAGCTCGGCGGCGATCTCGGTCTGGGTCTTGTTGCGGAAGAACTTCAGCATCAGCACCTGCTTCTCGTGGGCGGAGAGGCTGTCGAGCACGGGCTTGATCGACTCCCGCACCTCGACGTCGTCCAGGCGCAGGTCGTGGGCGGTCAGCGAGTCGAGCATCGGTGCGGTCTCGTCGGTCTCGGAGTCCAGGGACAGCGCCGCGTACGCGTTGCTGGACTCCAGGCCCTCCACGACGGTCTCGAGGCTGACCCCGAGCCGGGTGGCGAGATCGCGGGCCGTGGGGGAGCGGCCGAGCTCCTGGGAGAGCTCGGCGGTGGCGTCGCGGAGGTTCTGCTGCAGATCGCGAAGGCGACGGGGGACGCTGACGGCCCACCGGCTGTCGCGGAAGTAACGCTTGATCTCGCCGAGGATCGTGGGCACCGCGTACGTCGAGAACTCCACGTCGCGGGAGAGGTCGTAGCGGTCCACGGCGTTGAGGAGGCCGACGACGCCGACCTGGACGAGGTCCTCGTGCGGCTCGCCGCGACCGTAGAACTGGGAGGCGCAGTATTCGACCAACGCCATGTTGAGGTGGACCAGCTCGTCGCGGACGGCGGTCCGTTCCGTATCGGGCAGGTCCGGCCCGGCGAGGGCCCTGAAGAGCTCCCGGGAGCGTGCGCGGGCGTCGTCCACCTCGCGGGTGCTCCTGGACCTCGACGACCGGATCGTCTCCTGCGCCATGTCAGCGCGCGGCTCCAAGCGGGGTCGCTCCCGCGACCAGGGAGATCCTGAGCTGATCACCGTCGGGGGTGGCGGTGACCTCCCTGGCCAGGGTGGTGAGCACCTGCCAGGCGAAGCTCTCCTCGTCGATCTCCGACTCGGTGTCGCGGGTCGTGGTCACGGTCACCCCGATGGTGTCCTCACCGAGGTCGAAGACGACGTCCAGGTCAGCAGCCTCCGCGGCGCACTCCAGGCAGATCGCCGCCGCCTCGCTGACCGCCATCCGCAGGTCCTCGATGTCCTCGAGCGTGAAGTCGAGGCGAGCGGCCAGCGCGGCCGTCGTCGTACGCAGCACGGAGACGTAAGCGCCTTCTGCGGGAAGGCGCAGCTCGACCTGGGGCATCTGGGTTGTCAGTCCTTCTGTGGGAGTCCCGATGATTATGCAACGAGACCGGTCTCGCCGCCCCGTTAACGCACCACAGCCGCTCCAGGAACGGAGCGGCTGTGGTGCGCGGGCCGAGCTTCGAGAAAGCTCAGGCCTTCTTGTCCTCAGGCCTTCTTGGTCGCCCAGAAGATCTCGGCGATCTCGTCGATCTTGGCGAGGAGCTTGTCGGCGGTCTCGAGGTCGAGGGTGCCCTTGGTGCCGGCGGCGCCGGCGAGCTTGGTGGCCTCGTTGACGAGGGTGTGGAGCTGGGGGTAGGCCTCGAAGTGCGGGGGCTTGAAGTAGTCGGTCCACAGCACCCAGAGGTGTTCCTTGACCAGGTTGGAGCGCTGCTCCTTGATCACGATGGCGCGGGTGCGGAAGTCGGGGTCGTCGCTGTCCAGGGCCTTGGCGATGACGGCCTTGACGGACTCGGCCTCGATGCGGGCCTGGGCGGGGTCGTAGACGCCGCAGGGCAGGTCGCAGTGGGCCGAGACCTCGATGGTGGGAGCGAAAAGTCGCGCGAACATGCGGGTCCTCTCAAAGAGTGTTCATGTGTCCTACGGATTGCGACACTACTCCGCATGGAAGACATCGCGGCCAGGGCACCCCGACACAGCTGGGGGATGGCGAAGGTCGTAGGGGTCTCGATGGAGCCGACGCTGCGAGCGGGGGACCGGTTGTGGGTCTCCTACGGACGTACGCCCGTGCCCGGGTGCGTGGTCGTCGGACGGCTCGCCGACGGGGCGGTCGTGGTGAAGCGGGCGGTCGAGCGGCGTACGACCGTCTCCGGGCGCTCCGGGTGGTGGCTGCTCTCGGACAACCCGGCTGCTCCGGGGGTGATCGACTCCCGTCACCGGGGGCCGGTCGCGGACACCGACGTGATCGGCGTCGTCGTGGCCCGACTGTGGCCGCGCCCACGCATCCTGGGGCAAGTCTCTGGATGAGGGCTCCAGATGAGGCCTTGGTCACCTTGTAGGAAACATCAACCGCTTCCTCCGGTAGCCTGTGGGAAACTGCCATCCGGGCATCACATCCCTGTAGATGGCGCCTTGCGCGGCTCCACCCCTCGGCTCGCGTTCGACCGCCCGACGTCCGAGTCTGTAGTTTCTGGAGGCCCCCCAATGACCGAGTCCACCCTGTCCACCGAGTCCACCGCCTATGACGGCGACCCGGTGTTCGAGCTTCACCGCGGCGGCAAGATGGCGATCGCTGCGACCGCATCGGTCTCCGACAGGGCATCGCTGTCGATGGCCTACACCCCCGGCGTCGCCCGGGTCTGCACCGCGATCGCCGAGAACCCGGAGCTGTCCCAGACCTACACCTGGGTGCCGAACACCGTCGCGGTCGTCACCGACGGCACCGCGGTGCTCGGTCTCGGTGACATCGGCCCGTCCGCCGCGATGCCGGTGATGGAGGGCAAGGCGGTGCTGTTCAAGGAGTTCGGCGGCGTCGACTCCATCCCGATCTGCCTGGACACCACCGACGTCGACGAGATCGTCGAGACCGTCATCCGGATGGCGCCCTCGTTCGGGGGGATCAACCTGGAGGACATCTCCGCGCCGCGCTGCTTCGAGATCGAGGACCGCCTCAAGGAGGCGCTCGACATCCCGGTCTTCCACGACGACCAGCACGGCACCGCCGTGGTCACGCTGGCCGCGCTGATGAACGCGCTGAAGCTGACCGGCCGCAACCCGGAGTCGACCCGTGTGGTCATCTCGGGTGCCGGCGCCGCCGGCGTCGCGGTCGCCAAGATCCTGCTCGAGTTCGGCATCAAGGACCTCGTCCTCCTCGACCGCAAGGGCGTCATCTCCTCCACCCGCTCGGACCTGACCGAGTCGAAGAAGGCGATCGCCGAGGTGACCGCGGACGTCACCGGCCGCTCGGGCTCGCTGGCCGACGCGCTGGCCGGCGCCGATGTCTACGTCGGCGTCTCCGGCGGCACCGTCCCCGAGGAGCTCGTCGCGACCATGGCGCCGCAGGGGATCGTCTTCGCGATGGCCAACCCGAACCCCGAGATCCACCCTGACGTGGCTCACAAGTACGCCAGCATCGTCGCCACCGGGCGCTCGGACTTCCCCAACCAGATCAACAACGTCCTCGCCTTCCCCGGCATCTTCCGGGGTGCGATCGACGTGCGCGCCTCCTCGATCACCGAGGGCATGAAGCTCGCCGCCGCGCAGGCGCTGGCCGCTCTGGTCGGTGACGAGCTGTCCGCGGACAAGATCATCCCCGAGCCGTTCGACCCGCGCGTCGGCCCCGCCGTCTCCGCTGCGGTCGCCGAGGCCGCTCGGGCTGACGGGGTCGCTCGCGCCTGACGTAGCCGAGTCGGCGCGTTCTGACGCGCCGACTCGGCAGGTCTGACTGTCAAGACGGGCCGACTCGTCGGGGCACGGTCGGTAGGGTCGGGCGCATGTTCGCTGCGTACGCCGAGAAGTTCTCATCCGACGATCCGATCTCCGGCCTCGTGCTGGGGGAGCGGCCCGACCCTGTCGCTCCGGACGGGTGGACGACTGTCACCGTCAAGGCGGCCTCGCTCAACCACCACGACCTGTGGTCGCTGCAGGGCGTCGGCCTCAAGGCCGAGGCGCTGCCGATGATCCTGGGCTGCGACGCGGCCGGGCTCGATGAGGACGGCAACGAGGTCGTGGTGCACTCGGTGGTCTCCTCGCCCGACTGGTCCGGCGACGAGACCCTCGACCCGAAGCGGTCGCTGCTCTCCGAGCGTCATCAGGGCACCTTCGCCGAGAAGGTCGTCGTGCCGCGACGCAACGTCGTACCGAAGCCCGCCGGGATGTCGTTCGAGGAGGCCGCCTGCCTGCCGACGGCGTGGCTGACCGCCTACCGGATGCTGTTCACCCAGGGCGGCCTCAAGGCCGGCGACTCGGTGCTGGTCCAGGGCGCCGGCGGTGGCGTCGCGACCGCGGCGATCACGCTCGCGCGGGCGGCCGGCCTGAAGGTCTACGCGACCTCGCGCGACGAGGCCAAGCAGAAGCGTGCCCTCGAGCTCGGTGCCCACGAGGCTCTGCCGTCGGGGGAGCGGCTGCCGGTCAAGGTCGACGCGGTGATCGAGACCGTCGGGCGCGCGACCTGGAAGCACTCGGTGCGCTCGCTGCGGCCGGGCGGGGCGATCATCATCAGCGGCACCACGTCGGGGGCGAACCTCGACGACGCGCTGCTGACCAACATCTTCTTCCTGCAGCTGAAGGTGATCGGCTCGACGATGGGCACCCGCAGCGAGCTGGCGAGCCTGGTCTCGCTGCTCGAGGCCACCGGCGCCCGCCCGCTCATCGACCGCACCATGCCGCTGACCGAGGCCAAGGCCGGCTTCGAGGCGATGCACGCCGGTGACCTCTTCGGGAAGGTCGTCTTCACGCTGTGACGCCGGCGGTGTGACGTACGGAATATCGTTCGACTCTCCCCGGTTCAGCAAGGGACCATTGAGTGTCACTGCCGGGGGGCTTGAAAGTTTCTCGTGGCGTGATGTCGAAATCGGCCCCGCCCGTTCGATCTATGTATAGAGCGGGCGGCAACGGGCCCCTGCGTACGACCCGAGGAACTCGTCATGACTGCTGCCGTCACACCATCACACCGTCCGATCGACGGTGAGAAGCGGCGTACGCCTGCCGTCATCACCCTGCTCGTGCTGGCCACCTTCGTGGTGATCCTCAACGAGACGATCATGCTCAACGCGATCCCGAACCTGATGAACAGCTTCGGGGTCACCGAGCATGCCGCTCAGTGGGTCTCGACCGCGTTCATGCTCACCATGGCGTCGGTGATCCCGGTGACCGGCTGGTTCCTGCAGCGGGTGACGACCAGGACGGCGTACGCGACGGCCATGGCCGTCTTCATCGCCGGCACCCTGATCTCGGCGATCGCGCCGGTCTTCGGGATCCTGCTCGCCGGCCGGGTCATCCAGGCCGCGGGCACCGCGGTGATGATGCCGCTGCTGATGACCACGCTGATGACGGTCGTCGACGAGAGCGACCGAGGCCGGGTGATGGGCAACGTCACCATGGCGATCTCGGTCGCGCCGGCGCTCGGACCGACCCTGTCCGGGCTGATCCTGGGCTTCGGCTCGTGGCGGCTGCTCTTCCTGCTGGTCCTGCCGATCGCCGTCGGCGTCGCCTGGTCCGGGCTGCGCCGGCTGGAGAACGTCAACGAGCCCGCGGAGTCCAGCGTGGACTGGGCCTCCGTGGTCATCGCGGCGCTCGGGTTCGGTTCGCTCGTCTACGGGCTGAGCCGGTTCGCCGAGGGTGAGGTCGGTCTTCCGCTGGTCATCGCGGGCTTCGGGGCCCTGCTGATCCTCGGGTTCGTGCTCCGTCAGCTCCGGCTGCAGCGGGTCGGATCGCCGCTGCTGGACCTGCGCGCGTTCCTGCACCCCACCTTCACCAAGTCGCTGGTCCTGATGGCGGTCGCGTTCCTGGCGATGATGGGCTCGATGATCCTGCTGCCGCTCTACCTGCAGACCGTGCGCGGGCTCTCTCCCCTCTACACCGGCCTCCTGGTGATGCCCGGCGGTCTCGCGATGGGTCTCCTCGGGCCGACCGTGGGGCGGATCTTCGACAACTACGGTGGCCGGGTGCTCGTGATCCCGGGCTCCGTCGGCATCGTGGTCGCTCTCGCCGGGCTCTCGCAGATCTCGCTGACCACGCCCTACCTGCTCGTGCTGGTGCTGCACCTGGTCCTGATGGTCAGCCTGGCCGCTGCGTTCACTCCGGTCTTCACCTTGGGTCTCGGGTCGCTGCCCTCGCACCTCTACTCCCACGGCTCGTCGATCCTGGGCACGCTGCAGCAGGTCGCGGCCGCGTTCGGCACCGCCCTGGCGGTCACCGTGATGTCCGTACGCAGCGACCAGGTCATCGACGAGGTCGGTGCCGTCGCGGCCGAGGTGAGCGGCCTGCAGGCCGCGTTCATGGTCAGCGCCGGGCTGGCTCTGATCGTGGTCGTGATGGCCGTGCTGCTGCCGGCTCGGGCCGAGGGGCACGAGGAGGCCGCTGCGGAGCCCGTCGAGGAGCCCGAGGCGGATCTCGACGCCGAGCTGGCCGAGCTGTGCGAGCACGGGCGCGAGCCCGCGGTGTGCGGCTGCTAGCCGGCTACGACTCCGAGCGCCACTGGTAGACACCGATCAGCAGCATCCTCAGCTGGGTGCGTACGGTGGCGACGATCTGCTCCTCCTGCTCGGGGCGGGTGGTGGAGAGGATCTGCTCCGCGGTCGCGACCAGGACGGTCACGAACAGCGACGAGAGCACGTGCAGGTCCTTGCCCGTCCAGGTGTCGGTGCCGGTCATCAGCGCCAGGTCGGTGGCGAGCTCGCGCTCGCAGAGCTCGATCTCGCGCCTGATGGCCTCGCGCACCGAACGTGGGCCGGCGACCCGCTCGCGGGCGATGAAGCCGAAGTGGTCGCGGCGCCGGTGAACGTGGTCGACGAGGGCATCGATCGAGCCGTCGACGATGTCTTGGTCCGCCCGCGCGTTGCGGCGTACGTCGCGGAAGAGGTCGCGCAGCGAGTCGAAGGACTCCTCGACCAGCGCCAGCCCGAGCGACTCGATGGAGTCGAAGTGGCGGTAGAACGCGGTCGGGACGATGCCGACCTGCTTGGCGACCTGGCGCAGCGAGAGCGCCGTCAGCGAGCTGTCGGTGCACAGCTCCAGCGTCGCGTCCAGGATCGCTCGCCGGGTCCGGAGCTTGCGCTCCGCACGGCTCTCCGGCTCCGCACCCGTCTCGATCACCAGACCATCCTAGGCGCAGCGGCCGGGGGCCCGTCAGGTGCACACCTGTACACCGTGATCTGGACCACGTCCGTGGCGTCTTGACGCGTGCTGTGGTGACCAGCCATGGTTGTCGGTGTACAGATGTTCACTGAAAGGCGAAACACATGGCACTCGACCTCGGCGGCCGGATCCTCCGCTCCCGCACGGTTGCGGCGCTCGCCTCACCGCACGGCATCGACCGCTACCTGACCCAGATCGACCCGATGCTGGCCGCGCACGAGGTGCGCGCCCGCATCACCGACATCCACCCGGAGGTGAGCGCGCCTGGCGCGCCCCGGGTGGCGACCGTGACGCTCCAGCCCACCTCGACCTGGCGCGGCCACCGCGCCGGCCAGCACGTCAGTGTCGGCATCGACACGGGGGAGGGGCGGCGTACCACCCGCGTCTTCACCGTCTCCAACACCGAGGGCAAGCCGGGTGAGCCGCTCACGATCACGGTGCGCGCCCACGACGACGAGCACGCGACCCCCTACAGCATCTCCAAGTTCCTGACCGAGCGGGCCACCGTCGGCACCCTGGTCCACCTGTCCCAGGCCGAGGGCGACTTCGTCCTCCCCGACCGCGTGCCCGAGCACATCGTGCTGATCTCGGGTGGCTCCGGCATCACCCCGGTGATGTCGATGCTGCGCTCCCTGCAGCGACGTACGCACCGGGGCATGGTCACCTTCCTGCACTGGGCCCCCAGCGCCGACCGCCAGATCTTCGCCGACGAGCTCGAGGAGATCCGTCACCAGGGCCACGGCGTCGACCTGCACATCCTCCACACCGCCGACGGCGCGCCCTACCTCTCCCCGGCGCTGCTTTCGAAGCTGGTCCCGGGATATCGGGACCTGCCGACCTGGGCCTGCGGGCCGGCGTCGCTCATCGAGGCGGCTCAGGCTGCGTACGAAGGCACCGAGTCGCTCCGTGTGGAGTACTTCAAGCCGCCCAAGAACGCCGGCGTCGCCGGCGGCGAGATGGAGTTCGCGCGCAACGGCAAGACCGTCGCCAACGACGGCGCCACGATCCTCGACCAGGCCGAGGCCGCGGGGCTGACCCCCGAGTCCGGCTGCCGGATGGGGATCTGCTTCTCCTGCACGACCAACAAGAGCTCCGGACGGGTCCGCAACGTCCTCACCGGCGAGACCTCCGAGCTCCCCGACGAACAGATCCGGATCTGCGTGAGCACGCCCGAGGGCGACTGCTCCGTGGACCTCTGACGATTCCTCCAAGGAGACACCCCCATGACCACCGTTGAGAACACCGGCAACCGCCGCCTCTCCGCCGAGGAGCTCGAAGCCTTCGGCGCCGAGATGGACGCCATCCGGCAGCGCATCGTCGCCGACCTGGGCGAGAAGGACTCGGCGTACATCTACGACATCGTCAAGAAGCAGCGCGCCTTCGAGCTCGCCGGCCGCGCGCTCTTCTACCTGCCCATGATCGGCTGGGTCCCGGCCGTCGCCTGTCTGTCGATCTCCAAGATCCTCGACAACATGGAGATCGGGCACAACGTCATGCACGGCCAGTACGACTGGATGGGCGACCCCGACCTCAACTCGCGCATGTTCGAGTGGGACAACGTGTGCCCCTCCGACCAGTGGAAGTACTCCCACAACTACATCCACCACACCTTCACCAACGTCCTCGGCAAGGACCGCGACATCGGCTACGGCATCCTGCGGATGGACGAGGACCAGAAGTGGCACCCCTACTTCCTCGGCAACCCGGTGTACGCGTTCCTGCTGATGGTCTTCTTCGAGTGGGGCGTCGCGATGCACGACCTCGAGGTCGAGAACATCGTCGCCGGCAAGCGGAAGATGTCGGACAACGCCGAGCTGCACCGCGGCCTGATGAAGAAGGTCAAGCGCCAGGCGCTCAAGGACTACGTCCTCTTCCCGCTGCTCACCGGCCCGCTGGCGCCGCTGACGTTCCTCGGCAACGGCGTGGCCAACCTGGTACGCAACATCTGGGCCTTCAACATCATCTTCTGCGGCCACTTCCCAGCCGGCGTCGCCTCCTTCTCCCAGGAGGAGTGCGAGGACGAGACCCAGGGGCACTGGTACTACCGCCAGCTCCTCGGCTCCGCCAACATCACCGGCGGGCGCATCTTCCACATCATGTCCGGGAACCTGTCCCACCAGATCGAGCACCACCTCTTCCCCGACCTCCCCGCGCGCCGCTACCCGGAGATCGCCGAGGAGGTCCGCGAGATCTGCGAGCGCTACGACCTGGCCTACAACACCGGCCCGCTGCACCAGCAGCTGTGGGGCGTCCTCAAGAAGATCTGCAGGTACGCCCTGCCCGACCGCAAGCGCCCTGCTGCTGATGGCGTCGAGGCCGCTCCCGCCCTCCAGGGGGTCGCGGCATGACGCCTGACCAGCCACAATGGGTTGTCATGGAGCCCGAGCTGAGCAAGAACGAGATCCGCAAGGATGTCGCCCAGAGCGCCGTCGAGGTCACCGCGACCACCGTCGGTCAGGTGGCGGTCATCATCACCGGCGCCGTACGTGACATGGCCGGTGCCATCGGCGGCATGGCCACCGAGCTCTTCGAGCTCCGCGCCGCGGCGAAGCGAGCCGAGAAAGACCTAGGCGAATAGGTAGTTCTGGCGGCCGAATCCGCAGTTGTGGGCGACGAAAGCTTGGTTTCGTCGCCCACAACTGATTTCTCGGCGCGCAAGAACTACCTACTCGGCGGGGTCAGTCCTCGGGGTCGTCGAGGCGGGCCAGCCAGGTGGCGAGGCGCTCGATCGCCGTCTCGTGCTCGGGGTGGACGTCGACGAAGGCCTGGAGCTGCTCGGCCAGCCAGGCGAGGGTGACCTCCTCGTCGCCCCGACGGGTGACCAGCTCCTCGATGCCGCGGTCGGTGAAGTACATGGCCTCAGTCTTTCATTCTGCGTTCAGCGGTGCGTCGGAGGCCGGGCCTCCGGAGAGGCCGCGTACGACCATGCCGAGGGTGACGTTGATGAGCCGGTCGCGCTCGGTCACAGGGACGTGGCGGTAGGGGCCGTCGACGAAGAGGACCGACAGGCCGTGGACGGTCGACCAGGCGGCCGTCTCGGCATCGGGACGGAGCTCGGGCGCGAGCCAGCCGGCATCGACCAGGTCATCGAGAGCGGTCGTGAGGAAGGCGTACGGCGGGGCTTCCGCCAGGACCTGGGAGAGCTCCTCGGTCGGATGCTCGTCGTCCGTGGCGGGACGGCAGAACGCGGTGCGGAACAGTCCGGGCTGGGCTAGGGCGAAGTGGACGTACCCCCGTCCTGCCGCCGCGAGACGCTGCACCGCGGCCTCGGCCGGGTGGGGAGCGGGGCTCTCGGCGGCCAGGAGTTCGAGGATCGTCGCGGTGAGCCGGTCCATCGCCTCGTGCTTGGCGGCGTGGAGCAGGTCGGACTGGTTGGCGAAGTGGCGGTAGGTCGCGGTCGGGGTCACGCCGACCGCGCGGGCCGCGGCTCGGATGGTCACCGCGTCCGGGCCGCCCTTCTCGGCAAGCGTCGCGGCCGCATCGACCAGCGCGTTCCGGAGGTCGCCGTGGTGGTAGGGCCGGGCGCCCTCGTCCGAGCTCTCAGAGGATTTCACGGAATTCATGTTGACACCTGCCCACATCAAAGGGAAAGTTAACACCTGCAAAGTTTACGCCTGCCCACATTCATTCTGGAGGAATCGTGTTCCACCGACTCGGCACCCTCGTGGTGCGAAATCCGCGCCGGGTCCTGGTGATCGGCCTGGTCGCTCTCCTCGGCGCGATCTATCTGGCCACCTCGGCCTTCGGCAAGCTCGACGACGCCGGCTTCGACGACCCCGCCTCGGAGAGCAGCCGCGCGGCCACCGCGCTGGAGGAGGGCTTCGGCAACGAGGCCGGCTTCCTCCTGACCGTCAGTGCAGCGGACGGCGAGGTGACCGAAGGCACCGCTGCGAAGGACGCTCAGGCGCTCGTCGACCGTCTCCGGGCCGATGACGACATGACCGACGTCGTCTCCTACCTAGATGCCCCCGGCCCCGGTATGACCTCGGAGGACGGCGCCCACGGACTGATCTCCGTCGGCGCCAAGAACCCCGACACGGTCGACGCCGCCGCGGTGATCGACCGCTACACCGACGAGACCGCGAACGACGGGGCCACGGTCCATGTCGGCGGCCAGCTCGCGACCTTCGAGGAGGTCGGCAGCCAGATCGGCGCCGACCTCGCCCTCGCCGAGGCGATCGCGATCCCGCTGATGATCGCGCTGCTGGTCCTCGCCTTCGGCAACGTCGTCGCCGCCATCGTCACGATCGGCGTCGGCGGGTTCGCCATCGCCGGCACCTTCGCCGAGCTCTCGGTGCTCGGCAACTTCACCGACGTGTCCATCTACGCCCTCAACCTGACGACCGGCCTCGGGCTCGGACTCGCGGTGGACTACGGCCTGCTGATGGTGGCGAGGGTCCGCGAGGAGCGAGCCGCCGGTGCGGAGCACGCCCACGCCGTCGTACGTGCCGTGGAGACCGCCGGCCGCACGATCGTCTTCAGCGCCACCACGGTCGCCGTCTCACTGGCCTCGCTGCTCTTCTTCCCGCTCTACTTCCTGCGCTCCTCGGCGTACGCCGGCATCGGGGTCATGGTGATCACCGCGGTGGTCGCGGTCGTGCTGCTCCCTGCCACGATCACCCTCCTGGGCGACCGGATCGACGCCCTCCGCGTCCCCGGCGTACGCGGCCTCCGTGGTGGCGCCGCCCCGTTCTGGACGCGGTTGGCCGGCTTCGTCACCAGGCGGCCGTGGGTGGCGCTCCCGGTCGTGGCCGTCCTGCTCGCGATGGCCGCGCCGCTGGCCGCGATCGAGTTCGGCACCCCCGACGACCGGGTCCTCCCGGCATCGGCGGGGAGCCGTCAGGCCGGCGACCTGCTTCGCGAGGAGTTCGACGGCGACGGCACCAGCCCCATCCGCGTCGTGACCACCTCGAGCGTCGATGAGGAGAGCCTGGCGACGTACGCCGCCGATCTATCCCGGGTCGAGGACGTCGACCGTGTCGACACCCGCGTCGGGACGTACGTCGACGGTGCCCTCGCCTCGACGACACCCGCCCTCCCGCCCGGCGACGGCGCCGACGAGCTCGCTGTCGTCAACCAGCTCGACCGTCAGTCCGAGGAGGCGCGTGACCTGGTCCGTGACGTACGCGCCGTCCCCACCCCGGCCGGGACGGAGGCGCTCGTCGGTGGCGGCGCCGCGGAGCTGCTGGACTCTCTCGACGCGATCGGCGCCAAGCTCCCGTACGCCGTCGGCGGGCTCGCGATCGCGATGGTGGTGATCCTGTTCCTGTTCACCGGCAGTCTGATCCAGCCGCTGCGGGCGCTGGTGCTCAACCTCATCGGCCTCGGCGCGACGGTCGGGACGACCGTGCTGATCTTCCAGGAGGGATTCGGTGCCGATCTCCTCGGCTTCACCGCCATGCCGCTCAACGTCTCGATGGTCGTCCTGCTGCTGGTGATCGCGTTCGGGCTGTCGATGGACTACGAGGTCTTCGTGCTCGGCCGGATCACCGAGATGCGCCGCCGCGGCCTGAGCAACGTCGATGCGGTCGTGCAGGGCCTGGCCCACACCGGTCGGATCGTCACCACGGCCGCCGCCCTGATCGCGACCAGCTTCTTCGCGTTCATGGTCAGCGACATCAGCTTCATGAAGTTCTTCGGCCTCGGGGTCGGGCTGGCGATCCTCATCGACGCGGTCCTGATCCGCGGCATCCTCCTCCCAGCGGCCATGCGGATGCTCGGGGAGGCGGCCTGGTGGGCGCCGCGGCCGTTGCGACGCCTCCACTCGAAGGTCGGGCTCAGCGAAGAGCCGGTCCCGGTCCCGGTCTGAGACGACCAAAACCACGCCGAGTCGGCGCGTTAGAACGCGCCGACTCGGCATGTGGTGCGATCAGGCCATCAGGCGAACGCGCGGTCGATGAGCTCCTTCTGCTCGACCGTGTGCCGCTTGATGGTGCCGACGGCGGTGGTGGAGGAGGCCGGGCGGGTGATCGGCTCGACCTCGCGGCCCAGCTCGGGAACCACGTTGAGGTAGTAGCTCGGCCACGGGCCCTGGTTGAAGGGCTCGTCCTGGACCCACTTGACCTGCGCGTCTGGGTACTTCGCGAGCTCGGTGGCCAGCTCCTCGGTCGGCCACGGGTAGAGCTGCTCGACGCGGACGATCGCGACGTCGTCGCGGTCCCGCTTCTTACGCTCGACCGTGAGGTCCCAGGTGAGGCGGCCGGAGACCAGCAGGACGGTGTTGACCTTCGAGGCGTCCGCCTCGGTGTCGGGGATGACCGGCTGGAACGAGCCCGAGGTGAAGTCGGCCGGCTGTGAGGCGGCCTCCTTGCGGCGCAGCATTGACTTCGGGGTGAAGACGATCAGCGGCCGGTGCTCGGCGCCGAGGGTGTGGGTACGAAGCAGGTGGAAGTAGGAGGCCGGCGAGGACGGCTGAGCCACGACCATGGCCTCGTCGGCACACAGCGTGAGGAACCGCTCGATGCGTGCCGAGGAGTGGTCGGCGCCCTGGCCCTCGTAGCCGTGCGGCAGCAGCAGCACGACACCGGAGTCCTGGCCCCACTTGGTCTTGCCCGCGGAGATGTACTCGTCGATCACCGACTGGGCGCCGTTGACGAAGTCGCCGAACTGCGCCTCCCACAGGACCAGCGAGTCCGGCCGGGCGACCGAGTAGCCGTACTCGAAGCCGAGAGCGGCGTACTCGGAGAGCAGCGAGTCGTAGACGTAGAACTTCGCCTGGTCCTCGGTGAGGTTGTTCAGCGGCGTCCACTCGTCGGCGTTCTTGCGGTCGATCATGGTCGCGAAGCGCTGCACGAAGGTGCCGCGACGCGAGTCCTGACCAGCCAGACGCACCGGGCGCCCGTCCATCAGGAGCGACCCGAACGCGAGCGTCTCGCCCGTGCCCCAGTCGATGCCGCCGTCGGTGATCTGGGTCGCGCGGCGCTGCAGCTGCGGCATCACCTTCGGGTGGACCGTGAAGCCCTCCGGCGGGGTGACGTACGAGTCCGCGATCCGCTTCAGCACGTCGTTGGTGATCGCGGTGACGGTCTCGCCGGCGGGCTTCTCGGGGTAGTCCGGGACGGTCTCCCAGGCCTGCGGCATCTTGTCGGCCTCGCGCACCTCGGTGAAGACCTGCTCCAGGCGAGCCTGGTAGGCGGCCAGCACCTGCTCCGCCTCCTCGATCGTGATGTCACCACGACCGATCAGCGACTCGGTGTAGAGCTTGCGGACCGAGCGCTTCTGCTCGATCAGGTCGTACATCATCGGCTGGGTGAACGACGGGTCGTCGCCCTCGTTGTGCCCGCGGCGGCGGTAGCAGATGAGGTCGATGACGACGTCCTTGTTGAACGCCTGGCGGTATTCGAAGGCGAGCCGCGCGACGCGCACGCAGGCCTCCGGGTCGTCGCCGTTCACGTGGAAGATCGGCGCCTGGACCATCCGCGCGACGTCGGTGGCGTAGAGCGAGGAGCGCGAGGAGCCCGGCGAGGTGGTGAAGCCGACCTGGTTGTTGATGACCAGGTGGACGGTGCCACCGGTGCGGTAGCCACGCAGCTGGGACAGGTTGAGCGTCTCCGCGACCACACCCTGGCCGGCGAAGGCGGCGTCACCGTGGACCAGCAGCGGCAGGACCGGGAAGACCGCGCCCTGGTCGAGCACGTCCTGCTTGGCGCGGGCGATGCCCTCCAGGACCGGGTCGACGGTCTCGAGGTGGGACGGGTTCGCGGCGACGGAGACCTTGATCGTGTCGCCCAGGTCGGAGAGGAACTCGCCCTCGGCGCCGAGGTGGTACTTCACGTCGCCGGAGCCCTGGACCGTGCGCGGGTCGATGTTGCCCTCGAACTCGCGGAAGATCTGGTTGTAGGACTTGCCGACGATGTTGGCGAGCACGTTGAGGCGGCCGCGGTGGGCCATGCCGATCGTGACCTCGTCCAGACCGGCCTCGGCGGCGGCCTCGCAGACCTCGTCGATGACCGGGATCGCGGTCTCGCCGCCCTCGAGGGAGAACCGCTTCTGGCCGACGAACTTGGTCTGCAGGAAGGTCTCGAAGGCCTCGGCCTCGTTGAGCTTCGACAGGATCCGGAGCTGCTCCTGGCGCGGGGTCTTGTCGTAGGGCCGCTCGACGCGGTCCTGGATCCACTGGCGCTGCTCGGGGTCCTGGATGTGCATGTACTCGATGCCGGTGGTGCGGACGTAGGAGTCACGCAGGACACCGAGGATCTCGCGCAGCTTCATGAACGGCTTGCGGCCGCCGGCGAAGGAGCCGACCGGGAACTCGCGGTCGAGGTCCCACAGGGTCAGCCCGTGCGACTCGATCTGCAGGTCGGGGTGCGAACGCTGCTTGTACTCCAGCGGGTCGGTGTCGGCCATCATGTGACCACGCACGCGGTGGGCGTGGATGATCTCGCCGACCTTGACCTGCTTGGAGATCTGGTCGTCGTGGGTGGTGTCGATGTCCTGGTTCCAGCGGATCGGCTCGTAGGGGATCCGCAGCGACGCGAAGATCTCGTCGTAGAAGTCGTTCTCACCGAGCAGGAGCCGGTGGACCGTGGCCAGGAACTCGCCCGACTGCGCGCCCTGGATGACCCGGTGGTCGTACGTCGAGGTCATCGTCATGATCCGCGAGACCGCGCTCTTGGCCAGGGTGGCGTTGGAGGCGCCCTGGAACTCGGGCGGGTAGTCCATCGAGCCGACGCCGATGATCGCGGCCTGGCCCTGCATCAGCCGCGGCACCGAGTTGTTGGTGCCGATGCCGCCGACGTTGGTCAGGCTGACCGTGGTGCCGGAGTAGTCGGCCATGGACAGCTTGTTGTCCTTGGCCTTGCGGACGATGTCCTCGTACGCCGTCCAGAAGCCGGCGAAGTCCATCAGCTCGCAGCCCTTGATGGACGGCGCGACGAGCTGGCGGGTGCCGTCCTTCTTCTGCTGGTCGATGGCCAGACCGAGGTTGATGTGCGGCGGGGTCACCTGGGTCGGCTTGCCGTCGACCTCGGCGTAGGTGTTGTTCATCGCCGGCATCGCCTTGATCGCCTTGATGATGGCGTAGCCGATGAGGTGGGTGAAGGAGACCTTGCCACCGCGAGCGCGCTTGAGGTGGTTGTTGATGACCGTGCGGTTGTCCCACAGCAGCTTGACCGGCATGTTGCGCACGGAGGTCGCGGTCGGCACCGAGAGCGACACGTCCATGTTCTTGGCGGTGGCGGCAGGGATGCCGCGCAGCGTGGTGTAGGTCGGCTCGTCGGTGACGGCGACGGCGGTCGGCTTCGGGGCGTCCTTGGGGGTGGGCGTCGCGGTGCCCTTGGCCGGCTCGGCGGCCTGCGCGGCCGGGCGCGGCTTCGCCTTGGGGGCCGGAGCCGCCTTGGCGGCCGGCGCCTCGGCGGAGGCGGGGGTGGTCGGCGCGGGCGCGGCGGCCGGCGCGCCCGTCGGTGCCGTGGGGACCGGAGACTTGGCAGCGGGCTTCGCCGGGGCGGCGGCGCCGTTCGGCGACGCGCCAGGCTGTCCGTTGGTCTCGAAGAACTTCACCCACACGGGGTCAACACTGCTGGGATCCTTCGTGTACTGGTCGTACATCTCCTCGACCAGCCACTCGTTGGCGCCGAATTCCGCTGGGATGTCGGCAGTGTTGGGGGACGGGGTGCCTGAGGACACGGCTTGATTCGCCTCTTCCGAATTTTCGCACTGTAAGAAATGGGTTGCCCACGGGCAAGGCTATCCCCACGAACACGCAAATGCCCGATGCAGGTTCTCCCTGTGGACAGGATGTAATCCGTCCCACATCTTGCGTTACCTACCGGGTGTACGCGCAACCCGGGTCGGTATGCGTACAGTGGCCCGGTCCCGGAGCAGGTCTATGAGGCGGATTCCCCACATGACGAGCAGCAGTACGAGACCCCGCTGGCCAACCAGCCTGCGGGTCGCAACGGCACTCACGGCGGCGGCCCTGAGCAGCACCTTGGCGCTCACCGGATGCGGCGGCGAGCCCGACAAGCCGGCCGCCTCGCCGTCCCCGTCACCGACCCCGGCAGCCACGGTGAAGTCGGCCACGAAGCTCGTCCACGTGCAGGGCAGGTTCCCCAAGAGCCGGCACCAGGCCGTCGCCACCAACGTGTCCAAGGTCGTCGACCGGTGGCTGCTGGCCGCGTACGTCGGGGGCGACTACCCGCGCGAGACCTCGACCTTCACCGCGAAGTCCTTCCCCGGCTTCTCGAAGGGCACGATCGCCCGGGCCGGCAAGCAGATGACCCAGATGAGCAACGCCACGATCGCTCCTCACATCGACGGGGTCGAGGTGGTCGCCAGCGACGTCCACGTCGATCTGCTGGCCAACAACAACTACCCGGTCGGCGCGGTCGCCCGCGTGCGGCTGGTCTACGACACCACCGGTGAACGTGAGTCGCGCCAGACCGTCCGCGGCACCCTCGACATGGTGCCGACCAAGACCTCCTGGGCCGTCTTCGGCTTCAACATCACCCGCGAGGAGAAGCTGGCACCGGACCCGTCCTCGTCGCCGTCCGCCTCGCCGAGCCCCTCGGGAGAGAAGTCATGAGCCGGATGACCACGTTCGTACGCCGCCGCTTGCTGACCACGCTGGCGCTCGGTGTGGTGCTCGCGCTGACCGCGGTCCTCGTGCCCGACGCCGAGGTCGCCGAGCCGCGCGCGGAGCTGATCGCGACCAAGTGGGCCAAAGGTCTCGACGTCGCCAAGTTCACCCGCAAGGGCGGCACCATCTGGGTCCTCGCTGTCGGCTCCGACGCCCGCCCCGGCCAGAAGACCACCCGCATGCGCGGCGACGCGCTGCACCTGATCGGCTTCAACCCATCCTCGGGCTACGCGACAGACATCAGCATTCCGCGCGACTCCTACGTCAACATCCCCGGTCACGGACGATCCAAGATCAACGAGGCTCTCCTCGTGGGCGGCCCGAAGCTGATGGGGCGCGCCGTCGGCAACCTGGTCGGCGTGCAGCCGCAGTACGTCTTCGTGACCTCCTTCTCCGGCATGAGCGACATGGTGATCGGGATCGGTGGTGTCGACGTCGACAATCCGCGTGCCTTCACCGATTCGTACGTCGCTCCCTACGGCTTCAAGAAGGGCCGGATCCACATCAGCGGTCCTCATTCGGTCGACTTCGCCCGTGCCCGGCATGGCCTGGCCAACGGCGACTTCGACCGTTCGGCCAACCAGTCCCGGGTCATCCGCGGCATCCACCGCAAGATCGTCGCCCGGCAGTACGACATCGGCTTCAAGGCCAAGGGCGTCTCGCTGGTGATGAAGAAGATGCACACCACCGGCATCTCCGGTCGCGACCTCTACCAGCTCGCCAATGCGGTCGCCGCGATCAACCCGAGCAAGGTCCGCACCTGCGTCGTTCCCGGTGGGATCGGCAGCGCCGGCGCGGCCAGCGTCGTCTTCCCCAACGTCGGGGCGGCCCGGGCGATGGGCAAGGACGCACGCAACGACGGCCGGCTCAACCGCGGCTGCCGGGGCTGAGCTCAAGAGTGCGCGGCGACGAAGTCGCGCACCAGCGGAGCGATCCGCTCGGGATGATCGGCGACCACCCAGTGTGAGCCGGCGACCTCGCGGACCGTCAGGTCCGCGACGTACGGCTGCGGGGCCTCGGTCGCCAGCGCCCGGCTGACGTAGACGTCACCGACCGGGGCGATGACCTGGACCGGGACGGTGACCGGCCGTGGCTGCGGGCGTCTCATCCGAGCGATGGCGTTGGCGCGGTAGAGCTCGAGGCCGTTGATCCGGTCGGCCTGGGTACGGTCCACGGCCGAGCCGCCGACGATCCGGTCGAGGACCCCTGAGCGCCAGGCGAGCTCGGGGAGCAGCGGCGCCTGGAAGAGTCCGATGTAGGTCGACTCGGCGCCCTGCTTGAGGCGCTGGAGGACGCCGCGGGTGCTCCGTGCGGGCGTACGCAGCCACGCACCGGTCTGGTCGAGGCTCGGCCCCGAGATCGAGGTGAACGACGCGATCCGCTCGGACGGTACGTTGCCGGCGACCGCCTCCCACGTCTGGGTCGAGCCCCAGTCGTGGCCCAGCAGGTGCACCGGTGAGGACGGGCTGACCGCGTCGATGACGGACTGCAGATCGGCGTTGAGCCGCTCGATCAGATAGCCCTCGCGCGTCGCCGGCGCCTGCGAGCTGCCGTGGCCGCGTATGTCGTAGGACACCATCCGCAGCTCGCTGCCGAGGATCCTCACCAACGGGAGCCAGACGCTGGCGTTGTCGGGGTAGCCGTGGACGCAGACCAGAGTCGGGCGGGTGTCGCCGGGAGACCCGAAGTCGGTGACGGCCAGCGCGAGCCCGTCGGTCGTCGTCACGTAAAGGCTGCTCACATGGGCGAGGCTAGTCCGGCGGAGTTGAGACCGACGTGACACGATTCGCCCCATGGACATCAGCTATCCGGTCACGATCGCCGCTGCTCGCACCTGGTTCAAGCTCGGCGACATCAAGATCAACATGACCGGTGCGGAGCACATCCCCGAGTCGGGCGGTGCCCTGCTGGCGGTCAACCACCTCTCCTTCGTCGACTACATCATGGCCGGGTTCCCCGGGGCGGAGCGCGGCCGGCTGACCCGGTTCATCGCCAAGAAGGAGGTCTTCGACCACCCCGTCGGCGGCCCGGTGATGCGCTCGTTCCACCACATCCCGATCGACCGCAGCTACGGCGCGGCCGGGATGAAGAAGGCCGTCGAGTACCTCCAGAACGGTGAGATCGTCGGGATCTTCCCCGAGGCCACGATCTCCCGCTCGTTCATGATCAAGGACCTCAAGACCGGCACCGTACGCATCGCCGCCGACGCCGGGGTCCCGCTGATCCCCGTCGTGCTGTGGGGCACCCAGCGGATCATGACCAAGGGTCAGAAGGTCGACCTGTCGCGTCACAAGACGATCGGCATCGAGATCGGCCCGCCGCTGCCGGTGACCGGGGAGGACCCGGCCGCCGAGACCGCCGCGCTCCAGTCGCAGATGGAGGCCATGCTCGACCGGCTGATCAAGGCACACCCCGCCGACGAGCAGCCCCCGGGCTCGTGGTGGCTGCCGAAGGCGTACGGCGGCTCGGCGCCCACGCTCGAGGAGGCCGAGGCGATGTACGCCGAGGAGCGCAGGCTTCGCGCTCAGCGGAAGGCCGCGAAGCGGAAGAAGTCCTGAGCTCGCTCTAGGTCGGTGCGCCGGCGCCGGTCATGTGCTCGGCGCCGGTCATCGCGGTGATCGCAACATCGAGGAGCTCGTCGACGACGTCGTCGTAGCTGTGGGTGTCGCCCGAGAAAGGCCTCAGTCGGGGGTTCTGTCCGGTGGCTCCGATGAGTGCGGAAATGGCCTCGCCGGCCTCTTCGCTCACCTTCGCAACTCTCCCCCAGAGAACGGCTTCCGCGTCGCGATCGCCCTGTGGCTCATCGAGCCACCGGGACAGATACGCGAGCAGAGCCGGCGTAGCGTCGGTCATGCGGTCGGAGTCTAGGGCGGTCCCGGTAATTCGGTCGAGCCTTAGGTTTCCGAGCCTGCGTTGTCGCGAGGAACGAGCGACGACGCAACGCGAGGAGGTCGAGCGAGCGCAGCGGGTGAGCCTGCGAACCCGCGAAGCGGGTCGAGACCTACTCTCCGAGACGCAGTTATGCGGGCTGATAGACGCCGAGCCGGTTTCCGGATGGGTCGGTGAAGATGAACCGACGCCCGCCGGGGTAGTCGTAGGGCGCTTCTGTGATCGTGCCGCCGGCCTTCTCGACGGCCACGACCGCTGCTTCGAGGTCGTTCGTGCGGATCAACGGGAGCGGGGCGACGGGGGTCTCTGAGGCGTACATCCCGCCGTTCTCGTCCTTGCCGTCGGGCCCCGCGATTCCGGCGTACATCCCGCCGTAGTCGTTGAAGGACCAGCCGAAGGCGGACTCGTAGAAGGTGCGCGAGGTGGGGAGGTCGGTGACCGCGAGCTCGAGGTAGTCGATGTGAAGTGCATTCATGCCCATCGACGCTACTCGCGACCACCGACACTCAGGACTCAGCCGAAGGCGATCTCGAAGCCCTTGCCCCGGAAGGAGCCGAGCTTGGTGGCGTCGCGGAGGTAGGCGAGCGGGCCGTCGGGGTCGAAGTTCCAGCTTCCGCGCGCGGGCAGGAGCTTGGCACGGCCCTTCATGGTGAGCCAGGCGGTGTCGGGGTGCTCCTCGATGCCCGGCTGCTCCACGCTGCCCTGCATCGGGAGGCGCGGAGCGATCTGGGTGACATCGTTGAACTTGGCCGTGGCGATCGGGCCGTCGTCGTAGGTCGCCTCCCAGGTGTGGGTCGCCAGCGGCCCCTTGGTCGACGACCCACCGCTGAACTTGGCCAGCCCCTTCGGGATCGCCCACAACGTACGGCCGCCCGCCACGGAGTCGGGGGAGTCCACCCAGATGTCGACGACGCTCACCGCCTTCTTCCCGTTGGACGCGGTGATCACCCGGGCGGAGAGGAGCTCGTGGTAGGTCAGCGGGCTCGGCTCGGTGTAGTCGACCAGGGCGACGGCGTAGATGCCCTTCGGGTGCTGCTCGTCGACGTCGTGAGCGAGCCGGTAGACCGAGAGCCACATCGATCCGTGCATGTTCCAGGGGGCTGGGGGATAGCTGGTCACGTGGGTCTCCCGAATTTCTGTTGTGGTCGTGTCGAAGCGGTCATGCTCGGTTCGACGCGTAGGCGTGTGGCGATCGTCGCCACGATTTACCCAAGGAGACCAGAGATGACCGACCAGGTGAAGGGCCCCGCCGCCTACTTCCCGTCCATCGAGAAGAAGTACGGCCGCCCGATCGCGGAGTGGCAGCAGATCATCCGCGAGTGCGGGATCACCAAGCACATGCAGATCGTGGCCCACCTGAAGAGCGAGTACGCCCTCGGGCACGGTCACGCCAACGCCCTCGTCGCTCACACGCTCGCCGAGGGTCTCTGACCGAAGCGGACTGTGAACGCCGGGTGAGGCGTTCTGGCATGAGGTTGACTACGCCCATGCGCCCAGGCCCTTTGGAGATCACCGACCTGCTCTGGTCGGACTCAGGGGATCCGGTGCTTCGAGACGAGGCGGTCGACCTGCTGCGGTCTCGCGGGCAGAGGAGAGCGGCGCGGATCGTGGCACGGTTGCCCGAGAGAGACGGGGTGCTGGACGTGGCGACGGTGGATGCCCTCGGGCTGAGGATCCACCGCGAGCTGCAGCGGTTGGGGGAGGAGCTGCAGCTGGGGCGGCGGGTGGCGTCGATGGTGAGTACGTTGCTTCCCGCCGGTGACGCACCGGTGCGAGTGGTCGATGTGGGCTGCGGGCTCGGGCATGTCCTGCGGTCGATCGCGGCTCACGGGGATCTGCCAGAGCACGTCGAACTGGTCGGAGTCGACCTCAACCCCGTGCTCGTCTCCGAGGCCTCGCGGCTCGCCACGATCGAGGGCGTAGGCTGCCGGTTCGTCTCCGGCGACGCGTTCGAACCGGGGGTAGCGGTCGCGGACGGTTCCCGCACCGTGGTCGTGTCCAGCGGGCTCATGCACCATCTCGCCCCGGATGAGCTGTCCGGGTTCTTCGCCGCCCAGGCGCAGCTGGAGGTCATTGCGTTCGCCCACTGGGACATCGCGCCGTGCCTGTGGTCGACCACGGGTGCCTGGATCTTCCATCAGGCGCGGATGCGTGAGCCGATCTCCCGCCACGACGGCGTGATGTCCGCACGTCGCGCCCATCCGGCCGAGACGTTGCTGAGGGCAGCGGAGCGAGGCGCGCCCGACTATGCGGTCGAGGTGCGTGAGGGATCGCGCTGGCACCCGAGAGCGCTCGACGTGCTCCGCCCGCTCGTCGGGGTCCGCCGATGAGCCTGGCCGTTCTCGTCCTGCTCGGTGCTCTCGACGCCGTGTTCAGCGGGTTCCGCTCCGCGCAGGGTCGTAGCGGAATGGTCGACCACACCCGCGAGGATCGTGAGGGCATGTTGCGCGGCGCCGGCCTGTTCGTGCTGTTGTCGCTGCCCGCGCTCGCCGCTCTCGCGATCGACGTTCTGCGTAGGGGCCGCGGCATCGATGCGTACGACTCGGCTGCCGACATCTTCCTCCTGTTCATCGCCCCGTTCGCAGCGATCGTGCTGCTCGCCCTGGCGACGTACGGACTGCTTCGCTGGGAGCTGAGATACCTCGCCTCCGCGATCATTCTCGGCCCCTGCACGTTCCTGCGCCCGTACGTCGTGAGCGCAGCTGCCGTCGTCGCTGCCGTCCTCGCGGGGGAGCCGGGCGTGGCGGTCACCGCGGCGCTCGCTGTCATCGCGGTGCTCGCGGTGGAGCCGCTCCTCGACGCCCTCCAACACCGCAGGACCTGAGGCTCCTGCTCGTGCTGGCCCCGCCGCCGGCCGAGGATCAGAGGCGAACGCCGTGGGCTGCCAGCTGCTCGCAGAGTGCGGCATGACTGGTGTGGTCGGCCGGCGCGTCGGTGCCCGCCACAGAGGCCTCGGCGTGGGACTCGAACGTCCAGTGGACGGCGGCCATGCCGATGGATCGGGCGGAGGCGACGTTGGTCGCCTTGTCGTCGACGAAGACGATCTCGCGCGGATCGGCGCCGATGCGCGCGGCAGCGCGTCGGAAGAACTCCGGCTCGGGCTTGGCCGCGCCGAGGTCGAAGGAGTAGCAACTCACGTCGAACAGGTCGTCGTAGCCGAGCGTGGTGCGCATGAACGTGCTGCGGTGCGGGGCCTGGTTGGTGCCGAGGTGCACTCCGTAGCCCGCTGCTCGCACCAGGCGTACGACATCGGCCGACTCGGGGTTGACCTCGACCCGGTTCCACACGGCGGAGTAGACGTCCTCGACCGGTGCGGTCGCGTCGTACTCCTCCAACAGGTCAGCGAGGATGGCGAGATAGTCGCCGTCCGCGCCGGCCTGCATCGGAGCCTCCTTCGCCCACGCGGCACGGAGGAACTCCTCGGCGCGGTCCCCGAGGAACGGCTCGGCGGCTGCGTACCAACCTCCGGGGAGGTGTTGGAGGACACCGTCGGCGTCGAAGAGGACGTGGCGTACTGCTGTTGTTTCCATGCTGCGGGCAGCGTGACATATCCGCACGAATGCGCACCGCAGGTTCCGGTGGAGATGAAAGAAACCGCTGGTCACCCAGCGGTTTCATGTGTGCCCCCGGCAGGAATCGAACCTGCGGCCTACGGTACCGGAAACCGGCGCTCTATCCCCTGAGCTACGGAGGCGGTGCACCGCCTGAGCAGTGCAGTGGGAACCCTACAGGCTGGGACGGATAACGGTGAAACCGACTGGCGCTTATACGCTGGACCCTGTGACTCCTGAGCAGCTTTCCACCGCGGTCGTCGATGTCCTCACCGCGCTCGTCGAGGAGGGTGCGATCACCCTTCCCGACGGCGTTCCGAGCACTGTCACGGTGGAGCGACCCCGGCAGAAGGGCCACGGCGACTACGCCACCAACGTCGCTCTGCAGCTGGCCAAGAAGGCGGGGATGAACCCGCGCGCGCTGGGGGAGCAGGTCGCCGAGAAGCTGAAGGCGACCGACGGGATCGCGGACGTCGAGATCGCCGGCCCGGGCTTCCTGAACATCTCCGTCGAGGCCGGTGCCCAGGGCAAGCTGGCGGGCGAGATCGTCGCCGCCGGGGCTGCGTACGGCAGCAACGAGGCCTTCGCCGGCCACAACATCAACCTGGAGTTCGTCTCGGCGAACCCGACCGGCCCGCTGCACCTCGGTGGTGTCCGCTGGGCCGCGGTCGGGGACGCGCTCGGCCGTGTCCTGGAGGCGTCCGGCGCCGAGGTCACCCGGGAGTACTACTTCAA
Source organism: Nocardioides sp. NPDC101246 (assembly GCF_044767415.1). Taxonomy (NCBI): domain Bacteria; kingdom Bacillati; phylum Actinomycetota; class Actinomycetes; order Propionibacteriales; family Nocardioidaceae; genus Nocardioides; species Nocardioides sp. NPDC101246. The sequence continues at coordinate 136,652 of NZ_JBIWNX010000004.1, forward strand.
CGACCACGGCGGCCAGATCGACCGCTTCGCGCGGAGCCTGCTCGCCTGGGCCCAGGGCCAGCCGGTCCCGGAGGACGGCTACGGCGGTGCGTACATCGAGGAGATCGCCAAGCAGGTCCTCGCCAAGGAGCCGAACGCGCTCGAGAGCGACGACCCGCAGGAGGTCTTCCGCTCGATCGGCGTGGAGCTGATGTTCGCCGAGATCAAGCAGAGCCTGCACGACTTCAACGTCGACTTCGACGTCTACTTCCACGAGGACAACCTCCACAAGTCCGGGGCCGTGGAGCGCGCCATCGAGAAGCTCCGCGAGCTCGGCAACGTCTACGAGAAGGACGGCGCGATCTGGCTGGCGACCGAGAAGTTCGGTGACGACAAGGACCGTGTCGTCATCAAGGCCGACGGCAACGGGGCCTACTTCTCCGGCGACCTGGCCTACTACCTCGACAAGCGCGAGCGCGGCTTCGACCGGTGCTTCATCATGCTGGGCGCCGACCACCACGGCTACGTCGGCCGGATGATGGCGATGTGCGCCGCCTTCGGCGACACGCCCCACGAGAACCTCGAGATCCTGATCGGTCAGATGGTCAACCTCCTGCGGGACGGCCAGCCGATGCGGATGTCGAAGCGTGCCGGCACGGTGGTCACCATCGACGACATCGTCGAGGCGATCGGGGTGGACGCGGCCCGCTACGCGCTGGCCCGCTACTCCAGCGACTCCAACATCGACATCGACCTCGACCTGTGGGCCAAGGCCGACAGCGCCAACCCGGTCTACTACGTGCAGTACGTCCACGCGCGCACCTGCCGGATGATGGCCAACGCCGCCGACCTCGGCATGGCGATCGACCTCGACACCTTCGACCCGTCGCTGCTCGTCCACGAGCGCGAGGGCGAGCTGCTGCGGGCGCTGGCCGAGCTGCCGCGGGTGGTCGCGACCGCCGCCGAGCTGCGCGAGCCGCACCGCGTCGCCCGCTACCTGGAGGACACCGCCGGGATCTTCCACCGCTGGTACGACGATGACGACTGCCGGATGCTGCCCAAGGGCGACGAGCCGGTGGCGCCGGTCAACCTAGCCCGCCTGGCGCTCGTCTCCGCCGCCCGCACCGTCTTCGCCAACGGCCTCGGCCTGCTCGGCGTCTCCGCCCCGGAGCGGATGTGAGCGGCCACGCCTCGCCGGGCTCGTTCACCGGCACGTCCCCGGTCTGGCTGAAGACCCCCGACGACGTCAACGCCCTCGTTCCCGCGCTGTGGTCGGCGACTGCCGAGAAGGACGCGAGCGGCGTCCTCACCGTCGGTGGCGTCGCGGTGCCCGACCTGGTCGCGAACATCAACACACCTGCGTACGTCCTGGACGAGGCCGACTTCCGCGAGCGCGCCCGCGCGTTCCGTGACGCCTTCACCGGCTACGACGTCTACTACGCCGGCAAGGCGTTCCTGTGCACCGAGGTCGCACGCTGGGTGGCGCAGGAGGGGCTCTGCCTCGACGTCTGCTCCAACGGCGAGCTCTCGGTCGCGTTGCGCGCCGAGGTGGACCCGGCCAGGATCGGCTACCACGGCAACAACAAGACCCCGATGGAGCTGCGCCGGGCGATCGTCGCGGGCGTCGGACGGATCATCGTGGACTCCTTCCAAGAGGTCGAGCGGGTCGCCGAGATCGCCGCCGAGACCGGTATCACTGCCCGGGTGATGGTGCGGGTGACCGCCGGCGTCGAGGCCCACACCCACGAGTACATCGCCACTGCCCACGAGGACCAGAAGTTCGGCTTCTCGATCTCCTCGGGCGACGCCTTCGAGGCCGTACGCCGGCTGCTGGACGCGCCGAACGTCGAGATGCGCGGGCTGCACTCCCACATCGGGTCCCAGATCTTCGACTCCTCCGGGTTCGAGGTCGCCGCACGACGGGTGCTGGCGCTGCAGGCCCGGATCCGCGACGAGCTCGGCACCGAGCTGCCCGAGATGGACCTCGGCGGCGGCTTCGGCATCGCCTACACCACCCAGGACGACCCCTCGACGCCCAAGGCCCTGGCCGAGGAGCTCACCGCGATCGTCGAGCACGAGTGCCGTGGCTTCGGTCTCGCCGTGCCGCACCTCTCGATCGAGCCGGGCCGCGCGATCGTCGGGCCCTCGATGTGCACCGTCTACACGGTCGGCACGGTCAAGGAGGTCGCCCTCGACGGCGGCGTCACCCGCACCTACGTGAGCGTCGACGGAGGGATGAGCGACAACATCCGCACCGCTCTCTACGACGCCGACTACTCCGCGACCCTCGCCGGCCGGTCTTCGTCCGCCGGGCCCGTGCTCGGCCGGGTCGTCGGCAAGCACTGCGAGGCCGGGGACATCGTGGTCAAGCACGAGTTCCTGCCCGCTGACATCGCCCCCGGCGACCTGATCGCGGTCCCCGGCACCGGTGCCTACGGCCGCTCGATGGCCTCCAACTACAACCACGCCCTGCGGCCGCCGGTCGTCGCTGTCCGCGACGGGGAGTCACGTGTCATCGTCCGCCGCGAGACCGAGGACGACCTCTTCGCAACCGACCTGGGCTAGGTCGAGACGTCACGCGCGTCGGCCGAGTTGGCACGTCGATGCCCATTCGGCCGACCGGAGTGACGCTTCGACCGACCGCAGCGACGTTTCGGCCGACGGGGGTGACGTCTCAGCTGGACCGAAGTGCGCGGAGGACCGCGCGACCGCGCGGCGAGAGGCGGTAGCCGACGGGGAGGGACTCGGTGAGACCGAGCTCCTTGAGCCGGCGGATGTCGGCCTTGAACGGCTTCTTCTCCCTTCCGATCGAGGCCGCGATCGTCTCGGCGAGCTCGCCGGGGCGGGCCTCGATGAGCTCCAGGTGCTCGCGCGTCCACGGGCCGCGGCGGCTGCGCCGGTCCATGTCGGCCAGCTTCGCGACCAGCGCGTCGGTCTCCCTCTTCCCCGGGCGCTTCGCGCGCAGGGCGACGCGCTCGTCGTCGCCCCCGTAGCGCATCTCGATGCGGTAGACCTCGCCGTCCTTGCGGGACAGGAAGGCCAGCAGGTCCTCCAGGGTCGTGCCCGCCCGCCGGGCGTCCTCCTCGGTCAGCGTGTCGCAGGACACCGGCGAGACGGAGACGAACTCGACCACGCCCATCCGGGTGCGCTGGCGGCCGCCGGCGACATGCATCGGACGTTTCCAACGGCGGAAGGCGAGGTCGACCTCGCCGGTGCGGATGCGTTCGAGGTCGGCGTTGGGGAACAGCACGCACCCATCAAACCGCGTGGCGTAGGAAATTCGGTTTCGCCTTCCCGAAATCCCGTGGTCGGTGAGCCTACGATGGGGCGCATGCCGAGGGGGGTCTACTCAGAGAGACCGCTCGCGACGCCGTCCCAGGCGCCGCGAGCGTCTGTCGCCCGGCTGACGAAGGAGCGCCGCGACAGCGTGACCCGAGCGGCGCAGACGTTCGGCTGGTCGGTGGTGACCGGCAAGGCCGCCGCGCAGCGGCCGGTGCGGTGGGAGGTGCTCGGGCCGGACGTACGCGCCGAACGCTGTGACCTCGTCATCGACGGCACCTGCGACGGGATCCTCGTCGAGTACTGGCACGGCAAGGCGTCCCCCGGGAAAGGTCCCTGGCGGCCGGCGCGCTGGGTGGTGGTGCGGGTCCCCGCCCACCTGCCGAAGACGGCCGCGATGATCGGCCTCTCGCCGGGCTCGGGCAACGCCGGCACCGGCCGGGTGCCCACGCCGGTCTTCTTCCCGCCGGAGTTCCGTGCCAAGACCAACGTGACCACGCCCGACGGTGCCGTCATCGCCGCCGAGGAGGAGCACGCACGCTCGCTGTCCCGGTTCGCCAGCCACGTCGTCGACGAGCGGCTGTGGGTGGTGGCCCGCGACGACGCGATCACGGTCACCACCGACGTGGAGCCGGATGCGGAGGAGCTGCTCCGTCGCGTACGTCTGGCGCGCGATGTCGCCGTGGTGCTCCGGCCGATCGTGGAGCTCGCCTGAGGCCTGAGCTCATCCAAGGCTCGGGGAAAGCCCTTGACCTCAAGTGAGCTTGAGCATGTTGACTCAAGACATGCGAGCGATCAGACAGCACGAGTTCGGCGGCCCGGGGGTCCTGCGCCTCGAGGAGATGCCCGACCCGACACCAGGCCCGGGCCAGGTACGCATCAGGGTCGAGGCCGCGGGCATCCACCGCCTCGACACCTCGATCCGAGCGGCCGACCTGCCACCCACGATGCCGCGACCGGAGCTCCCGATGACTCCCGGCCGCGAGGTCGCCGGCGTGGTCGACGAGATCGGTGGGGGCGTCGACGAGACCTGGCTGGGCGCGAAGGTCGTCGCGCATCTCGGTCCGGGAAGCAGCGGCGGCTACGCCGAGCTCGCGGTCGCCGAAGAGACGCAGCTCTACCGACGCCCCGACGGGCTCGAGTCGGCCGAGGCCGTGGCCGCGATCGGCACCGGGCGCACCTCGGCCGCGGTGCTCGAAGCCGCCCAGATCACTCCCGACGACGTCGTCGTGGTCACCTCGGCTGCCGGTGGCATGGGCGCGATCCTGCTCCAGGGCATCCGCAACGCGGGCGCTCGCGCGGTCGGCCTCGCGGGCTCCGACGCCAAGCTCGAGATCGCCCGTGGCTTCGGTGCGCAGACGGCGATCGACTACCGCACCGACGGCTGGCTGGAGAGGCTTCGCGCCGAGGAGTCCCGGATCACGGTCCTTCTCGACGGACTCGGGGGTGAGGTACCCAGGCAGGTCTACGCCCACCTCGAGCCGGACGGGCGGATGGTCCGGTTCTCCGGCGACCAGGACGGCTACGAGGGCGCCGCGAAGATCGTCGACATCCTCGGACCCTGGGTCCAGGGCCGGATCAAGGAGTTCGAGCAGGCCTCGCTCGAGGCCGCCGCGGATGGCACCCGCAGGCCGTACGTCGGATCGAGGTTCCCTCTCGCCGAGGCCTCGGCGGCCCATGCGGCCCTCGAGAGCCGTGAGACGACGGGGAAGGTCGTCCTGGTGACGCGGTCGAGCGGGTTGTGAAGCTGAGAGTGACCTATAGGCCACTCTCGGCTTCACAACTCCGCCCAGGTGTCCGCGCCTAGAGCGGAAGTCGGACCCTGGAGCCTGTCCCGGATACCCTTGGGCGCGTGAGCAGCAACAAGACGACCGCGCACGCCGTCGATGCCTTGGGCGTCGCCGTCCTCGGCTGCGGTGTGGTGGGGTCCCAGGTGGTCCGGCTCCTGCTCGAGGGCGACGCGGATCTCGCCGCCAGAGTGGGTGCGCCGCTGGAGATCAGGGGCGTGGCCGTACGCCGCCTCGACGCTCCTCGCGACGTCGAGGTGCCCGCCGAGCTGCTCACCACGGATGCCCATGGCCTGGTCGCCCGCGACGACGTCGACCTCGTGATCGAGGTGATCGGCGGCATCGAACCGGCCCGCGGCCTCATCCTCAAGGCGCTGGAGAGCGGCGCCAGCGTCGTCACCGCCAACAAGGCGCTGCTCGCCGAGGACGGCCCGACGCTCTACGAGACCGCCGAGAAGGCCGGCACCGACCTCTACTACGAGGCCGCGGTCGCCGGCGCGATCCCGATCCTGCGCCCCCTGCGCGACTCGCTCGTCGGCGACCACGTCACCAAGGTGATGGGCATCGTCAACGGCACCACCAACTACATCCTCGACAAGATGGACACCTACGGTGCCGGCTTCGAGGAGGCTCTCGCCGAGGCCCAGGAGCTGGGCTACGCCGAGGCCGACCCGACCGCCGACGTCGAGGGCTTCGACGCCGCGGCCAAGGCCGCCATCCTGGCGAGCCTCGCCTTCCATACCCGGGTGACCGCCAGCGACGTCTACCGCGAGGGCATCACCGAGGTGACCGCCGGCGACGTCGCCTCGGCCAAGGCCATGGGCAGCGTCGTCAAGCTGCTCGCGATCGCCGAGCTCGATGACGACGACGTCTCGGTCCGGGTCCACCCGGTGATGATCCCGCGCACCCACGCGCTGGCGACCGTGCGCGGCGCCTACAACGCCGTCTTCGTCGAGTCCGCCTCGGCCGGCGACCTGATGTTCTACGGCCAGGGCGCCGGCGGCGACCCCACCGCGAGCGCCGTCCTGGGTGACCTGGTCACGATCGCCCGCAACAAGGTCCTCGGCACCCGTGGCTTCGGCGAGTCCGCCTACGCCGCCCGCGCGGTGCGCCCGATGGGCGAGACCGTCACCCGCTACCACGTCAGCCTCGACGTGGCCGACAAGGCCGGCGTGCTCGCCGCCGTCGCGACCGCCTTCTCCGAGCACGGCGTCTCGATCAAGGCCGTACGCCAAGAAGGCAGGGGAGAAGACGCCCAGCTCGTCGTCGTCTCCCACGAGGCCCCCGATGCCGCGCTCGCGGCAACCGTGCAGCACCTGCGCGAGATGGAGTTCGTCCGCGACGTCGCTTCGGTGATGCGCGTAGAAGGAGCAGTCTGATGACCAACGGCCAGTGGCGCGGCGTGATCGAGGAGTACCGCACCCTCCTCGACATCCCCCAGGACACCCCGGCGGTGACGCTCGGCGAGGGCGGCACCCCGCTGGTCCACTCCGAGTGGCTCTCCGGGGCCACCAAGGGTGAGGTGTGGCTGAAGGTCGAGGGCCAGAACCCGACCGGCTCGTTCAAGGACCGTGGCATGACCGCGGCCATCTCCGTCGCCGTCCACGAGGGCGCCAAGGCCGTGGTCTGCGCTTCCACCGGCAACACGAGCGCCTCGATGGCGGCCTACGCCGCCAAGGCCGGGATCACCCCGGTGGTGCTCGTCCCCAACGGCAAGATCAGCGCCGCCAAGATGGCCCAGGCGCTGGTCCACGGCGCCGAGGTGGTCAAGGTACGCGGCAACTTCGACGACTGCCTCAAGCTCTCCCGCGCCCTCGCCGACAGCTACCCGGTCGCGCTGGTCAACTCCGTCAACCCGGTCCGCCTCGAGGGCCAGAAGACGGCGGCCTTCGAGGTCGTCGACCGTCTGGGCGACGCCCCCGACTACCACCTGATGCCGATCGGCAACGCCGGCAACCTGTCGGCCTACTGGCTCGGCTACGAGCAGTACGCCGCGGCCGGCCACGCCACCAAGACGCCGGTCATGCGTGCCTTCCAGGCCGAGGGTGCGGCCCCGCTCGTGCTCGGCCACCCGGTCGAGCACCCGGAGACCAAGGCGACCGCCATCCGCATCGGCAACCCGGCCTCGTGGCAGCTCGCCGAGGCCGCGGCCGCCAAGTCCGGTGGCCGTTTCCGCGCGCTCTCCGACGACCAGATCCTCTCCGCCCAGGCCCAGCTGGCCCGCAACGACGGCGTCTTCGTCGAGCCCGCCTCGGCGGCCGGCGTCGCCGGGCTCCTCGCCGACCTCGAGGCGGGGGAGACCTACGCCGGAGCCACCACGGTCATCACCGTGACCGGTCACGGGCTCAAGGACACCGCGACCGCGCTGGAGTTCTTCGGCGAGCTGCCCGAGACCATCATCGACGCCGACCTCGAGGCCGCGGCGGCCGCAGCCGGGCTCGCCTAGCTCATGACGTTCGTAGTAGGCCCCGTCACCGTCACCGTCCCGGCCACCTCCGCCAACCTCGGTCCCGGCTACGACTCGCTCGGGCTGGCGCTCGACCTGCGTGACGAGCTCACCGGCGAGGTGATCGCCGAAGGCCTGGAGGTCACCGTCGAGGGTGCGGGTGAGGGCACGGTCCCGCTCGACGAGTCGCACCTCGTCGTACGCTCGATGCGGGCGGCCTTCGAGATCATCGGCAAGCAGCCGGCGGGTCTGCGGCTGCACTGTCACAACCGGATCCCGCACGCGCGCGGCCTGGGCTCGTCCTCGGCCGCGATCATCGGCGGCCTCGTGCTCGCTCGTGCCCTGGTCGCCGGGGGAGAGCTGATCCTCGACGACGACACTCTCTTCCAGAAGGCCGCCGAGATCGAGGGTCACCCCGACAACGTCGCGCCTGCCTTCCATGGCGGCTTCACGATCGCGGGTGACGACGACGGCTTCTTCGCCGTCCGCACCGCCGTCGACCCGAGGGTCAGCGTCGTCGTGTTCGTGCCCGCGACCGGCGTCGAGACCAAGGCTGCCCGCGGGCTGCTGCCCGAGACCGTCCCGCACTCCGACGCGGCGGCCGACGCGGGACGTACGGCCCTCCTGGTGGCGGCGCTGAGCGATGCGCCCGAACACCTGCACCGTGCCACCCGCGACTTCCTGCACCAGGAGTACCGACGACCCGCGATGCCGGAGTCGCTCGCCCTGGTCGACGAGCTGCGCGCCGACGGCGTCGCCGCGATCGTCTCCGGCGCCGGGCCCACGGTCCTGGCGTTCAGCAGCGGGGTCGAGTCCGCCGAGACGGCCAAGCTCACCACCCGCTGTCCCGAGGGCTGGGCCTGCCATGCGCTGAGCGTCGACATGGACGGCGTACGCATCCTCTGACCCGCGTTCCGGGCCCCTGCTGTGAGGGGTGCCATGCGTGTTAGCCTGGGAATACATCCGTTGGGCCGTTCAGGCCTGCGGGTGTGCTATCCCCCTTTCGTGCCGTGCCACTTCGTTTGGCGCGCACCGGTGCGTCAGGGGTTCTGACAAACGAGCCGTCGGCGTCGTACGCCGATCGGCGATACGTGGGAAAGGACTCACGTGACTGAAACCATGGAATCCACTGCGCCGGAGCCGAACGCAGCCCCGAAGAAGCGCGGTGGCCTTGGCGGAATGCTCCTCGCCGACCTCAAGGCGATGGCGAACGGAATGGGTATCACCGGGGCGAACTCGATGAAGAAGGCCCAGCTGATCGAAGCGATCAAGGCCGCGCAGAGCAGCCGTGCGCAGTCGGCGCCGGCGGAGCGGGCCGAGAAGCCTGCCGCCGAGAAGCCCGCTGCCGAGAAGCCTGCCGCCGAGAAGCCTGCGGAGAAGACCGCAGACAAGCCGGCCGAGACGGCCGAGAAGCCCGCGGAGAAGTCCGCCGAGGCTGCTGACGCCGGCAACGAGGGCGCCCAGCGCCCGCGTCGCCAGCGCAACCAGAACAAGAGCGGCGGTCAGGGCGGCCAGTCCGGTCAGAGTGGCCAGGGCGGCCAGTCCGGTCAGGGTGGCCAGTCCGGTCAGGGTGGCCAGTCCGGTCAGCCCGCCGGCGGTGGCCAGGGCAAGGGTCCGGCCAAGGCCGGTCAGCCCGCCGCCGAGAAGAAGAACGAGGACGCCCAGAAGGAGCGGGCGGCCGAGTCGGCCGACGACGCGGGCGATGACGACGGCGAGGGTGGCAGCCGCCGCAACCGCCGCCGCCGTGGCCGCGATCGCGACCGCAACCGCCCGGGCCGCGGCGAGCCCGACACGACCGTCCTCGAGGACGACGTGCTCGTGCCCGCGGCAGGCATCCTGGACGTACTCGACAACTACGCCTTCGTCCGCACCTCCGGCTACCTGCCCGGACCCGACGACGTCTACCTCTCCCTGTCGCTGGTCAAGCGTCTCGGCCTGCGCCGTGGCGACGCGATCGTCGGTCAGGTGCGCCAGCCCCGTGAGGGCGAGCGCAAGGAGAAGTACAACCCGATGGTGCGCATCGACTCGGTCAACGGTGCCGACCCCGAGGTCGCCAAGCACCGCGTCGAGTTCGACAAGCTGGCGCCGGTCCACCCCGACCAGCGACTGCGCCTCGAGGGCGGCTCCGACCCGGTCACCGGCCGCGTCATCGACCTGATCTCGCCGATCGGCAAGGGCCAGCGCGGTCTGATCGCCTCGCCGTCGAAGGCGGGCAAGACGACCATCCTGCAGGCGATCGCCGGCGCGATCACGGCCAACAACCCCGAGTGCCACCTGATGGTCGTGCTCGTCGACGAGCGCCCGGAGGAGGTCACCGACTTCGAGCGCAGCGTCAAGGGCGAGGTCATCGCCTCCACCTTCGACCGTCAGCCTGCCGACCACACCGTGGTGGCCGAGCTGGCGATCGAGCGGGCCAAGCGCCTGGTCGAGCTCGGCCACGACGTGGTCGTCCTGCTCGACGGGCTGACCCGCCTGGGCAAGGCGTACAACCTCTCCGTCCCGGCCTCGGGCCGCATCCTCGGTGGCGGCGTCGACTCCGCGGCGCTCTACCCGACCAAGCGGTTCTTCGGCGCGGCTCGCAACGTCGAGGACGGCGGCTCGCTGACCATCCTCGCCACGGCCGCGGTCGAGACCGGTTCGAAGACCGACGAGATCATCTTCGACGCGTTCAAGGACACCGCCAACTCCGAGCTGCGCCTGAGCGAGGAGTACGCGGAGGCCGGGATCTTCCCCGCCGTCGACGTCAGCGCCTCCGGCACACGCCGCGACGACCTGCTCTTCTCCGGTGGCGAGGGCGACGCGGTGCGCAAGCTGCGTGCCTCGCTGGCCACGCTCGACGGTGCCAAGGCCGCCTCGGTACTGGCGGACAAGGTGGCAGGGTCTGCCACCAACATGGTGCTCCTCAACGAGGTCGCCAAGAGCTGAAGGTGATGTGCGCCTGGGGCGGCCGGGAATTATTGGCGGCCCCAGGCGTTCACATACACTGAATCCTCGGTGCCGGTTCACGTCCCGCAACCTGCGGCGGCGACCCGGAGCCCCATGTCTTGAGAGGAACCTCATGAAGACCGACATCCACCCGACGTACGTCGAGACCCAGGTCACCTGCACCTGCGGCAACTCCTTCACCACGCGCAGCACCGTGGCCGAGGGCGCCATCCGCGCCGACGTGTGCTCCAACTGCCACCCGTTCTACACGGGCAAGCAGAAGATCCTCGACACCGGCGGTCGCGTGGCTCGCTTCGAGGCTCGCTTCGGCAAGCGCAACAAGTAGCTGCTTCCCAGCGCCGGCCCCCGCATCTGCGGGTGGCCGGCGCTGGTGTGTTTGGAGGGTTCACCGGCGTACGAAGCGAGGCGGAGATGTCACAGTTTGAAGCGGTCGAAGGACTCATCGAGGAGCACGTCGGGCTCGAGAAACGGCTCGCCGAGCCCGAGACCCATGCCGACGCGCGCCTGGCGAAGAAGCTCAACCAGAGGTACGCCGAGCTGAGCTCGATCATCGACGCCTACCGCTCCTGGCAGCAGCTCGGTGACGACATCGAGGCCGCCCGCGAGCTGGCGGGGGAGGACCCTGCCTTCGCCGAGGAGGCCGAGGCGCTGGTGCCGCAGCGCGAGGAGGCCGAGGAGCGGCTGCGCCGTCTGCTCGTGCCCCGCGACCCGACCGACGACAAGGACGCCATCCTCGAGGTGAAGTCGGGGGAAGGCGGCGAGGAATCGGCGCTGTTCGCCGGCGACCTGCTGCGGATGTACACCCGCTATGCCGAGCGTCAGGGCTGGAAGCTCGAGTTCCTCGACGCCAACGAGTCCGACCTCGGCGGCTACAAGTCGGTCACCGTGGCGGTGAAGGCGAAGGGGACCTCAGAGCCCGGCCGGGCACCCTATGCGCTGCTCAAGTTCGAGGGCGGCGTGCACCGTGTCCAGCGGGTGCCGGTCACCGAGTCGCAGGGCCGCGTGCACACCTCCGCGGCCGGCGTCCTGGTGGTTCCCGAGGCCGAGCCCATCGATGTCGAGATCAACGACAACGACCTCCGCATCGACGTCTACCGCTCCTCGGGCCCCGGCGGCCAGTCGGTCAACACCACCGACTCGGCGGTCCGGATCACCCACGTCCCCACCGGCATCGTGGTCTCCATGCAGAACGAGAAGTCGCAGCTGCAGAACAAGGAGCAGGCCATGCGCGTGCTCCGCTCACGCCTGCTCCAGGCAGCCCAGGACGCCGCCGACGCGGAGGCCTCCGACGCCCGCCGCTCCCAGGTGCGCACCGTCGACCGCTCCGAGCGCATCCGCACCTACAACTTCCCGGAGAACCGCATCTCCGACCACCGCACCGGCTACAAGTCCTACAACCTCGACCAGGTCCTCGATGGCGATCTGGAGCCCGTGATCGGAAGCGCGGTCGACGCCGACCTGGCCGCTCGCCTGGCCTCGCTCGACTCCTGACCCGCTCAACGCCGAAGGGCGCAGTCACCAGGTGACTGCGCCCTTCGGATGTCTCATCGGAGCGTGCTCAGGCGTTGGCCTTCTTCTTGAAGCCCAGGACGAACCCGGCCGCCTCGGCCGACTCCTCGGAGTCGAAGTAGACGGCTGCCTTCGTACGGCTGTAGTAGGGGCTCGCCGTCGTGTGGTACTTCTTCCCGCTGCTGCCCTTGATCTCGTACGCAGCATCCGAGCTGTTTCCGTCAGCAGCCGGAAGCACGGCGCCGGGGTAGGGAGCACCATTGGTCACGGCGGGCGCCTCGGCGGCCAGGGCCGCCTCCGGCTCGGCAGCCGCGGGAGTCTCGTCAGCCGGGGCCTCGGTCGTCTCGGGCTCAGCGGCGACGGCCTTGGTCTCGGTCTCGGTCTCGGTCACGACGGGCTCGGCGGTCGCTTCAGCGGCGGCAGCGGCGGTGACGCTCTCGGCCTCCGCGACGACAGCAGCGGTGTCCTCTTCGGTCACCTCGTCCGTGGCCTTCTCGGCGGCCTCGGCCTCGACAGGAGCCTCGGTGGCCTCTTCGGTCGCGGGAGCCTCAGCTGCCGGAGCCTCGGCTACGGGAGCCTCGGCGGCCGGCTCGGCCTCGGTGGCCTCGGCGGCCGGGTGCTCCTTGTCCGCTCGGTGTGTGGCCTTGGCGTCCTTGCGGATCGGACGTCCGAAGAAGAACCAGACCAGGAGAGCGAGGACGAGGATGAGTGCAAGCAGCAAGAGCCACTTCATGGGGTGATGTTTCCTTCCGGGGGAGATCTCGGGTGTGGTGGTGGGGCAGCACAGCGCCCGCTGAGGTGTGCGGCCAGTCCCGCGTCCCCCGATATATGACCGGAAGAACCGTTGAGGTGCCCGAACGTTACCCTCAGCGGGGTAAAGCATGACTAACACATTCAGGAGCAGTTGCCCATGACCGCCCCGCGCGCACTTCTGGCAAGTGCCCGAAAGCAGCTCGAAGAGGCCGGCGTCGAGAGCCCGGACGCCGATGCGGCCATCTTGTTGGCCCATGTCCTCGACACCGACCGCAACCGCCTCTTCCTCGTCGACGACGTGGCGAAGCATCACCAGAAGGCCTACGCGGACCTGCTCGCCCGCCGCGCGGAACGCGAGCCGTTGCAGCACCTGACCGGGGTGGCGTACTTCCGGCACGTCGAGCTCGCCGTCGGTCCCGGCGTCTTCGTCCCGCGGCCCGAGACCGAGCTGCTCGCCGGCTGGGCGATCGACCGGGCCACGGCCGTCGACCGGCCCGTCGTCGTCGACCTCTGCACCGGGTCGGGCGCGATCGCGAAGAGCATCGCCGACGAGATCCCGGGCGCCGAGGTGCACGCGGTCGAGCTCTCCGAGGACGCCTATCCCTGGGCCGTACGCAACCTGACCGGCACCGGCGTGGACCTGCGGCAGGGCGACATGGCCGACGAGTTCACCGACCTCGACGGCAGGGTCGACGTGCTGGTCTGCAATCCGCCGTACATCCCGCTCGAAGCCTGGGAGTCCGTCGCGGCCGAGGCACGCGACCACGACCCCGACCTCGCGCTCTTCTCGGGGCAGGACGGGCTGGACGCGATCCGCGTCCTGGAGCGGCGGGCCGCCGAGCTGCTCAGACCCGGGGGAGTGGTCGGCTTCGAGCATGCCGACGAGCAGGGTCCGAACGCCGACAACGGCGGCGCCCCGGCGGTCTTCGCGGCCACCGGACGATGGCAGGACGTACGCGATCATGTCGATCTGGCAGGCCGTCCGCGCTTCACGACCGCACAACTGGCAACATGAGCACTGTGACTGAGCGCTACCCGATCGCGACCGAGGACGAGCAGACCGAGGCGGTCGATGCTGCAGTGGCCGCCCTTCAGGCCGGCGAGCTCGTGGTCGTACCGACCGACACGGTCTACGGCATCGCCGCCGACGCGTTCGACAAGGGCGCCGTGGCCGGTCTGCTCGCCGCCAAGGGCCGAGGCCGCTCGATGCCGCCACCAGTGCTGATCTCCAACGTCGCCACCCTGGACGCCCTCGCGACGCGGATCCCCGACTGGGCGCGCAGCCTCGTCGAGGAGCTGTGGCCCGGAGCCCTGACGGTCGTCTTCCACCAGCAGCCGTCGCTGCAGTGGGACCTGGGCGAGGCCCGCCAGACCGTGGCCGTACGCATCCCCGACTCCGACATCCTGCGCCGCATCATCGACCGGGTCGGTCCGCTCGCGACCAGCTCGGCCAACCGCACCACGAAGCCTGCTGCCACCAACGCCGACCAGGCCGACGAGATGCTCGGCAAGATGGTCAAGGCCATCATCGACGGCGGCGAGTCGCCCGTCGGGGAGGCGTCCACGATCGTCTCCGCCACAGGTGACGAACCGAAGGTCCTGCGGGAGGGTGCGATCAGCATCGACCGGATCAACGAGATCCTCGCCGAGCACGACGTCGCCATCCGCCGGCCCGGTGATCCGGACCCCGCCGACGAGACCGACGTGACCGAGACCGACCTGCCCGCCACGGACGCCGACACAGAAGCCTGATGCGCGCCTACGTCCTCCTCTTCCTGGTCGCCGCCGTGGTGACCTACCTGCTCACCGTCGTCGCCCGCGAGTTCGCGACGCGCACGGGGGCCGTCGCGAAGGTCCGCGACCGTGACGTACACGCGGTTCCGGTCCCCTACATGGGCGGCGTGGCGATGCTGGGCGGCCTGGTCGCTGCCTACCTGGTCGCCCGCGAGCTGCCGTTCCTGGCCGACGCACCGGACTTCGTGCTGCAGGACACCGGCGTCGTGATCCTCGCCGGCGCGCTGATCTGCATCGTCGGTGTCGTCGACGACATCTTCGAGCTCGATGCGCTCACCAAGCTGGGCGGTCAGGTGCTGGCGACCGCGATCCTGGTGGGCTTCAACCTGCAGTACAGCCTGATCACGTTCCCCGACGGCACCCAGTTCTCCATCGACCCGGCCCAGGGTGCGCTGCTCACCGGGCTCGTCGTGATCACCGTGGTCAACGCGGTCAACTTCATCGACGGCCTCGACGGGCTGGCCGCTGGTGTGGTCGGCATCGGCGCGCTGGCGCTGTTCCTGTTCTGCTACCAGTTCACCCGGATCAACGACATCGGCCGCGCCTCGACAGCGGCCCTTCTGACCGTCGCGCTCGCCGGAGCCTGCGTCGGCTTCCTGATCCACAACTGGCATCCCGCCAGGCTGTTCATGGGCGACAGCGGCTCGATGCTGATCGGCCTGATCCTCGCCGCCAGCGCGGTCACCCTCTCGGGCTCCTACAACGCCGGCGGCCTGAACGTGAACGCCTTCGACGCCTCCACCGCGCTCCTGGTGACCTTCCTGCCGTTGCTGCTACCGCTGACGATCCTGGTGGTGCCTCTCGTCGACCTCGTGCTGGCCGTCGTACGCCGCACCCGCGCCGGCCGGTCCCCGTTCGCCGCGGACAAGAAGCACCTGCACCACCGCCTCCTGGAGATCGGCCACTCCCAGCGCCGCGCCGTCCTGATCATGTGGCTCTGGGCCGGCCTGATGTCCTTCGGCTCCGTCTTCGTGACCCTCTACCGCGGCCCCGTCGTCATCGTCGGCGTCATCGTCGCCACCGCCCTCATCGTGCTGCTCACCTTCGTCCTCCCCAAGATCCGCGGCGAGCGCACCGACAAGCTCCTCGAGGTCCCCGAGGACCTCACCCCGCTGGAGAATCAGCCCCGCTAGCGGTGCCTTGATCGATCAATTAGGGCAGCCAAACACGCTTGTGATAGTTTTCACGAGCGTTCGGGATACGCTCCTGAACGCTTGAAATGCCCCCAGAGAGAACGGCCGCCGACGATGACGACCGCAACCAGCAAATCCAAGGTGCTGCGAGGTTCTGCCGCAGTGTCCGCAGTTGCTGTGCTCGCGGCCCTCGCGGTGGCCTTTGTTCTTGCCGGGACTGATGGTCTGACCGGTGCCGCGATAGGTTCGATCGCCACCGTTGTCGTGCTGGCGGTCGGGTCCTGGGCGATGTTCTGGGTCGCGGCGAAGTCGCCCGCCCTGTCGTTGCCCGCCGCTGTCGGTGTCTTCACTGTGTCAGGCATGGTTCTCTTCGTTGTCCTGCTGGTCGTTTCGCAGACCGGGGGAGACGCTGTCGTACGTTCGGCAGCCTTCTCGGTCATGGCGCTCACCGTCGCATGGACGACCACGTTTGCGTTCCTGGTGCGACGCGAGCGGATCCCGCTCTTCGACCTGCCCGGGGCAGACTCGTGACCCGCCAGTAGCGCCTGATATCGTCCGGGCCGTCGGGGGCGGCCGCCGGGATGATGCCCGAGCCTTTGAAGGCTCGCCACCCAGAATCGTAAGTTCGAACAAACAGGAGACAGCGTGAAGTCGCTTGCCGCCACCGTTATGGCGTCGGAGTCGGGGCCTCATATCCCGGGGCCCGCGGACTTCTTCCTTCCGCCGATCGTCGGGTCCGGCGACTGGGCCGTGACCAAGGTGACCCTCCTGGTCCTGCTGTCCGTCGTGATCGCATTCGGCTTCTTCTACGCCGCCTCCCGCAAGGCCGCCGTGGTTCCGAGCCGCCTGCAGTTCGCCGGTGAGTACGTCTACGGGATGGTCCGCAACTCCATCGCCCGCGACATCATCGGGTCGAAGGACTACATGAGGTTCGTGCCGTACCTCTTCACGGTCTTCATCTTCATCATCATCAACAACTTCTACGGGATCATCCCGTTCGTCCAGTTCCCCACGATGTCGCACATCGGCTTCACCGTGGCGCTGGCCGCGATCACCTGGCTGGTCTACAACATCGTCGGCATCGCGAAGCACGGGTTCATCGGCTACCTCAAGCTCCAGACGGTGCCCAGCGGCGTCTCCGGGCCGATCCTTCTGATGATGGTCCCGCTGGAGTTCCTCTCCAACATCGTCGTCCGGCCGTTCACGCTGGCGATCCGTCTCTTCGCGACCATGTTCGCCGGCCACCTGCTGGTGGCGCTGTTCTCCATCGGTGGCGCCTGGCTGATCCTGCACTACGCCCCGACGTGGCAGGGCGTCGCCGCCGGCGTCTTCGCCTTCCTGCTGGGCATCTTCGTGTCCTTCCTGGACATGCTGATCATGTTCCTGCAGGCCTACGTCTTCACGCTGCTCTCGGCGATGTACATCGCCGGTGCAGTCGCGGACGAGCACTGACGTTTAACTCACCAACCAAAGTCGACGCATAACAACTGACGCAGAGCGCGTCACAACCGGAAGGAAATCCCATGGAACTGTCGGGACAGCTCGGAATCATCGGCCTCGGCCTCTCCGCCATCGGCCCGGGTGTCGGTGTCGGTCTGATCTTCGCCGCGTACGTCGCGGGTGTCGCCCGCCAGCCGGAGGCCCAGAGCCGCCTGCAGGCGATCGCGATTCTCGGCTTCGCGCTGTGTGAGCAGTTCTTCATCATCTCCTTGGCTCTCGCCTTCGTCCTTCGCTGACGTAGGGAACTACTGAAGGTTCCGACATGATCCTTACCCAGGTAACCGCTGCGGAGACCGAGATCAACCCGTTGGTCCCGCACGTCCCGGAGATCATCCTCGGTGTCATCGTCATCGCCATCCTCTTCGTGGGAGTCGCGAAGTTCATCGTTCCGAACTTCGAGAAGGCGTATGCCGATCGAACCGCGGCGATCGAAGGTGGCATCGAGAACGCCAACGCCAAGCAGGCCGAGGCTGACGCCAAGCTCGCCCAGCTGGAGGCCCAGCTGGCCGACGCTCGTCACGAGGCTGCCCGCATCCGCGAGCAGGCCCGTGAAGAGGGCGCCGCGATCAAGGCCGAGTTCCGCGCCGAGGCGCAGGCCGAGGCCGAGCGCATCGTCACCGCAGGCAAGGCGCAGGTCGAGGCCGAGCGCCAGGCGGCTGCTGCTTCGCTGAAGACCGAGGTCGGCTCGCTGGCCACCGGTCTCGCCGGTCGCATCGTCGGCGAGTCCCTCGACGACGACGAGCGTTCCAGCCGTGTGGTCGAGCGGTTCCTCGCTGACCTCGAGGCAGGGGTTCACTGATGGACTTCCGTGGAGCGTCGGCCGACGCCGTTGCCGCCCTGACCGAGGAGCTGAAGACCGCTGTCTCCGCCTCTCCTGAGGCGGCGGCGAAGGCGGCCGACACCCTCTTCGAGGTCTCCCAGACCTTCCGCGCCGAAGCAGCTCTGCGCCGCTTCGTCACCGACGCCTCGGTACCGGCAGAGGCCAAGACCGGCCTCGTCGGCGAGCTGTTCGGCGGGAAGGTCGACGCGACGGGCCTCGGTGTGGTCGAGTCGGCGGTCAAGCACCGCTGGACGCACGCCGGTGACCTGAGCGACGCGGTCGAGCGACTGAGCGAGATCGCCGCGGTTCGCAGCGCCGGCGACGAGGCCAAGCGCCTCGCCGACGAGCTGTTCGCGGTCCAGCAGGCCGTGCAGGAGACGCCGGAGCTGCGCGACGCGCTCTCCGACCCGGCTCGCACGACCGCTGACAAGGTCACGCTGGTCGACGACCTTCTCGGTGGCAAGGCGCTGGCGGCGACGGTCACCCTGACCAAGCAGGCGCTGGCCGGCACCTACCGCACGGCCACGGTCGCGCTGGGTGAATACCAGAAGGTCGCTGCCGCGGTCGCGGGCGAAGGCACCGCGGTCGTCCGCGTGGCCGCCCCGCTCTCGGAGGGTGACACCACCCGCCTGGCCGCGGCCCTCGCGCAGAAGTACGGCCGCAAGGTCCACCTGAACATCGTGGTCGACCCGGCCATCGTCGGCGGCATCAAGGTCTCGATCGGTGACGACGTCATCGACGGCACCATCTCCAGCCGCCTCGACGGGGCGCAGCGAGCACTCGCCGGCTGATCCGGCATCGCGGCCCCAACTGGCCGTATGACCCCTGTGTGACACAGACTTCGACGTAAGAACGAGAGAGAAGGCAGAGATGACGGAGCTCACCATCCGTCCCGACGAGATCAGGGACGCGCTGGCAAAGTACGTCGCGGACTACAAGCCCGAGGCGGCGAAGACCGAGGAGGTCGGCACTGTCGCGCGGACCGCTGACGGCATCGCCCAGGTCTCGGGCCTGCCCTCGGCCATGGCGAACGAGCTCCTCGAGTTCGAGGACGGGACCCTCGGTCTCGCCCTGAACCTCGAGACCCGCGAGATCGGTGTCGTCGTCCTGGGCGACTTCGACAAGATCGAGGAGGGCCAGTCGGTCCGACGTACGGGCGAGGTTCTCTCGGTCCCCGTCGGTGACGGCTACCTCGGCCGCGTCGTGGACCCGCTCGGCAACGCGATCGACGGCCTCGGCGACATCGAGACGGTCGGCCGCCGCGCCCTGGAGCTCCAGGCTCCGGGCGTGATGCAGCGCAAGTCGGTTCACGAGCCGCTCGCCACCGGCATCAAGGCGATCGACGCGATGACCCCGATCGGCCGCGGTCAGCGCCAGCTGATCATCGGTGACCGTGCGACCGGTAAGACCACGGTCGCCATCGACACGATCATCAACCAGAAGCAGAACTGGGACTCGGGCGACCCCGACAAGCAGGTTCGCTGCATCTACGTCGCCATCGGCCAGAAGGGCTCGACCATTGCCTCCGTGCGTGGCGCCCTCGAGGAGGCCGGCGCGCTGGAGTACACGACCATCGTGGCCGCTCCCGCGTCCGACTCCGCCGGCTTCAAGTACCTCGCCCCCTACACCGGCTCGGCCATCGGCCAGCACTGGATGTACGAGGGCAAGCACGTCCTGATCGTCTTCGACGACCTGACCAAGCAGGCCGAGGCCTACCGCGCCGTGTCGCTGCTGCTGCGCCGCCCGCCGGGCCGCGAGGCCTACCCGGGTGACGTCTTCTACCTGCACTCCCGGCTGCTGGAGCGCTGCGCGAAGCTCTCCGACGAGATGGGCGCGGGCTCGATGACCGGTCTGCCGATCATCGAGACGAAGGCCAACGACGTCTCGGCGTTCATCCCGACCAACGTCATCTCCATCACCGACGGTCAGATCTTCCTGCAGTCCGACCTGTTCGCGGCCAACCAGCGTCCGGCGATCGACGTCGGTGTCTCGGTCTCCCGCGTCGGTGGCGCGGCGATGACCAAGGCGCTCAAGGGCGTCACCGGCTCGCTCAAGGTCGACCTCGCGCAGTACCGCGCGATGGAGGCCTTCGCGATGTTCGCCTCCGACCTGGACGCGGCCTCGAAGCAGCAGCTGGCCCGCGGTCAGCGGCTGATGGCGCTGCTCAAGCAGCCGGCCTACTCGCCGTACCCGATCGACGAGATGACCGTCTCGCTGTGGCTGGGCACCACCGGCCGCCTGGACATCGTCCCGACCGCGGACGTGCTCAAGTTCGAGCAGGAGTTCCTGGACTTCCTGCGCCGCTCCCACGAGGGCGTCCTGGCCGCGATCCGTGAGTCCCTGAAGTTCGAGGACTCCACCGAGACCGCGCTCAACGACGCCTACAACGCCTTCCTCGACCAGTTCGAGACCTCGGACGGTGCCTCGGTCAAGCCGGGTTCCGCCAAGGAAGAGGCCCTCTCTGACGAGGACGTCGAGCAGGAGCAGATCGTCAAGCAGAAGCGGGGCTGACCCATGGCCGTGTCAGTGCGTGAACTCCGCGCGCGGATCAAGTCGACGGAGTCGATGAAGAAGATCACGCGCGCCATGGAGCTCATCGCTGCGTCCCGGATCATCAAGGCGCAGCAGCGGGCCAATGCGGCCGCGCCGTACGCCCGTGAGCTCACCCGCGCCGTCTCTGCGGTGGCGACCTACTCCAACGTGGACCACCCGCTGACCACCGAGCCGGAGGCGCCCACCCGCGCCGCCGTGCTGGTGGTCACCAGCGACCGTGGTCTGGCCGGCTCCTACTCCTCGAGCGTGCTCAAGGAGGCCGAGGGCCTGGTCGAGAAGCTCAAGGCCGAGGGCAAGGAGGTCGACCTCTACGTCACCGGACGCAAGGCGGAGGCCTTCTACAAGTTCCGCGGTCGTTCCGTGGCGCAGGCCTGGACCGGCTTCTCGGACCGACCGGAATACGAGGCGGCCAAGGAGATCGGCGAGAAGCTGATCGAGGTCTTCGTCGAGGGCACCGAGGCCGAGAAGGCCGCCGCTCCCGGCGTCGACGAGGTCCACGTGGTCTACACGCGGTTCATCACCATGATGACGCAGAAGCCCACCGCCGTACGTCTTCTTCCTCTGGAGGTCGTGGAGGGCACCGAGGCTCCGGCCGAGGGCGATGTCCTGCCGCTCTACGAGTTCGAGCCGTCGGCCGAGGCCGTGCTCGACTCGCTGCTCCCGCAGTACGTTGTGAGCCGGATCTGGTTCGCGCTGCTGCAGGCGGCCGCCTCCGAGCTGGCCCAGCGTCAGAAGGCGATGAAGTCGGCTACCGACAACGCCGACGAGCTCATCAAGAAGTTCACCCGGGTTGCCAACCAGGCTCGCCAGGCCGGCATCACCCAGGAGATCAGCGAGATCGTCGGTGGCGTGAACGCGCTCGCCGATGCCCAGGCTGCGAACGACTGAGAACCCACAGAAAGACTGACTAGAAAATGACCGCACAGGTTGACGAGAAGACCACGACGGGCCGCATCGCCCGCGTGATCGGCCCGGTCGTCGACGTGGAGTTCCCCGTCGACGCCATGCCGGACATCTACAACAAGCTCGAGGTCGAGGTCACCGTCAACGGTGAGACCTCCACCCTGCCGCTCGAGGTTGCCCAGCACATCGGTGACGGCATGGTCCGCGCGATCTCGCTGAAGCCGACCGACGGCGTCGTCCGCGGTGCCACCGTGGCCGACACCGGCAACCCGATCACCGTGCCCGTGGGTGACGTCACCCTGGGTCACGTGTTCAACGCGACCGGTGACATCCTCGACGTCGACCCGGCAACGGTCGAGGTCAAGGAGCGCTGGGGCATCCACCGCAAGGCTCCGGCCTTCGACCAGCTCGAGTCCAAGACCCAGATGTTCGAGACGGGCATCAAGGTCATCGACCTCCTCACCCCCTACGTGACCGGTGGAAAGATCGGCCTCTTCGGTGGTGCGGGCGTCGGCAAGACCGTCCTCATCCAGGAGATGATCGCCCGAGTCGCCAAGAACCACGGTGGTGTCTCCGTGTTCGCCGGTGTCGGCGAGCGCACCCGTGAGGGCAACGACCTCATCCACGAGATGCAGGAGGCCGGCGTCTACGACAAGGTCGCCCTGACCTTCGGCCAGATGGACGAGCCGCCGGGCACGCGTCTTCGCGTGGCCCTCTCGGCGCTGACGATGGCGGAGTACTTCCGCGACGTCCAGGGCCAGGACGTGCTGCTGTTCATCGACAACATCTTCCGCTTCACCCAGGCGGGCTCCGAGGTCTCGACCCTGCTGGGCCGGATGCCTTCGGCCGTGGGCTACCAGCCCAACCTCGCCGACGAGATGGGTCTGCTCCAGGAGCGGATCACCTCGACGCGTGGTCACTCGATCACCTCGATGCAGGCGATCTACGTGCCGGCCGACGACTACACCGACCCGGCTCCGGCGACCACCTTCGCCCACCTCGACGCGACCACCGAGCTCTCCCGTGAGATCGCTTCGCTGGGTATCTACCCGGCGGTGGACCCGCTGACCTCGACGTCGCGAATCCTGGACCCGCAGTACATCGGTCAGGACCACTACGACTGCGCCGTCCGCGTCAAGCAGATCCTCCAGCGCAACAAGGAGCTGCAGGACATCATCGCGATCCTGGGTGTCGACGAGCTCTCCGAGGAAGACAAGATCATCGTCTCCCGCGCTCGCCGGATCCAGCGGTTCCTGTCGCAGAACACCTACGTCGCCAAGCAGTTCACCGGCATCGAGGGCTCGACGGTTCCGGTCAAGGACACCATCGAGGCGTTCAACAAGATCGCCGACGGTGAGTACGACCACGTCGCCGAGCAGGCGTTCTTCATGTGCGGTGGCCTCGACGACGTCGAGGCGAAGTGGGCCGAGATCCAGAAGAGCCTCTGATGACGGACGCACTTCAGGTGGAGCTCGTCGCTGCAGACCGTGTGGTCTGGAGCGGCGGGGCCACCATGGTCATCGCCCGAACGGTCGACGGTGATGTCGGCGTCCTGCGCGGTCACGCGCCGGTGCTGTCGGCACTCACCGAGGCGGTCGTGGAGATCACTCCGGAGGAGGGGACCGAGGTCATCGCGACCGTCGACGGTGGCTTCCTCTCGGTGGCCAACGACCGCGTCTCGATCCTGTCCGAGCACGTGCTGCTGGCCCACGAGATCGACCTCAGCCAGGCTGAGGTCGAGCTCGAGGAGGCCCGTCGTCTGCTCGGCACCAACAACGACGCCGAGAAGCGCATCCGTCGTGCCGAGGCACGCATCCGCGCTGTCGAGAAGGCCTCTTAGGGAAAGAGGGGCGATACCCGGATGGCATGGTGGGAGCTGCTGTTGGCCGTTGTGGCTGCATTGCTTCTGCTTGTCCTCGCCTATGGCATCGGGATCGCCGTACGCCGCCGTCTGCTCGCTCGCAACGGCGGCGTCTTCGAACTGAGCCACCGCGTCCGGGACACCAGTCCCGGGCGCGGTTGGGTCATCGGCCTCGGCCGCTACTCCGGTGACGCTCAGCTGGAGTGGTTCCGGATCTTCTCGCTCTCACCCAAGCCCAAACGGGTCTGGCGGCGCACCGAGATCACCTACATCTCCAGCCGGTCTCCTGAGGGGATCGAGGAGCTGGTCCTCTACCCGGAGAGCCTGATCGTGACCTGTGACGTCAAGGGCCAGCACATCGACCTCGCGATGGACCAGCAGACACTCATCGGCTTCCAGGCGTGGCTCGAGTCCCGCCCGATGCGGTCCACCTGGATCGTCTTCTGAGCGACTCCCTCTGAACGACTCCCTCCGACCGTCTCCGGCACAACACCGGGGTCGGTCGGTTTGCTTTCGGGGGCTTCCCTGATTGTCCGGAGGGCGTCTGCGGCGGATCGTAGAGGTATGTCCTCAACTGCCCCGATCCCGCCCACCCCGCCCACCCAGCCAGTCCCGTCGGCTCCGGTCGTCGGCGACGAGCTGCGCTGCACCGATGCCGATCGCGACCGTGTGGTCGACGTTCTCAAGTCTGCCTACGCCGACGGCCGGCTCGACCAGGCCGAGTTCGACGTCCGGTTCGACCTGACGATGAAGGCGAAGACGTACGCCACCCTGGAGCCGATCACCCGCGACCTGATCGCACGGCCGACCCCGGCTCCGGCGCCGGCGAAGCCCGCCCGCGACCTGCTGCCGCCGCCGACCACCGAGGAGCGGCTCCTGGCTGCCCTCGCCCAGGCCACGACCTGGGTGCCGATTGTCGTCGGTCCTGCGATCCTCTACTACACCGTCGGCAAGCGCTCCGAGTTCGTGAAGCACCACGCCGCCGGCGCCCTCAACCTGCAGCTCACCCTGCTGGCGGTCACGATCGTGACCTTCGGGCTCGGTGGCGCGCTCTACGGGATCGCCTGGGTCCTCGCGACCGCCTTCGCGGTCGTCGCGCTCGCCGGCGCCCCGCTGCGCCAGCCGTGGGTGCTGCCGATCTTCGGGCGCGGCGGCCCGTACGAGAAGAAGCGGGACTGATCCCCCGCGGCCGGACGCGGCCCGACGCGCTCAGCGGCGCGTCCTGGAAGTTCCTGGGCGCTTCGCGCCGCCATGGCACGCACCTGGCGGCGTTGGCGCCGCTCGAAATACGGCCCGGTATGACTTCGCGACGCCGCCTTGCCATGCACGCACCCTGACGACGCCAAGCATTCAGGAACTGCCAGGACGCGCCGCTAGCCTTTACCCGTGACGCCTCTCCGCCGTGCCCAGGCCGGATCGGTGGTGGCGTTCGCCACCAACGGTCTGCTGGCCGCGACCTTCATCTCCCGCATCCCCGCGCTCCGCGAGAGCCTCGGCCTGAACAACTCGGCCGTCGGCCTGATGCTGCTGGCGATGGGCATCGGTTCCGTCGCCGCGCTGCCGCTCGCCGGGGGGCTGGTGATGCGCTGGGGCGCCGCCCGTGTCGTACGCCGCTGCGCGGTGCTCTGTGTCGCCGCCCTGACCCTGGTGGCGATCTCCGGGAGCTGGCTGGAGCAGACGTGGCTGGTGGCGCTGTTCCTGGTGGCGTACGGCGTCGGCTACGGGGTCTGGGACGTCGCCATGAACGTCGAGGGGGCCGCGGTCGAGCGGCGCGGTGGCAAGACGCTGATGCCGCAGCTGCACGCGATGTGGAGCGTCGGCACCGTGCTCGGTGGACTGCTGGGCATCGCCCTGGTGGGCACGCTGCCGACGGTGTGGCACATCGCCGGGGTCGCGGCCGTCGCGCTGGCGGTCTGCTGGTGGGGGACCCTGGGATTCCTCCCGGCGGAGGCGCCCCCGGAGGGGCACTCGCCGCGGCGTGAGCTGATCGCCGCCTGGCGCTCGCCCCAGACGCTGCTGCTGGGGCTGATGGTGCTCGCCTTCGCCGCCGCCGAGGGGAGCGCCAACGACTGGGTGTCGCTGGCGATGATCGACGGGTACGACGTGAGCCACCGGGTCGGGGTCGCCTGCTATGCGGTGTTCGTCTTCTGCATGAGCCTTGCGCGCTTCGCGGGCGCGAAGGTGATCGACAGGATCGGTCGGCAGCCGGTTCTGATCGCCTCGGCGGCGCTGGCGGGGGTCGGGATCGTGCTGACGGTGTTCGCCGGCACGTTCGGGCTCGCGCTGGCCGGGATCGTCTTGTGGGGCTTCGGTGCGGCCCTCGGCTTCCCTCTGGGGATCAGCATCGCCGCCGACGACGAGACCCGGGCCGCTGCGCGCGTCTCGGTCGTCTCCACGCTGGCCTACGGAGCCTTCCTCGGCTTCCCGCCGATCCTGGGCGCTGTGGGGGACCAGATCGGCACCCTGAGCGCCCTCCTGGTCGTCGCCGTCCTCATGCTGCCTGCGGCGGCGTTGGCTGCGACGGTGGCGCGGCGTCGCGCGACCTGACAAGCGCCGAGTCGGCGCATCCTGACATGAATACATGCCGAGTCGGCGCGTTAGAACGAGCCGACTCGGCGGGGATGGGCGTTAGGACGAGCCGACTCGGCGGGGATGGGCGTTAGGACGAGCCGACTCGGTGTGGGTGGGCGTTAGGACGAGCCGACTCGGTGGGGCGTCAGGACGAGCCGAGTCGGCGCATCCGCTCGCCTCGCTCGCTTCGCTTCGCTCCAAGGCGAGCAGATGCGCCGACTCGGCTACACGAAGAGGGCGCGGATGTCGTCGGCGCCGATGGTGGAGCCCATGGCGCCTTCGCCGTCGACGACCTTCGCGAAGAGCTCGGCCTTGCGCTCCTTGAGCTCCATGACCTTCTCCTCGATCGTGTCGGTCGACACCAGCCGGTAGACCATGACGTGCTGGGTCTGGCCGATGCGGTGGGCTCGGTCGACGGCCTGGGCCTCGGCTGCCGGGTTCCACCAGGGGTCGAGCACGAAGACGTAGTCGGCCTCGGTGAGTGTCAGGCCGACGCCGCCGGCCTTCAGGGAGATCAGGAAGACCGGGGCGTCGCCGTCGCGGAAGCTCTCGATGACCGCGCCACGGTCGCGCGTGCCGCCGTCGAGGTAGGCGGCGTCGATGCCGGCCTCGGCGAGCCGGGTGCGCGCCCGGCCGAGGAACGAGGTGAACTGGCTGAAGACCAGCGCCTTGTGGCCCTCGGCGGCGAGCTCCTCGATGTGGTCGACGAGGGTGTCGAGCTTGGCGGAGCCGACGTCGTCGTCCTCGGGGTCGACGAGTCCGGGGTCGAGGGAGAGCTGCCGCAGCCTGGTCAGCGCGCTCAGGATCGCGACCCGGTTGTCGTTGAAGTCGTCGAGCAGATGCAGGATCCGCTGCCGCTCCTTGGCCAGGTGGGCGTCGTAGATCTTGCGGTGGACCGGGTTGAGGTCGACGCCGAGCACCTGCTCCTGCTTGGGCGGCAGGTCGTCGGCGACGAGCTCCTTCGTACGCCGCAGCAGGAACGGCCGCAGGCGGGTCCGGAACCGGCGCAGCGCGCCGTCGTCGCCCGACTTCTCCACGGGAGAGACCACCGTGTCGCGGAACAGCCGCGGGCTGGGGTAGAGCCCCGGCGCCGTGATCGAGAGCAGTGCCCACAGCTCCATCAGCCGGTTCTCGAACGGCGTGCCCGTCACCGCGAGGCGCCAGCGGGCGTCGATGCGGCGGGCGGCTGCGTACGTCTTGGACTGGTGGTTCTTGACCTGCTGGGCCTCGTCGAGGACGAGACCGGCCCAGGGGCGCCCGGCGAAGGCGTCCTGCTCGAGCCGGAGGATGGCGTAGGTCGTCACGACGACGTCGGCGTCCTCGCGGGCCTCGGCGACGGAGTCGACGCGCTTGCTCACCGTGCTGACCCGGAGGCCGGGGGTGTGGCGGCGGGCCTCCTGGACCCAGGCGGGTACGACGCTGGTGGGCGCCACCACGAGGTAGGGGACGCGCGTCTCCGGCTGCGTGTGCACGGCGTGGGAGATCGTGGCCAGCACCTGGAGCGTCTTGCCCAGACCCATGTCGTCGGCGAGGATCCCGCCGAGACCCTGCTCGTGCAGGAACGCCAGCCAGTGGAAGCCGTCGAGCTGGTAGTGGCGCAGCTCGGTCGCCAGCCCGGTCGGCTCCGGCCGAGGGATCTCGCGCAGGTCGCGCAGCGCCTGGGCGCGCTGGACCCATTCGGCGGCCTGCTGGTCGACCACGCCGAGCTCGGCGAGCTCGGCCCAGACGCCGAGGTCGTGCTTGCCGACCGCGATCCCGTCGCCGGTGCGCTCGTGGAGCTGTCCGGCGGCCTCGACGACGTTGCGTAGCCGGTCGAGCTCGGGGCGGTCGGTGGTGATGTAGGTGCCGCTGGGGAGGATCAGGTGATCGTCGCCGCGGGTCAGTGCTCCGAGCACGTCGGGAAGCGGGACGGCCTCGGCACCGATCCGGATCACGACCTGCAGGTCGAGCCAGTCCTGCCCGGCCACGGCAGCGCCGTCGGGCGAGGTGATCTCGAAGGAGATCTCAGGGTCCTCGTCGGTCTCGCGGAAGTCCGGCCGCTCGACCTCGGTGACCTCGACGCCCTCGACCTCACGCAGCGCCGGCAGGTCGTGGATCGCGAGCGCGAGGGCATCGCCGTCACGTACCTCCTGCTTGCGGAGCAGCTCCGTGGAGACCTTGGCGCGCAGCACGGCCTCCTCGGCCGGGTCGCGGACCAGGCCGAGGTCCTCGCGGGAGTCCACCGGGTAGTGACGTACGCCGTAGGCCCAGGTCCAGCCGAGCGTGGCGTGCGTCGAGCTGCGCCAGGTGACCGTCAGGGTCAGGCGGGGTGCGGGAGGCTCAGGGATGTCGAGGGAGCCGTCGGCCGAGCGCAGCGGCACCAGACGGGCCAGCGGGCCCAGCAGGGCGCTCAGGGTGCCGATCTCGGCCTCGGGGACGGTCAGCGGGTCCCGGGCGGTCACCAGCCGCTGCGCGTGGGTCGAGAGCGGTCCGGACAGATCAGCGAGATGGAGGACTCCGGCATCGAGCACGCCCACCGAGCGGGTCGGGCGACCGATCGGGAGCACCGTCGGGCCGGCGTAGACCCGGTCGGCGTGGGCGAGGCCGAAGCGGAGGACCGCCTCGCCGTCCTCGCGGCGCAGCTCGCCGGCGAGCGAGAGCGGCTCGTCGAAGACCACCACGCCGCGTACGTTCTCCCCGGGCAGGACGGTCACACCGCCACGGATCGCGTCGCGGAGCAGGCCGACCGCGTGCTCGCCGAAGTCGGCGAGGCTGAGCGAGGAGCCGCGGGCGTAGAGCAGCCGGTCGGACCGCAGCTGGCGGGCCAGCTCCTGCAGGGGGAGCAGCTGGCTGCGGGGGAAGTCCTTGCCGGGCACCGCGTTGGGAATGTTGGCCCAGTCGGCACCGGTCTTCGCCCAGCGCTCGCGGTTGCCCATGCGCATCGGGCGCAGCTCGACGCTGGGCGAGCCCGCCACGGCCGACCGCGGGCTGTGCACGTCGATCTCGAGCGCCAGCGCGGGCAGGTCGTCCTCGGGCTTGTTGTCCTCGGCGAGCTGGCCCAGGAGCGTACGCAGCTCCGTCTCCCACGACGGGCCCATCGGCGTCGCCGCGGCGCGCGAGCCGGCGAGGACCAGACCGAGCGCGGCGCCGTGCTTGCAGTTGTTGTGCACGGGGCAGCTGCACGAGCTGGTCGCACTGACGACGCCGTTCCTGGAATCCAGGTTGAGGGTCACCCGGTAGGGCGCCGGGCTGGTGCCTCTGACCTCGGCTGCCGCGCGCAGAGCACTGCTGCCGATCTCGGTGACCCGAGGCTCACCGACCCGACCCTGGGCGGCGTAGGCCTCGGCACGCTCGATGGTCTGGGGGTCGAAGGTCTCGCGTAGCAGGTCGTTCGTGAGAGCTTCGAGCAAGGGCACCCGATCCATTCTTCCAGCATGAGGCGGGTTCTGCGACTTCGTGGACGCTCGTGGTGAGCAGCGTCTCGTTCGTTGTGGTGGCAGTGGTCTAGACCAGAGGCGCACCAGCACGGGGTTGCCATGCATTCATCGGCGTGCATAGGCGCAAGCCCGACATCCGTCCCGGACAACCGGATCCGAACCGATCGCGACAACTTTGTCGCGGAAAAGTAAAGCCACCTCGATCCGAGCGGGGGGATCCGGACCGAGGTGGCGATGAATACTTTCGGCCAAGTTGCCGATGAATGCAAGTCGAACCGCCATGGCGGGAATGTGACGTGTCGTATATCTGCCATGATGGCTGTCGTTCGTTCCCCCGCCACGGAAGGCATCTCGGATGCTTGATGCGCTCGGTCTCGACAATCTCGAAGAGACGGTCTACCGCCAGCTGGTCGCCGCGCCGTCGGCCAACCTCGAAGAGCTGGCCGAGGCGGCCGACCTGGACGCCTATGCGGTCTCGGCGGTGCTGTCCGCGCTGGAGGGGAAGGGCTTGGTCGCTCGGGCCTCGGCCGGCCAGGACCGCTACGTCGCCTCCCCGCCGGCCGTGGCGCTCGGGGCCCTGCTCGTCCAGCGCCAGGACGAGCTGCGCCGCGCGCAGGTGGAGATGACCGAGCTCGCCGGGCTCTATCGCGGCTCGGTCGCTCGCCGGGACGTCGCCGACGTCGTCGACGTCGTGCACGGCACCGAGGCGATCGCCCAGCGGTTCGCCCAGCTGCAGTACTCGGCGAAGAAGTGCATCCAGGCGCTGCAGAAGCCGCAGGCCGCGGTCGTCACCCGGGAGGACGCCGACGAGGCCGAGCGGGCCGCGCTCGAACGCGGGGTCAGGCACGACATCGTGCTCGAGCGTTCCGTCTTCGACACCCCCGGCATCTACGAGAGCATCGACTCCGGCCTCGAGATCGGGATCGAGCTGCGGGTGGTGCCGACGGTGCCGCTGCGTGCCTTCATCGTCGACCGGGAGATCGCACTGATCCCGCTCATGAACAGTGAGCACAACACGGTCCAGGACGCGCTGCTGCTCCACCCCAGTGGTCTTCTCGACGCGATCCTCGCTCTCTTCGACCTGATCTGGACCTCGGCTCCGAAGCTCGTCGCGACCCCCGAGGGCACGGTCGAGACGGCCGCCGACCGCCTCGAGCCCCTGGACACCAAGGTGCTCTCGCTGCTGCTCGCGGGCCTGACCGACGCCTCCATCGGGGCCCAGCTCGGGCTGTCGCTGCGTACGGTCCAGCGGCGGGTGCGCCAGATGATGGACCGCGCGCAGGTCGACACCCGCCTCCAGCTCGGCTACGAGGCGGGTCGCCGCGGCTGGCTGTGAATCTTGGGGCCCCTAGCGTTCGCCGCCCGGCACCCACAGGACGTCGCCCTGCTCGCGGTTGGCGTGCCGGGCGAGGATGAAGAGCAGGTCGCTGAGGCGGTTGAGGTAGGTCAGGGCGAGCTTGTTCATCGACTCGCCGTGGACCTCGTACGCAGCCCAGGCCGCCCGCTCCGCGCGGCGCACGACGGTGCGGGCCACGTGCAGGTGGGCCGCGGCCACGGTGCCGCCGGAGAGAATGAACGAGCGGAGCTTCTCCAGCGGCTCGTTGTAGTCGTCGCACCAGGCCTCGAGCCGGTCGATGTAGGCCTGCTCGACGCGGAGCGGCGGATACTCGGGGTCGGCGACGACGGGGGTGGAGAGGTCGGCACCGACGTCGAAGAGGTCGTTCTGGACGGTCGTGAGCACCTTCACGACGTCCTCGTCGATACCGCCGTGAGCCAGTGCGACACCGATCGCCGCCCCGGCCTCGTCGGTCGTCGCGTACGCCTCCAGCCGCAGATCGGTCTTGGCGGTCAGGCTCATGTCGCCGAGCCGGGTCTCACCGGCGTCGCCGGTTCGGGTGTAGATGCGCGTCAGGTTGACCATGCGCTGAGCCTATGCGGACGGCCCACGTTCGGCGAAGATGGTCAAATGACAGAAAATAGTGACGGAAGTGACTAATGAGGCTGGTGAGGTGCAACCAATCGGATTCGCCACGCGTCATAGTGGGCGAGAGGGAGCGTCTTGTGATGCGTAGGGCTTCTGTGTAGGGCAATCCACTTCCCGGGGGATGGAGGCAGGGCATGGAGATCTTGATCGACGGGCCGACGCTGGTGCTGAGCGGAGATTTCGACGTACGCAGCACCTGGATGGCACGCAGCGTGATCTACGACCATCTCGACTCGGTGGAGGGTGACGTCGTGCTCGACGTCTCCGGCGTGAACAGTGCCGATGTGACGGCGCTGAAGCTGCTCGCCGTCGCGACCCGGCAGGCCCATGCCGAGGGCCGCCGCCTCACCCTGCAGGGCTGCACTCCGGCGGTGCGCCGGATGCTCCACCTCTCCCGGCTCTATCGTGTTCTCGAGGTGGAGAACTCGCCGCTCATCGCGTAGCGGGTGGTGGGTAAAGGAGTGGCCCGGTGAGTGACATCTTCCACACCGGGACCGGTTACTGATCGGTAACCGAGGGGCTAGCATGCCTCTTATGACGGACACCACGCCTTCCGAGCAGAGCCGCCCGGCGAAGGATCGCTCCTGGCTGATGCGGACGTACGCCGGCCACTCGACCGCCGAGGCGTCCAACGAGCTCTACCGCACCAACCTGGCCAAGGGCCAGACCGGTCTCTCGGTCGCCTTCGACCTGCCCACGCAGACCGGCTACGACCCCGACAGCGTCCTTGCTCGCGGCGAGGTCGGCAAGGTGGGCGTCCCGATCATGCACATGGGGGAGATGCGCAAGCTCTTCGACCAGATCCCGCTCACCGAGATGAACACCTCGATGACGATCAACGCGACCGCCATGTGGCTGCTCGCGATGTATCAGGTCGCCGCCGAGGAGCAGAACCCCGGCGTGGACCCGGTCCAGGTGGCCGCCAAGCTGGCCGGCACGACCCAGAACGACATCATCAAGGAGTATCTCTCCCGGGGGACGTACGTCTTCCCGCCGGAGCACTCCCTGCGGCTGATCAGCGACATGATCGCCTACACGGTCCACCAGATCCCGAAGTGGAACCCGATCAACATCTGCAGCTACCACCTGCAGGAGGCCGGGGCGACGCCGGTGCAGGAGATCGCGTACGCGATGTGCACCGCCATCTCGGTACTCGACCAGGTCAAGGCCTCCGGTCAGGTCTCCGAGGAGGACTTCGGCAAGGTCGTCGGCCGGATCTCGTTCTTCGTCAACGCGGGCGTCCGGTTCGTCGAGGAGATGTGCAAGATGCGCGCCTTCGTCGAGCTGTGGGACGAGATCACCCGTGAGCGCTACGGGGTCGAGGACCCGAAGATGCGCCGGTTCCGTTACGGCGTGCAGGTCAACTCCCTCGGCCTCACCGAGGCGCAGCCGGAGAACAACGTCCAGCGGATCGTGCTGGAGATGCTCGCCGTGACGCTGTCCAAGAACGCTCGGGCACGAGCGGTGCAGCTGCCCGCCTGGAACGAGGCTCTCGGCCTGCCGCGTCCGTGGGACCAGCAGTGGTCGCTGCGCCTGCAGCAGGTGCTGGCCTACGAGTCCGACCTGCTGGAGTACGGCGACCTCTTCGACGGCTCGCCGGTCGTCGAGGCCAAAGTGGCCGAGCTCGTCGCGGGCGCCAAGGAGGAGATCGACCGGGTCCAGGCCATGGGCGGAGCGATCGCCGCGGTCGACACCGGCTACATGAAGTCCGAGCTGGTCTCCTCGCACGCGCGCCGTCGCGCCGCCATCGAGTCCGGCGAGGAGATCATCGTCGGCGTCAACAAGTTCACGACGACCGAGCCCTCGCCGCTGACCGCGGACCTGGACGCCGCGATCATGGTCGCCGACCCGCGCGCCGAGGAGGCCGCCAAGGCCTCCCTGGAGGCGTGGAAGGCCGAGCGTGACGAGACGGCCGTCGCCGAGGCGCTGGCCGCGCTGGCCGCCGCCGCGAAGACCGACGCCAACCTGATGGCGGCGACGCTGGAAGCCGCCCGTGCGGGCGCGACCACGGGAGAGTGGGCCGGCACCCTGCGTGAGGTCTTCGGCGAGTTCCGGGCGCCCACCGGCGTCTCCGGCGCCGTCGGTGCCGCGGAGGCCGGTGCCGAGCTGTCGGCCGTACGCGACCGGGTCAAGGCCACCGGCGAGGAGCTCGGCGTCAAGCTGCGCATGCTCGTCGGCAAGCCGGGTCTGGACGGTCACTCCAACGGCGCCGAGCAGGTCGCCGTCCGGGCCCGTGACGCCGGCTTCGAGGTCATCTACCAGGGCATCCGGCTCACCCCGGAGCAGATCGTCGCCGCGGCGGTCGCCGAGGACGTACACGTCGTCGGGCTCTCCATCCTCTCCGGCTCGCACATGTCGCTCGTGCCGTCGGTGGTCGAGGGGCTGCGTGATGCGGGTCTGGGTGACGTACCCGTCATCGTGGGCGGCATCGTGCCCGAGTCCGACGCCAAGACGCTGATCGAGTCGGGGGTCGCGGCGGTCTACACGCCCAAGGACTTCAGCCTCACCGAGATCATGGCCGACATCGTCGAGGTCATCCGCAAGGCCAACGACCTCTCCTGAGCCGAGGCTCGACACGGCTCCCTGAAAAAACTTCGGGAGTCGTGTCGATCCGGGTGCGTGGCCGTTCGTGACATGGGCAGAGGGAGGCGGACGGCGCCTTCCGCCACTCACGGGAGACCAGAGATGTCCACGATCACCACCGCCCAGCAGACCACCCGCTCGACCCGCGCCGCCGCCCGCAGGCCCGTTTGGCTCCATGGCCTCGGTGCCACGGTCGTCGCCAGCGCGGTCGTCACCGTCCTCGCCGCTGCCGCCTCGGCGGCCGGGGTGAGCTTCGAGACCGCCAGCGGCACGATCCCGCTCGCCGGCTACGCCCAGCTGACCGCCCTCTTCTCGCTCATCGGGGTCGCGATGGCCGCGGTGATGGCCCGCGTGGCCCGGCGTCCGCGACGTACGTTCGTGGTCACCACCGTCGTGCTGACCATCGCCTCGCTCGTCCCTGACGTCACCTTCGGCTTCGATGCCGCCAGCGCGGTCGTCCTGATGGCGTTGCACGTGGTCGCTGCTGTCATCGTCATCCCGGTCCTGGCCCGGCGGCTGGCCGCGGAGCGGTAACGTGCGGCGCATGCGGGTAACGGTGGTCGGAGCCGGAGTCATCGGGCTCACGTGCGCGGTACGGCTGCTGGAGGCCGGCCACGAGGTCGGCGTGATCGGCCGGGAGCGGACGAGCGGGACCACCTCGGCGGTGGCCGGCGGGTTCTGGTTCCCCTACCTCGCCGAGCCGCGCGACCGGGTGACGGCTTGGGCGGCGGAGACCTTTCGCGAGCTCGCCCGGCTGGCCGAGGAGGAGCCGGAGGCCGGCGTACGCATGGTGCACGGCACCCAGCACAACCCCGAGGCCGACCTGTGGTGGGCCGAGCCGCTCACCGACCTGACCGTGACCGAGGACCGCGCGGAGTTCACCGTCCCGATCGCCGAGATGCCGGTCTACCTGCCCTGGCTCGAGCGGCGGGTCACCGAGGCCGGCGGCACCATCACGACCGGGACCGTCGACGACCTGGCGAGTCTGGAGGCAGACGTCGTGGTCAACGCGACCGGCCTCGGCTCGCGGGAGCTGGTCGGCGACGCCAGCCTCTACCCGGTCCAGGGCCAGATCGTCGTCCTCGGTCCGGGTGCCGCCGAGGAGTGGCTGGAGGCCGACGGCGCCGAGCCCTCCTATGTCTTCCCGCGCGGTGGCGACACCGTCGTCGGAGGTACGTCGGTGCCGCACGTCTGGGACCAGAGCCCGGACCCGCGTACGGCCGAGCGGATCCTGGCCGACGCCACCGCGGCCGTGCCGGAGATCGCGAACGCCGAGGTCAGGGCCCATCTGGTCGGCCTTCGCCCGGCCCGGCCCTCGGTCCGGCTGGAGCGCGAGGGGAGGGTCGTGCACTGCTACGGCCACGGCGGTGCCGGGGTGACGCTGAGCTGGGGCTGCGCCACCGAGGTCGTGGAGCTCGTCTCCGGGCAACCGACGCAGCGTTGACGTACGGCGTTCAACAGGAGTTCAGCGGGCGCTCCTAGCCTCCCGCGCATGCCGAAGACCGCTCGCCTTCTCGCCAGTGGCGTCGCCCTGGCCGCCGTCGTCGCCGTCGTCCCGGGTATCGCCCGCGCCGACGCGCCCGCCCACGCGCCCGCCCACTCCTGGACCGACCGGATCGAGTGGACATCGACCTCGCTCGCGGACGGGCTGACGCTGCGTACGGGCGTTCTCGAGGAGGCCGCCAGCGCGCCGTTCTGGACCGTCACCCTCCAGCACCCGGTGACCAGCTCGATCACCGGTGGCCCGGCCAACGCGGGCGTCGGCCCGCGCGCCTGGGCCCAGGAGACCGCTGACCGGCTGCGCTCGGCGGGCTACGAGCCGCGGCTCGACGACGTCCGCTGGCCCGACTACTCCGACACCCCCAGGGGACTGCAGGGCGTACGCGTGCGGACGGGGGCGTACGCGACCCAGGCCGAGGCGGGGTCGGCGGTCACGGCACTCAAGGCGCTCGGCTTCTCGACCGCGGCGGCCGCATGGACCGGCTACGACGTCGACACTCCGGCCGACGCCCAGAAGATCCACGTCGCGGTCATCGACCAGCGGAAGTTCGACGGAGACGTCTACGGCACCCACCACGGAACGATCGCGCAGCGGCAGAAGCTGTCGGACGTCAGTGGCGCGCTGGGTGCGACCGTGGCGGTCAACGGCGGGTTCTTCATCACCTCGGACGCCGACGGCTACCAAGGTGCTCCGGCGGGGATCGCGGTCTACGACGGCCAGCTCGAGGCGATGGACGCCGGTTCGCGCACCGGCATCGTGCTCGGCAACGGGCCCGCGCGGATCACTCGCCTGACGGCGAAGGTCGAGGTACGCAGCGGCGGATCCGTGCGGTCGGTCAACGGGATCAACCGCAAACCCGGCGTGATCCGCAACTGCGGCCGTCCCGGAACCACGCCCACCACAGAGCCTCGCCAGGACGTGACCTGCCGGACCGACTCGGAGCTGGTGCTCTTCACGCCGCGGCTCGGTGCGTCGCTGCCCGCAGGCGAGGGCACCCAGGTCGTGCTCGACGACCACGACGTCGTCGCCGCCGTCGGCACCCGGGGCGGCACAGTGCCCGAGGGTGGCAGCGTGGTCCAGGGCATCGGTGCGGCCGGGGAGTGGCTCGCCGCCCACGCCACCGTCGGGAGCCGGCTGCCGGTGGCCGAGTCGGTCCGCGACGCCACGGGGCGCCGAGTACCGCTGACCCCGCGCACCTCGATCGTGAGCGCCGCCCCCAACCTGGTCACCGACGGGCGCACCGACATCGATGCGGCCGCGGAAGGCGTCATCGATCCCGCCGACCTGTCGTTCAACTACGCCTGGGCCGAGATCCGGCAGCCTCGCACGATGGCGGGCATCGACCGCCGCGGCCGGCTCCTGCTCGTGACCGTCGACGGTCGCCAGCCCGGTGTCTCCGAGGGCCTCACGGTCGCGGAGGAGGCGGTACTGATGAAGAGCCTGGGCGCCGAGGACGCGATGAACCTCGATGGCGGTGGCTCCACCGCCATCGCGACCGGCGGCACTCTCCTCAACCGCACCTCAGACGCGGCCGGAGAGCGGGCCGACGGGGACTTCATCGTGGCGGTTCCGACGAAGTAAGGCTCCCCTAACCCTGCTGTTACCCTTCGAGCGTGGGTAAGAAGAGGAAGCCTCCCAAGACGGAGTGCTGCGTGTCGAAGTCGCGCTGCAAGCGGTGCCCGATCCGCATGCTCAAGGAAGGCACCCTGCCCGAGGGGATGACGGTCAAGAAGCGCCGTCTGGTGACCCTCGACGGCAAGCCGGTCAAGAAGAAGCATCTGGCTGCTTGAGGGTAAAGGCGCCGCCAAGTCGCGCCCGAGGTGGTAGGAATTGCCTTGCAGTCGATTACCTACTCGTGCAAGGACGTTACCGATGCCTCACGCCACCCGCCGCTCTGTCCTGTCCGGTGCTGCTGTCACGGGCGCCGCGGCGCTGAGCGCTGCCGGCTACGCCGCCCCCGCCCATGGTGTGAACGGCGCGGGCAAGCCCGGCGCCGACACCGTCCGGCTGACCGTGCTCGGCACGACCGACCTGCACGGCAACGTCTTCAACTGGGACTACTACAAGAACGCCGAGTTCTCGAACAGCGCCGGCAACGAGATCGGTGTCGCCAAGGTCAAGACGCTGATCGACGCCGTCCGTGAGGAGCGCCGCGGCGAGCCGATCCTCACCATCGACGCCGGTGACACCATCCAGGGCACCCCGCTGGCCTACTACTACGCCCGGATCGACCCGATCACCGAGGGTGCGATCCACCCGATGGCGCGGGCGATGAACCTGGTCGGCTACGACGCCGCCGCGCTCGGCAACCACGAGTTCAACTACGGCATCGACACGATCCGGAAGTTCGAGGAGCAGGTGAACTTCCCGATGCTCGGCGCGAACGCGGTCGACCCGTCGACCAAGCTGCCGGTCTTCCCGCCGTACGTCATCAAGGAGTACCGCGTCGGCCGCGGTCGGCGCCTCAAGGTCGGTGTGCTCGGGCTCACCAACCCCGGCATCGCGATCTGGGACAAGGCCAACGTCGAGGGGAGGATGGAGTTCCCGGGGCTGGTCGAGCAGGCCAAGATCTTCGTACCCGAGCTCAAGAAGGCCGGCTGCGACCTGGTCATCATCAGTGCCCATTCCGGCGCCGACACCTCCAGCTCCTACGGTGACGACCTGCCCCCGGAGAACGCCGCCACCCTCGTCGCCGAGCAGGTGCCGGACGTCGACGCGATCCTCGTCGGCCACGCCCATCGGGAGATCACCGAGCGCTTCGTCATCAATACCGAGACCGGCAAGCAGGTGCTGCTGACCGAGCCGCTCTACTGGGGCATGCGCGTCTCCGTGATGGACCTGGTCGTACGCCGCGAGAAGCGTCACGGGCGGCCCCGCTGGGTCCTGGAGTCGGCGACCTCGCAGACGCTGAACTCCAACACCGTCGACCCCGACCCGGAGGTCTCGGCGGCCGTGCAGGAGCAGCACGACGTCGTGATCGACTACGTCAACTCCGTCGTCGGCACCTCGGCGGTGGAGATGCTGGCCGCGCGGGCGGTCGTCGAGGACGTACCCATCATCGACTTCGTCAACTTCGTCCAGGCTGACGCGGTCAAGGCCGCGCTGACGGGCTCGGACGCGGAGCTGCCGGTCATCTCGATCGCAGCCCCGTTCAGCCGCGCCGCGGCCTTCCCGGCGGGCGAGGTGACCGTACGCGACGTGGCCGGCCTCTACATCTACGACAACACCCTGATGGCGGTGCGCATCACGGGCGCCCAGCTGCGCGACTACCTGGAGTACACGGCTCGCTACTTCAAGCAGGTCAGCGGCACCGGCCCGTTCCCGATCGACGCCGTGACCAACGCGCCGACCGACACCGCGCCCAACGGCACGCCCGACTACAACTTCGACACGATCGCCGGCCTGGACGCGGCCCTGACCTACGACATCGACATCGCAGCCGCGGTGGGCTCGCGGATCACCAGCCTCGCCTATGACGGCGTCGCGGTGACCGACGCGCAGGAGTTCGTGCTCGCGGTGAACAACTACCGCCAGTCCGGTGGCGGCGGCTTCCCGCACGTCACCGACGCCACCGTGGTCTACAACCAGCAGGTCGAGATCCGGCAGCTGCTCATCGACTGGGTCACCGCCCACCAGGTCATCGACCCGGCCGCGTTCGCCTCGGTCGACTGGCGTCTCGTCTCCGGCGGCGAGCCCATCACCGTCAACTCCTGAGTCCCGAGTCGGCTCGTTGTGACCGATTCCGCTGCCGAGTCGGCTCGTCATGACGAGCCGACTCGGCACGAATCTAGGTCAGGATGAGCCGACTCGGCAGGGTCAGCGGGGGTTGATCCAGTTGAGCAGCTGGCTCATCGAGATCAGCAGGTCGTCCAGCCGCCGCTCCACGCTGTCCAGACGCGCGTTGACGCTGTCGATCGCCGCGTCGGTGCGCTCCATCCGGCTCTTGATCGCATGGAACTCCGCCGTGTGCATCTGCTGCATCGTCAGGAGATCGATCATGATCGCCTCGACGTCGCTCACGGACAGGCGGCCCCCAACGCCATGCCCCGAGTAGTTCATGGACATGGCGTGAATCTTGTCACGCAGTTCCTACTCAAAGGTAAGAAAAAGTGTTTCCCCGACGTGAACTTGCCTGACCGTGCACCAACTGTTGGTCAGAAGAGTCTCTCGGTCGGATCGTCGAGGCCGCGCAGCGCGTCGTAGTCGACGATCGCGCAGGTGATACCGCGGTCCTCGGCGAGCACGCGGGCCTGCGGCTTGATCGCCTGAGCGGCGAAGATGCCGCGTACGGGGGCCAGCAGCGGGTCGCGGTTGAGCAGCTCGAGATAGCGGGTCAGCTGCTCGACGCCGTCGATCTCGCCACGTCGCTTGATCTCGACCGCGACCGACTTCCCCTCGGCGTCGCGGCACATCAGGTCGACGGGTCCGATCGCGGTCGGGTACTCGCGGCGTACGAGGGTCAGGCCCTCGCCCAGCGTCGCGGGGTGGTCGGCGAGGAGCTCCTGGAGGTGCTTCTCGACGCCGTCCTTCTGCAGGCCGGGGTCGATGCCGAGATCGTGGGAGGACTCGTGGTGGATCTCCTCGATCAGGATGCGCAGGGTGTCGTCCGTCTTGGAGGTCACCGTCCATTCGACGCGGCCGTCGTCGGACTTGCCCTCCGAGAGGGTGCAGGGCGGCGACATCCAGTTGAGGGGCTTGTAGGAGCCCCCGTCGGAGTGGACCAGCACCGATCCGTCGGCCTTGAGCATCAACACCCTGGTGGCCATCGGAAGGTGGGCGGTGAGCCGCCCCGCGTAGTCGACCTGGCAGGTGGCAACGACGAGTCTCACCGGGAGAACGTATCGCATGACCCCGTGTGACCAGCGTCACGCCACCAGGGGTTACTCACGGGTAATAAATTTGGCAGTCTTCCGTCGCATGACGGTTTCGACCCAGGGGTCCATCCACGACGTGCTCGTGCTGCCTTACCTCAACCACGCCATTCGCATGCTCGAGTCGGGCTACGCCACCGCCACCGACATCGACAACGCCATGCGCTTCGGCTGCGGCTACCCGAAGGGACCGCTGGCCACGGTCGACGAGATCGGCGCCTCCTCCGTACGCGACGCGCTGCTCGCCCGCTTCGAGGAGACCGGCGACAACCTGCACAAGCCCGCCGACCTGCTCACCAAGACCTCCGACGAGGCCGGGTCGTTCACCGGCACGGCCGGGGATGACGTACGCACCCCGGAGCTGCGCCACACGATCGAGAAGATCGGCGTGGTCGGGACCGGCACCATGGCCTCGGGCATCGTCCAGGTCTTCGCCCAGGCCGGGTACGACGTCGTCTTCGTCGGCCGCTCCCAGGAGAAGCTCGACGGGGTCGTCGCCGGCATCACCAAGTCGCTCGACAAGGCCATCGCGAAGGGCCGCTCGGACGAGGAGACCAAGGCCGCCGTGCTCGGCCGCCTCACCGGCAGCACCTCGCGCGAGGACCTCGCCGAGGCCGACCTCATCGTCGAGGGCATCGCCGAGGACCTCGACGTCAAGACCGAGCTCTTCAAGGACCTCGACCGGATCGCCAAGCCAGGCGCCATCCTGGCCACGACCACCAGCTCGATGCCGATCACCGAGCTCGCCAAGGTCACCGCGCGCCCCGGCGACGTCATCGGGATGCACTTCTTCAACCCCGCCCCGGTCATGAAGCTCGTCGAGGTCGTCACCACCGACCTCACCTCGCCCGAGGTCGACGAGACCGTGCGCGCGCTCTCTGCCGCGGTCAAGAAGGTCCCGGTCTCCTGCGGCGACCGCTCCGGCTTCATCGTCAACGCGCTGCTGTTCCCCTACCTCAACGACGCGGTCAAGCTGCACGAGTCCGGCGTCGCCATCGCCGAGATCGACGCCGCGATCAAGGAGACCGCGGGCTTCCCGATGGGCCCCTTCGAACTCCTCGACGTCGTCGGCAACGACGTCTCGCTCGCGATCCAGTCCGAGCTCCGCAACGAGTTCGGCGAGCCCGGCTTCGACCCCGCCGCCCTGCTGGTCCAGAAGGTCCAGGAGGGCAAGCTCGGCCGCAAGACCGGCGAGGGCTTCCACACCTACTGATTCAGTCCAGGCCGAGAAGTCACGTACGTCGGCCGAGACGTCACCTAGGCGAATCGAGTCGGCACTTCGGTGCCGGCTCGATTCGCGCGCGTGACGCCTCGGCCGACGGGAGTGACGCCTCGGGTCAGGGTTTGGGGTAGCCGCGGCGTACGGCTCGTTCCAGGATCCCCAGGGTGGCCCGGATGGACTTCTGGTCGATGACCGGGAAGATCGGCTTCCACTCGGGGAGGGCGGTGGACCAGTCGCAGTAGGAGGTGACGCGGGTGTCGCCGGAGTCGAGCTGCTCGAGCTGGTAGCCGAAGCGGTGGCCGATCGGGGGCTTGATGGTGCCGTCGATGGTCCATTCGATCGCCCGGTCGGGCTCGAACCCGGTGATGATCACGGTGACGTCGTACCGGCCCATCGGGTAGTCGCCGAGGGCCTCGCGGTCCATGTGGACGACGAACCGGTCGTCGACCGCGCCTACCCGCGAGCCCTCCGCGGACTGGAGCATGCCGGAGGCGTCGATGGCGACGTGGCCGTCGGGGTCGATGAGGACGGCGAAGATGTCGGTGGGGGAGGCCGGGATGATCCGCTCGGCGTCGATGCGCTCGGCCTCGATGCGTTCGGCGGCCTGGGTCTGGTCGGTCACAGCACCCGAATCTAGCGGCATCACCGGCGTGGCGGACCTCACCCCATGGCAGGATGCGGGGCATGAGTGAGCGCACGATCGAGACAGTCGGAGTCGTCGGCCTGGGCACCATGGGTGCCGGGATCGCGGAGGTGTTCGCCCGCAACGGGTTCACCGTGGTCGGGGTCGAGCGGGACGAGGAGGGCCTCGAGCGCGGCAAGGCTCACCTGGCGCACTCGACGGGCCGCGCGGTCAAGCGCGGCAAGCTCAGCGAGGACGAGCAGGCAGAGCTGCTCGGTCGGATCTCCTTCGCCACCGACGCGACCGCGCTCAAGGACGTCGACATGGTCGTCGAGGCGGTCGTGGAGTCGCTGGAGCTGAAGAAGTCGATCCTCGCCACCCTCGACGAGATCGTGGCCCCCGAGACGATCCTGGCGACCAACACCTCCTCGCTGTCAGTGACCGAGATCTCGACCGCGTCCAAGCGTCCCGGCCGGGTCGTCGGCGTCCACTTCTTCAACCCCGCTCCGGTGCAGAAGTTCGTCGAGATCGTACGCACCGTGGTGACCGAGCCCGAGGTGCTCGAGGACGCTCGCGAGGTCGTCGGCAAGCTCGGCAAGTCGCCGGTGGTCTGCGGCGACCGGGCCGGCTTCATCGCCAACGCGCTGCTCTTCGGCTACCTGAACCACGCGGTCTCGATGTTCGAGGGCCACTACGCCACCCGCGAGGATATCGACACCGCGATGAGGCTGGGCTGCGGCTACCCGATGGGTCCGCTGGCGCTGCTGGACCTGATCGGGCTGGACACCTCCTACGAGATCCTCGACACGATGTACCGCCAGGGTCGCGACCGGCTGCATGCCCCCGCGCCGATCCTCAAGCAGATGGTCACCGCCGGGATGCTCGGGCGGAAGTCGGGCCGAGGCTTCTACACCTACGAGGCCGCCGACTCACCCGTCGTCGTCCCGGACGCGCTGACCCCGAGCGCCGACGCCACCCACGAGCTGCTCCGCCCCATCTCGAAGGTCGGCGTCGTCGGCACCGGGACGATGGCCTCGGGGATCGTCGAGGTCTTCGCCAAGGGCGGCTACGACGTGACGTACGTGGGGCGTAGCCCTGACAAGGTCGCCAAGGTGGGCGAAAAGATCACCAAGAGCCTCGACAAGGCGATCGGGCGCGGCAAGCTGGAGGAGTCGGCGAAGCCGGAGATCCTCGGCCGGCTGACCGGCACGACCTCGCTGGACGACCTGGCCGACGTCGACATCGTCGTGGAGGCCATCGCCGAGGACCTGGCCATCAAGACCACGCTCTTCGAGAACCTCGACGACATCTGCAAGCCGGGCGCGATCCTGGCGACCACGACCTCGAGCCTGCCGGTCATCGAGCTGGCGAAGGTGACCAAGCGGCCCTCCGACGTCGTCGGGATGCACTTCTTCAACCCGGCGCCGGTGATGAAGCTGGTCGAGGTCGTCTCCACCGTGACCACGAACGAGGAGGTCGCCGAGACCGTCCGCGCCCTCTGCTCGCAGGTCGGCAAGTCGCCGGTCTCCTGCGGCGACCGCGCCGGGTTCATCGTCAACGCGCTGCTGTTCCCGTACCTCAACGACGCGGTCAAGATGCTCGAGGGGCACTACGCGACCGCCGACGACATCGACACCGCGATGAAGCTCGGCTGTGCGCTGCCGATGGGCCCGTTCGAGCTGCTCGACGTGGTCGGCAACGACGTCTCGCTGGCCATCGAGCGGGAGCTCTACCTGGAGTTCCGCGAGCCTGGCTTCGCGCCCGCGCCGCTGCTGGAGCACCTGGTCACCGCGGGCTACCTCGGCCGCAAGACGGGCAAGGGGTTCCGCGACTACAGCTGACGCACTCCTTCGTCGAGGCGGTCCTGAGCCTGTTGAAGGGTATGCAGCTCGAGGCGCACATCCCGTGCGGAGTTCCGCGGGATGTGCGCTTTCGTCTGCATACCTTGATGAAGGAACACCCCCGACCACCCCGGCAGTAGGCTGGGTGACGTGGGACTTCTGATCGCACTTCTCATCGTCGTCGCGGTGATCGGGACCGTGGTAGTGACCAGCAGGCGCTCGCAGGCGCGAGCGCTCGAAAAGCAGCGCGCTGATCTCGAACCGGTCAAGCAGCTCGCCTTCGAGGACGTGACCGCCTTCGGTGAAGAGCTGCAGAAGCTCGACCTGGACATGGCCGGCAAGGAGCTCGACGAGGGCGCCAACGCCGACTACCAGCGCGCGCTGGACGAATACGAGACCGC
This sequence comes from Nocardioides sp. NPDC101246, assembly GCF_044767415.1. Classification (NCBI taxonomy): domain Bacteria; kingdom Bacillati; phylum Actinomycetota; class Actinomycetes; order Propionibacteriales; family Nocardioidaceae; genus Nocardioides; species Nocardioides sp. NPDC101246. Next base: position 180,927 of record NZ_JBIWNX010000004.1, read on the forward strand.
CAAACGCACCGTCGACAAGATGACCGCGCCCGAGGACGTCAAGCAGATCACCACGATCGTCGAGGACGGCCGCTATGCGATCGCGTGCGTCGAGGCGCGGGTAGCCGGCGAGCCGCTGCCGAAGCGTCGCCCGCCCTGCTTCTTCGACCCCCGCCACGGGCTCTCGACCGAGGACGTGGCCTGGGCGCCGCCGGGCGGCACCACCCGTGACGTACCCGCCTGTGCGCTCGATGCCGAGCGCGTCAAGGTCGGTGCGGAGCCCGACACCCGCAAGGTGATGGTCGGCAACGAGCGCGTCCCCTACTGGCAGGGTGGCCCGGCCTACCGCCCCTACGCCGCCGGCTACTTCGGCAGCTTCGGGCCGATGGACTGGATGTTCGCCGGGCTGATGTTCAGCGCATTCGGCGGCTTCGACGCCTTCGGTGAGATCGGCGAGGGCATGGGCGACGCGATCGGCGGCATCGGCGAGGGGATCGGCGACGCCTTCGGTGGCCTCGGTGAGGGCATCGGCGACATGTTCGACGGCTTCGACTTCTGAGTCTGTACGATCCCTCGGTGACTCTTCATACGCTCGAGCTCGGCGACGCCGGAAGTCGTGTCGTCTTCCTGCACGGACTCTTCGGGCAGGGACGCAACTGGAACACGCTCGGCAAGCAGTTGGCCGACAAGCATCGGGTCACGCTCGTCGACCTGCCTCACCACGGCCGCTCCCCGCAGCCTGACACCTTCGACTACCTCGAGGTGACCGCGGCCGTCGCCGAGCTGCTCTCTGCTGATGACGGAGCCGACGACCCCGCGACCGTGGTCGGCCACTCGATGGGCGGCAAGGTCGCGATGCTGCTCGCTATCACCCGTCCGGAGCTGGTGGCGAAGCTCGTCGTGGCCGACATGTCCCCGGTCGTCTACGAGCGCGTCGGCGGCTTCAAGACGTACGTCGACGCCATGCAGGGTCTCGACCTGGACCGCATCACCCGCCGCGAGGAGGCCGATGCCGGGATGCAGGAGGCGGTCCCGGACCCGACGGTCCGCGGCTTCCTGCTGCAGAACCTGCGCCGCGACGGGGACAGCTGGCGCTGGGCGATGAACCTGGACGTCCTCGGCCGCGACCTCGACCGTATCGGCGCCTGGCCGACCGAGGAGTTGAAGGCGTACGAGCCGTACGACGGCCCCGTGCTGTGGGTGGCCGGCGAGCTGTCGAACTACGTCACCGACGAGTACGCGCCGGCGATGAAGGAGTGGTTCCCGCGCTACCGCAAGGTGACGATCAAGGGCGCCGGACACTGGGTCCACTCCGAGAAGCCGGAGACCTTCCTGGCCGCCCTGCGTCAGTTCGTCGGCGACTGAGACGCTCCGCGTCTACGCTGTGCGGCATGGAGCGCGACAAGCCCGTCATCGTGCTGGTCGGCAACGAGCATGCCGCCGTCATCGAGCAGGAGTTCAAGGCACGGTACGACCGTGACTACCGGATCGAGCCGGTGGTGGGTTTCGCCGCGGGTCTCGACCGGACACGCGCACTGGTGGCCGAGGGCGCGCAGATCGCGATGATCGCCGCCGAGCACGTGCTCGACGAGGGCACCTCGATCGAGTTCCTGCGCGAGGTGCCGGCCGTCGTGGCGACGGCGCGCCGTGTCGCGCTGGTCTCGTGGGAGGACTTCTCCGGCGCTCTCGACGACCTGCGTGCCGCGGCGCTCGAGCGCGAGATGGACACCTACGTCCTCATTCCGCGCGGCCCGCGGGACGAGGAGTTCCACACCGCGCTGATCGAGCTCCTCTCGGAGTGGGGCTGGTCGGTGGGCAGGCCCCTGGTGACCGTGACCGACGTCGTGGCGGAGCCGGGCGACCGCGACGCGGCGGCGGTCCGGGACCTGCTGGAACGCATGGGCTTCCCGCATCGCTCGCTCGAGCCGGGTGACGACGAGGCCCAGGAGCTCGTCGAGGCCGCAGGCCCGGGCGCACGGCTGCCTCTGGTCCGTACCTTCACGGGTCGCGTGGTCTCCGGAGCGACGGCGGCGACGGCCGCCGAGGCCATCTACGGCGGGTTCGACGAGATCCCCGAGGGAGTGATCGCCGACGTCGCCATCGTGGGCGGCGGGCCGGCGGGTCTCGCGGCCGCCGTCTACGCGGCGTCGGAGGGCTTGGCGACGGTCGTCGTGGAGCGCGACGCGATCGGTGGCCAGGCAGGGTCGAGCTCGATGATCCGCAACTACCTCGGATTCCCGCGTGGCATCTCGGGCATGCGCCTGGCCCAGCGGTCCCGCATCCAGGCCAGCCGGTTCGGCGCGCGCTTCTTCACCGGGCGGCCGGCGACCGGGATCGAGCCCGGTCCCGCCCACGAGCCCGAGCACCAGCACGTGCACGTGCGCGGCGCGCAGTTCTGCGCCCGTACGGTCGTGCTCGCGATGGGCGTGACCTATCGGCGGCTCGGGGTGCCCGCCGTGGACGACCTGGTGGGGGCGGGCGTCTACTACGGCGCCGCGACGTCGATGGCGCGCGAGATGCAGGGCCGCGACGTCTACGTGATCGGCGGGGGCAACTCGGCCGGGCAGGCGGCCATCCACCTCGCCAAGTTCGCGAGCACGGTGACGATCCTGGTCCGGCGACACGACCTCGCGGAGACCATGTCGGCCTATCTGGTGCGTGAGATCGACGCGACGTCGAACATCGAGGTGCGGCCCCGCACCGTCGTCGCCGACGGCGGTGGCGAGGGCCGGCTGGAGTGGCTGCGGCTGGAGAACCTGGAGACCGGCGAGGACACCAAGACGTCCGCCGACGGCCTCTTCTGCCTGCTCGGAGCGGAACCCGACTGCTCGTGGCTGGCGGAGGGCGTGGCGCTCGACGAGAACGGGTTCGTCCTGACCGGCCGCGACGTGCCTCGCGACGCGTGGGTCGACGGGAACCCGCCGGCGAGTCTGGAGACGACGGTGCCGGGCGTCTTCGCCGTCGGCGACGTACGCGCCGGGTCCATGAAGCGGGTCGCCTCCGCGAGCGGCGAGGGGGCGTCGGTGCTCCCGCTGGTGCACGCCCACCTGGCGCGGCTGCGTGCCCGGGAGTTCGGCGCCTGAGCCCTGGGGTGGGCTGGGCTATCCGCCCGACAAGAGGTGCCGGAACACCTCGACGATCCGGTCGGCATCCGCCTCGGACGTACGCCAGTTGCTGAACGCCAGCCGCAGGGCGGGCGTGCCGTGGTGGACGGTGGGGGTCAGGAAGGTCACGCCGGTCTCGGCGATGCGCCGGGCGAGGTCCGCGGGGTCGCCGGGGACCTTCAGGCAGACGATGTTGAGGCGAACCGGGGCGAGGAGCTCGACGCCGTCGATCTCCGCCAGCTGCTGCCCGACCCGGCGGGCGAGGGCGATGGTGCGCTCGACGATCTCGCGGTGACCGTCGCGGCCGTAGGCGCACAGGGTGAACCAGGCGGGCAGGGCGCGCAGCCGCCGTGAGCTCTCCGGGGTGAGATGGACGAAGTCGGGGTCCGTGCCGGGGACGCCGATGTAGGCCGAGGCGTTGCCGAAGACGCGAGCCTGCAGCTCCTGGTGGCGGGAGAGCTGGAGGCCTGAGTCGTAGGGGACGTTGAGCCACTTGTGCAGGTCGACGCAGACCGAGTCGGCGCGGCCGAGACCTGCCACGAGGTGGGCGTGCGACGGCGAGAGGGCTGCGAAGGCTCCGAAGGCGCCGTCGACGTGGAGCCAGAACGGGAACTCCTCGCGAAGGTCGGCGATGGCCTCGAGGTCGTCGAAGTCGCCGGTGTTCACGGTGCCGGCGTTGGCCACCACGATCACGGGCCGGCCGTCCTGCTCGCGCAGGGCGGCCCGCAACGCGTCGACGTCGACCGCGTCCCGGCCGGGGAGGAGGGCGACAGGACGGAGGCTGTCGCGGCCCAGCCCGAGCACGGACAGCGCCTTGGAGACGGTGGAGTGGGCGGCGCCCGACAGCACGACGACCGGGCCGAGCGCCGCGACGCCCTCGGTCGAGACCGACACCCCGAGCTGGTCGCCGAGCCACTCACGGGCCAGCGCCAGACCGGTGAGGTTGGACATCGTCGCACCGGTGACGAAGGCGCCGGTGAAGTCGTCGGGAAGGTGCAGGAGATCGCGGATCCACCGCACCGTCTCGCGTTCCAGGTCGCTGGCGGCGGAGTCCTGGACGGTGATGGTGTTCTGGTCGAAGACCGAGGTCAGCCAGTCGCCTGCGACCGCCGCCGGGGTGGCCCCGCCGGTGACGAAGCCCAGATAGCGAGGCCCGGCGCTCGCCGAGAATCCCGGTGCCCAGCGGTTCCCGAAGTGGCGGAGGGTGGCCGCGCCACCTGCGCCTCGGGCGGGCAGCCGCTCGGCGCGCGGCGGCCGGAACGGAGAGGTCACCGGCCGGTCGTCGAGCCCGGTGACGATGTCGTGTGCGTAGTCCTGGACCGCGTCGAGGAGGTCGGGCATCCCGGCGAGGTCCGCGTAGAGCCGTGGGTCCATCCTTGGACGGTAAGGCATCTCAGGGCTCGATGAGACCTGCTCTGATGGCGTACCTGGTCACCTGGGTGCGATCGCGGAGTCCCAGCTTGGCGAGGATGTTCTCGCGGTGCCGCTCGACGGTCTTGTAGGAGATCGTCAGCTCGCGGGCGATCTCGCGGGTCGAGTGGCCCTCGGCGATGAGCTTGAGCACCTCGTCCTCGCGCTCGGTCAGCACCGTGCGCGGCAGGCTCTCGCCGCGGTTGAGACGGTCGAGGTAGTCGCGGACCAGCGCGCTCATCGCGCCGGGGTAGACGAAGGCCTGGCCGCTCATCGCGGTGCGGCACGCCTTGACCAGGTCCTCGTCGGCGACCGACTTGAGGACGTAGCCGCTGGCGCCGACCTTGAGCGCCTCGAAGAAGTACTGCTCGTTGTCGTGCATCGAGAGCATCAGCATCTTCGGAGGCGTACGCATCCGGGCGATCGTGCGCGCGGCCTGCAGCCCGGTCATGCGGGGCATGGCGACGTCGAGGATCACCAGGTCGACCTCGACGTCGCGCAGCGCGGCGACGGCCTCGGCCCCGTCGGCGGCCTCGGCGACCACCTCGAGGTCCGGCTCGGCATCGAGGATGAGGCGGACTCCGCGGCGGACCAGGGTGTGGTCGTCGGCCAGCAGGATCCTGATCTTCGCAGGCGTGGGAGTCACAGCGGCACCTCCAGGCGGACGGTGGTGCCGCGGCCGGGCGTGCTGGTCACGCTCAGGTCGGCACCGACGAGCAGGGCCCGCTCCCGCATGCCGCTGATCCCGGCACCGGCCACCAGGGCGGCGCTGCCGCGGCCGTCGTCGGAGACCGTGAGGACGACCTTGTCGCCGACCTTGCACAAGGAGAGCTCGGCGGTCGCGGCGTGGGCGTGGCGTACGACGTTGGTGAGCGCCTCCTGGGCGACCCGGTAGATCACCAGCTCGCGGTCCTGGGGCAGCTCGGGAAGCCCGCGGCCGATGGTGCGGCGTACGGTCGTACGCCCCAGGGCGCCGACGTCGGTGGCCAGCGAGGCCAGGGCGGCGTGCAGGCCGAGGTCCTCGAGCACGCCCGGCCGCAGCTGCCGGGCCACGCGGCGTACGTCGTCGATACCGGTGCGCGCGGACTCGCGGACGGCGGCGAGCTCGGGGCGCACCGCCTCGGGCACCTGGCGCTCCAGCCCCTTGAGCCCCAGGAGTACGACGGTGAGCGACTGACCCACCTCGTCGTGCAGCTCTTGGGCGATCCGATGGCGCTCCGCCTCCTGCGCGGCGAGCGCCTTGGCGTTGCTGGTGCTCCGCTCGGTCTCCAGCCGGTCGAGCATCGCGTTGTAGCTGGCCACCAGACGGGCGCCCGCGCCCTTGCCCTCGGTCGTCAGGCGCTGGTCGGGGGAGAGGTGGTCGACCGAGTCCATGGTGCGGATCACGCGGTCGATCGGCGCCAGGCTGCGCAGCAGCAGGAGCGCGTTGAGGGTCGCCATCACGGCCAGCCCGACCGCCAGGATCACCGCCTCCGAGGCCAGGACGCGCTCCGAGACCCGGGCCGGGGACAGCGCCAGGACCAGGGTGCCGACGCAGAAGACCGTCCCGTTCGTCAGGCACACCCGCCAGTAGAGGGGTAGATGGCTCATACCGACAACCCTGACATGCTCCCTGGCCTGGACTTATGGGTGGCAGCACCCATTCGGATCCGGAGCGTGGTCGCGGAGAGTCGTTGGTATGGAGCTCAACGCATGATCGTGTACGCAGCGGTGGCCGTTTTCATCGTCACCTACGGCCTCATCGCCACCGAGCGCGTCCACCGCGTCGCCGCCGCCCTGGGAGGCGTCGCCGCGATGGTCGCGCTCGGTATCATCAACGCCGAGTCGGCCTTCTTCAGTCATGAGACCGGGGTCGACTGGGACGTCATCTTCCTGCTCTTCGGGATGATGGTGATCGTCGGTGTCCTCAAACAGACGGGCCTGTTCGAGTTCCTCGCGCTGTGGGCGGTCAAGCACTCCGGCGGCCGTCCGGCGCGGCTGGCGACGCTGCTGATCCTGGTCACCGCGGTGCTCTCGCCGATCCTCGACAACGTGACCACCGTGCTGCTCGTCACGCCGGTGACCCTGTCGGTCTGCGAACGGCTGGGCCTGCGCCCGATGCCCTACCTGATCTCACTCATCCTGGCCGCCAACGTCGGCGGCACCTCGACCCTGATCGCCGACCCGCCCAACATCATCGTGGCCAGCCGGGCCAACCTGACCTTCGACGACTTCCTGATCCACTCCCTGCCGCTGTGCCTGATCCTGATCGTGGTGCTGATCGGGCTGGTCCGGGTGCTCTTCCGGCGCGAGTTCCGTGGCCGGGTCGACCTGGACGGCCTGATCGAGCCGCCCGCCTCGGCGATCCCGGACCGCGGGCTGCTCTACCGCTGCCTGGCCGTCCTGGCCCTGGTGATGCTCGCCTTCGGTCTGCACACCGAGCTCCACCTGGACCCGTCGATGGTTGCGATGCTCGGCGCCGGCGCGATGGTGGTCGTCTCCCAGACGCGGACCGAGGCGTTCCTCGAGGAGGTCGAGTGGTCGACCCTGGCCTTCTTCATGGCGCTGTTCGTGCTGGTCGGCGGCCTGGTCGAGGTCGGTGTGATCGGCTCCCTCGGGACGTACGCCGCTGAGCTGATGGGCGACAACGAGCTGGCCGGAGTGACCGGGCTGATGATCGGCTCGGCCGTCGTGGGCGGTTTCGTCGACAACATCCCCTACACCGCGGCGATGGTGCCGATCGTGGAGGAGATGGTCGCAGCGACGCCGTCCTCGGGCGCCGACAGCCCGCTGTGGTGGGCCCTCGTCTTCGGCGCCGATCTCGGTGGCAACACGACCGCCGTCGCCGCCGGCGCCAACGTGGTGGTGCTCGGCCTCGCCGCCAAGGCCGGCCACCCGATCAGCTTCTGGAAGTTCACCAGGTACGGCATCGTGGTGACGATCGTGACCCTCGCCGTCGCCTGGGTCTACGTCGCGCTGCGCTACTTCGTGCTGGCCTGACGCTCTCTGTAAGCGGCGACGGCGTTGCGATTGGTGCAGGTGGCCGAGCAGTAGCGCTTGGAGCGGTTGCGGGAGAGATCGACGACCACGCCGGCACAACCGTCGTCGGCGCAGATCGAGAGCCGGGACAGCTCGCCCGCTCGGATCACGTCGACCATGGCCATCGCGGTCTCGACCGCGATCCGCGTGGCCAGCGGAGCGTCGGGCTCGGTCGCGTGGATGTGCCAGTCGTAGGTCGTGTGGCGGACCAGCTGAGGTGTCGCGCGGTGCTCGGCGAGCATCTCGTTGGTCAGTCGCACGGCCTCGTCGCGCTCGGCGGTGAGCAGATCGCGCAGCCGGACGCGGAGGTCACGGACCTCGTCGAGCTCGGCGCGGTCGCGGTCGTGCCGACCCGTGTAGTCGTACGTCACGAAGAACTCGTCGAGGGCCGCCACGGTGGCCAGCTCGTCGACCGAGCCGGGGGAGAGGGCAAGGGTGTTCGCCAGCGCCGCGGCTGCCTGGAGGCCTACGTCGGTGTCATGGGTGAAAACCATGTTGACACATTACCGCGTCGGTGGGATTGTCATGTGTCATGACGACGTTGACCAATGACGAGGCGGTGCCGCAGAGCACGCAGAAGACGCCGCTGGTGGCTGCCGGACTGCTGATGGCGGTCGTCTCGGCGGTCACGTTCAGCCTCTCGGGGCCGCTGGGGCGTGGGCTCTTCGACACCGGCTGGTCGACGGGCGGCGTGCTCGTCTTCCGGGTAGGCATCGGCGCCGTCGTGCTGGCGCCCTTCGCACTGCGCGCGCTCGCCGGCCGGTGGAGGGGTGTCGCCACGAGCTGGCGGGTCGTGGTGGCGTACGCACTGCTGGCGATCGTGGTGCCGCAGTTCGCGTTCTTCTCGGCGGTGCAGTGGATGGCAGTCGGGCCGGCGCTGCTGCTGGAGTACATGGGGGTCGTGCTCGTCGTCGGCTGGATGTGGCTGCGGCACGGCGAGCGGCCCTCGCGGCTGACGATGGTGGGCGCGCTGGTTGCGATCGCCGGGCTCGTGCTCGTCCTCGACCTGGTCAGCGGCGCGAACGTGCACCCGCTCGGCGTCCTGTGGGGCTCCGCGGCCGCCGTCGGACTGGCCGGCTACTACGTGCTCAACGCCCACTCCAGCACCACGCTGCCACCACTCGCGCTGGCCTGGCTCGGCCTGACCGGCGCCACGGTCCTGCTCGCGCTGCTCTGCCTGATCGGGGCCATCCCGTTCGAGATGCATACCGCGCCGGTGGTCCTGGCGGGACTGGAGATGCCGTGGTGGGGGCCGCTGATCGGTCTCGGCGTGCTGACCTGTTCGGTCGCGTATGCCACCGGCATCGCCGCCACCCGCACCCTCGGTTCGCGGCTCTCCTCCTTCGTGGGTCTCCTCGAGGTCGTCTCGGCCGTCGTCGTCGCCTGGCTGCTGCTCGGCGAGGCCCCCGGCCTCGTGCAGCTCATCGGCGGGCTGGTCGTGCTGGCCGGCATCATCGCGGTCCGGCAGGGAGAGCAGGCGACGGCCGTCTCCTGAGAACGCGAAGCGCCGCACGCATCGGCTGCGTGCGGCGCTTCACAGGTGTGTCGGGACTAGCGCTCGTCCTGTGCCCTGACGTAGACCTCGCGGACCAGCATCAGGACGGCGGCCGCTGTCGGGATCGCCAGCAGGGCGCCGACGACGCCGAGGAGCGAGGCACCGATGAGGGCCGCGATCACCGTGACGACGCCGGGGATGTCGACCGAGCGGGACATGACCCGCGGATAGACGACGTAGTTCTCGAACTGCTGGTAGGCGATGTAGAAGATCACCGCGATCAGGCCCGTCTTCAGGTCGGTCGTCGCGAAGGTGATCGCGCAGACGATGATCGCGCCGATGGTGGCCCCGATCATCGGGATCACGTCGGTGATCATGACGACGAAGGCCAGGGCGACAGCGTATTCGCCCATCCCGATGACGAAGAGCAGCACCAGGGTGGACAGACCGGCGCACAGCGCGACGATGAAGGCCCCGGAGACGTAGCCCCCGATGCCGTCGAAGACCCGGTCGCCGAGCTTGCCGACCCGCTCGCGGCGCGAGGCCGGAGCGAGGCGGTAGATGGCGTTCTTCGTCTGGTCGTAGGCGGCGATGAAGTAGAGCGTCAGGACGACGACGATGAAGCCCGTGACGAGCACGTTGATCACCGCCAGGCCCACGCCGAGCGCCCCACCGAAGGCACTGCTGACGAAGTCACCGCTGGCGACGTAGTCCTGCACCTTGTCGAGGATCTGGTAGTCCTCGTTGAACTGCTGGATGCGCTGGTTGCGCTGAAGCTCGTCGATCCAGTCCGGGACGTTGGCCGAGATCTTGGCGACCTGGTCGCTGATCACCGGAACCAGCGCCACGAAGAAGAGCGCGAGAGCGCCCAGCACGCCGAGGATGACGCTCAGGACCGCCCACGGACGCGAGAAGCCACGCCGCTGCAGGAACACCACCATCGGGTTGATCCCGGCGGCGATGAAGAGCGAGACCACCACCTGGAGGATCACGCTCCCCATCGTGGTGAGGAGGTTGCCCGCCGCGTAGGCCGTCAGCAGGCCGAGGCCGAGGAGCAGCCCGAACAGGTAGGGCGACTTCCGGTCGAACGGCGGTCCGGGCTTACCGAACCGCTTGTCCCGCTCGCTCTCCTCCTCCGGCTCCTCGAGGTCGATCGCCGCCTCGCTGTCGACCGTCGTGTCGTCGCTGGAGTCGGTCTGGGCAGACGTCGTCTCCGGACCGTCGGCAGGACGGTCGGCAGCGGCGGTGCTCACCGGCTCTCGGTCGCAGTCTCGGGCTCGCGGATCGCGGTCTTCTCCGAAGGCTCGTCGTAGTCGTCGTAGTCCTCGTCGAGGTCGTCGTCGGAGCCGACCAGGGTGACGCTCTCGTCGACCTGGTCCACGAGCTCGCCGTCGACGATGTCCTCGTCCTCGGTGATCGGCTTCGGCGCCTCCAGCTCGGCCGGGTCCTCGGTCTTGCCGAACCCGGAGACCAGGTCGGTGAGCGAGGAGAGCTGAGCAGCGATCGCGTCGCGACGCTTGGTGAGACGGTCGACCTCGGCCTTGATGATCGCGTGGCCCTTCTCGGCCTCGACCGTCGCGGTGGAGGCGAGGTGGTCGGCCTCGGCGCGAGCCTTGGACAGGATCGCCTCGGCGTCGCGGCGGGCGCGAGCGACGATCCCCTCGGACTCCTTGGCCAGCTCGGCGCGCTGGTCGGCGACGTGCTGGGCGGCGATCCGGGCCCGCTCCTCGGCGTCGGCGGCGCGGGTCTCGCCCTCGGTCACGATGCGAGCGGTCTCGGCCATCGACTGGTCGTGGTGGTCGGCGGCCTCGCGGGCGAGACGCTCGCGCTCGACGGCGAGCATCCGCCGCGCCTCCTGGACCTCACGGTCGGCGCCGGCGCGGGCCTTCTCGACCTCGCGCTGGGTCGAGGTGCGCAGCTGGGTGACGTCCTGCTGCACGGCGAGCCGGACCTGGTCGGCCTCGCGCTTGGCGGCGGCGAGCAGCTCGTCGCTCTCGGCCTGCACCATCTTGCGGGCCTGCTGGACCTCCGCGGTCACCTTCTCGCGGTGATCGTCGATCTCCTTGTAGTGCGTCGTACGCAGCGCCTCGATGTCACGCTGGGCGGACGCCTTGGTCGCGGCAGCCTCACGCTGGGCGGCCTCGCGGATGACCGCGGCCTCCTTCTCAGCAGACTCCTTGACCGCAGCGGCCTCCTCCTCGGCCAGCCGGAGCATCGCGCTCGCGCGACCACCCAGGGAGGCGTACGACGGGGCTTCGTTGCCCTGAGTGGCAGCAGCCTTGAGGTCGGTGACCTTGCGCTCGAGCTCGGCGATGCGTCGCTGAGCGTTGCGCAGCGCCGACTGACCCTGGCCGTTGGCCTGGAGCAGCTGCTGCACCCGTGCGTTCACCGTGCCGGGGTCGTATCCGCCACGTCGCACGACCGGGAAGGCTGGGAGTGAGCCTGGAGCCGGTGGAGCCGAGTTGTGGCCGGAGCTGGGCGATCCGGAAGCGCCAGGAACCCGCGGGAGAACCTGTGTCTCCGTCGCGTCCTGGTCAGGCTTCTTCCGAGGCTCGGAAGCCTCGTTGAAGATGGACAGTCCCTCATTCGTCATTTGTGGCGGATTCCTCACACTTTAGGGGGGTTTGTGTCTTGCCCTCTGCTCCCAAAGGGCAAGACTACGGCCGGTCACCCCTCGCGCAAGGGGAGACCGGCCGTGAATCCAGTCTCAAATGGGCTATTTACCCGGGCCCGACGTCTCAGATTCCGCGGAACAGGTTGATCTTGTCGATGTGGGCCGCGCGCTTCTCCTCGTCGAGGACGCCGAGGCCCTCCTCGGGCGAGAGGCAGAGGACGCCGACCTTGCCCTGGTGCTTGTTGTGGTGCACGTCGAGCGAGGCCTGACCGACGTCCTCGAGGGTGTAGGTCCGCGAGAGGGTCGGGTGGATCTTGCCCTGCGCGATGAGGCGGTTGGCCTCCCACGACTCGCGGTAGTTCGCGAAGTGGCTGGAGATGATCCTCTTGAGGTTCATCCACAGGTAGCGGTTGTCGTACTCGTGCATGTAGCCCGAGGTCGAGGCGCAGGTGGTGATGGTGCCGCCCTTGCGGGTCACGTACACCGAGGCGCCGAAGGTCTCGCGGCCCGGGTGCTCGAAGACGATGTCGATGTCCTCGCCGCCGGTGAGGTCGCGGATGGCCTTGCCCAGCCGCTTCCACTCCTTCGGGTTCTGCTGGGTGCCGTCCTCGTTCCAGAACTTGAAGTCCATCTCGGAGCGGTTGATCACCATCTCGGCGCCCATGTTGCGCACGATCTTGGCCTTCTCCTCGTTGGAGACCACGCAGACCGGGTTGGCGCCGCCGTTGAGGGCGTACTGCGTCGCGAAGCCGCCCAGGCCGCCGGAGGCGCCCCAGATCAGGACGTTGTCGCCCTGCTTCATGTTGCCGCCGTTGGCGGAGACGAGCTGGCGATAGGCGGTGCAGTTGACCAGACCGGGGGAGGCGGCCTCCTCCCAGGTGAGGTGCTCGGGCTTGGGCATCAGCTGGTTGGCCTTGACCATCGCGACGTCGGCGAGGCCGCCGAAGTTGGTCTCGAAGCCCCAGATGCGCTGGGAGGGGTCCATCATCGTGTCGTTGTGGCCGTCGGGGGCCTCGAGCTCGACGCTCAGGCAGTGGGCGACGACGCGGTCGCCCGGCTTCCACTTGGTCACGCCCGCGCCCACGGCCAGCACGACGCCGGACAGGTCGGAGCCGACGATGTGGTAGTCGAGGTTGTGGCGGGCGCCGAGCTCGGACTCCTTGCCGTAGCGCTCCAGGAACCCGAAGGTGGAGACCGGCTCGAAGATCGAGGTCCACACGGTGTTGTAGTTGATCGCGGACGCCATCACCGCGACGAACGCCTCGCCCGGACCGAGCTCGGGCAGGGCGACGTCCTCGACGTGGAGGGACTTGCGCGGGTCCTTCTCCTTGGTCGCGACGCCCTCGAACATGTCGACCTCGTCCTTGTGGACGGTGGCGGCACGGTAGTGGTCGGGAATCTCGAGGTTCGCAAACTCCTCGCCGGGCGTATCGCCGGCAAGGATCGCGTCGAGGATGTGTTGCATGGTCGGCTCCTGCGTCGTCGTAGGGGTCGCGGTTGACTCTAGTTCGCTGGACATTACTGGTGAGTAACCGCAATGACCAGTCAGATGTGACACACGACTCTTGGATCGTTCACGTGCCCTGGTGGGCGCTGGGGGTCAGCGAGGCTCAGTGAGCCGGGTTGGCGGCCGGCTCGACGAGCTCGACCAGGACGCCGCCAGCGTCCTTGGGGTGGATGAAGTTGATCCGCGAGTCGGCCGTGCCGCGACGCGGTGCGTCGTAGAGAAGACGTACGCCGCGCTCCTTGAGGATCGCCGAGACCTGCTCCACGTCGGTGACCCGGTAGGCGAGCTGCTGCATGCCGGGGCCGTTGCGGTCGAGGAACTTGGCGATGGTGCTGTTCTCGTTGAGCGGGGCGAGCAGCTGGAGCTTGTTGTCGGAGTCGCCGATCGCGATCATCGCCTCCTCGACGCCCTGCTCCTCGTTGGTCTCGCGGTGGGCGAGCTTCATGCCGAAGGTCGTCTCGTAGAAGTCGATCGCCGCGTCCAGGTCGGCGACGGCGAGACCGACGTGGTCGATCTGGGTGAACAGGTGCGGAGGGATCTCGACTGATGTCATGGGCCTACTCTCCTTGAGCTCGGGTCCAACGGGCACAATGTGTGATGACAGCCACACCAAGCTGCAGTCAACACTCTTCCCACGGAGGTTACTAATAAGTAACCTCATGGGCGGATCAGCACCAGCAAACTTTTTTGGAGGACCCATGTCCAACGTCATCGTCGCCGGGGCACGTACGCCGATCGGCCGCCTGCTCGGCGGGCTCAAGAGCCTGTCCGCGGCCGATCTGGGCGGCGTCGCCATCAAGGGCGCCCTGGAGAAGGCGGGTGTCTCGCCGGAGCAGGTCGACTACCTGATCATGGGCCAGGTCATCCAGGCCGGTGCCGGCCAGAACCCGGCGCGCGCGGCCGGCGTCGCCGGCGGGCTGCCGATGAGCGTGCCTTCGCTCACCATCAACAAGGTCTGTCTCTCCGGCCTCAACACCATCGCCATGGCCGACCAGCTGATCCGGGCCGGCGAGGCCGAGGTCGTCGTCGCGGGTGGCATGGAGTCGATGACCAACGCGCCGCACCTGCTGCCGAAGTCGCGTGAGGGCTTCAAGTACGGGGACACCACGCTGGTGGACTCGATGGCCTACGACGCGCTCTACGACCAGCTCACCAAGCAGGCGATGGGCGGGCTCACCGAGCAGGTCAACGCCGAGGGCGTGAAGCTCACCCGCGAGGAGCAGGACGCCTTCGCCGCCACCTCGCACCAGCGCGCCGCCGCGGCCCAGAAGAACGGCGTCTTCGACGACGAGATCGTCCCGGTGTCGATCCCGCAGCGCAAGGGTGACCCGGTCGTGGTCAGCGCCGATGAGGGCGTACGCGGCGACACCACCGCCGAGTCGCTCGGCAAGCTCCGCCCGGCGTTCGCCAAGGAGGGCACCATCACCGCGGGGTCCGCCTCGCAGATCTCCGACGGTGCTGCCGCCGTCGTGGTCATGTCGAAGGAGAAGGCCGAGTCCCTGGGCCTGGAGTGGCTGGCCGAGATCGGCGCCCACGGTATGGTCGCCGGCCCCGACTCCTCGCTGCAGCTGCAGCCGGCCAACGCCACCGCCAAGGCCCTCGAGAAGGAGGGCATCACCGCCGCCGACCTCGACCTCGTCGAGTTCAACGAGGCGTTCGCCGCCGTCGGCATCGAGTCCACCAAGAAGCTCGGCCTCGACCCCGAGATCGTCAACGTCAACGGTGGCGCGATCGCCCTCGGCCACCCCGTCGGCATGTCCGGTACGCGTGTCGTGCTCCACCTCGCCCACGAGCTCAAGCGTCGTGGCGGTGGCACCGGTGCCGCCGCGCTGTGTGGCGGTGGCGGTCAGGGCGACGCCCTGATCGTGCGTGTCCCCAAGGCGTGAGCCATCGCTGATGTGAGCGACCTGGTCGCGCGCGCCCGGGGCGGTGAGCCCCGGGCGGTCGCGCGGCTGGTGTCGTACGTCGAGAACGCCCCGGTCGGTGGGGGAGAGCGGCTCCGTGAGGTGATGGCAGCGCTCGCGCCTCACAGCGGGCACGCCCACATCGTGGGGCTCACCGGCGCACCCGGGGTGGGGAAGTCGACCACCACCTCCGCGCTGGTCCGCGAGCTGCGCTCCGAGGGGCGCACCGTGGCGGTGCTGGCCGTCGACCCGTCCTCGCCGTTCTCCGGTGGCGCGCTGCTCGGTGACCGGATCAGGATGACCGACCACGCCACCGACCCGGGTGTCTTCATCCGCTCGATGGCCTCCCGGGGCCACCTCGGCGGCCTGGCCTGGTCGGCCCCGCAGGCGATCCGGGTGCTCGACGCGGCCGGGTTCGACGTCGTGCTGGTCGAGACCGTCGGCGTCGGCCAGTCGGAGGTCGAGATCGCCGGGCTCGCCGACACCACCGTGGTGCTGCTCGCGCCCGGGATGGGTGACGGCATCCAGGCCGCGAAGGCCGGGATCCTGGAGATCGGCGATCTCTACGTCGTCAACAAGGCCGATCGCGACGGCGCGACCAAGGTCCAGCGCGACCTGCGCGGGATGCTGCGCCTGACCGACCGCACCCAGGGGGCCTGGACCCCGCCCGTCCTCACTGCCGTCGCCCAGGCCGGCAAGGGCCTGGCCGAGGTCGTCGGCGCGCTCGACGAGCACCGCGAGTGGCTGCGCTCCAGCGGGACGCTGGAGCTGCGGCGTACGCGCCGGGCCCGGGCCGAGGTCGAGGCCATCGCCGTCGAGACCCTGCGCGCGAGATGGTCGTCGGTGGGTTCGGCCGGCGACCTGGACGCCCTGGCGGCGGACGTGGTCAAAGGTGTGCGCGACCCCTACGCCGCCGCCGACGTCCTTCTGGCCGAGGATTCGGTCGCTGAGGCCGAATAGTCGATTTTCGGCGTCAGGAACCTACTTCTCGGGGGAGGTTGTCCCGGCGTACGGCTTGTTTGTCGACTTCCGCACAGTGAGATCACTATCGTTGGTTACGTGAACCTCTTCGGTGTCGACATCTCCAAGCACCTTCTGCGAGACGAAGGTGAGGTCGTCGTGGACGAGGTCACCCATCACTGGGTCTCCTACATCAAGCCGGTTGCCTTCGCGATCCTCGGGCTGGCGCTGATGATCGTGGCGGCGACGATCGACATGAACGTCGCCTGGATCCTGGTGCTGCTCGCCTTCGGGCTCGTCGGGTACGCATTCTGGCAGGCGCTCGTGATCAGCCGGGACCGGTTCGTGGTCACCAACATGCGCATCTTCCGCGTCCACGGCGTGCTCTCGAGCGAGCTGGCGACCATGCCGCTGGCGCGAGTCCTCGACATCACGGTGAAGCAGTCGTTCACCGGCCAGATCTTCAACTACGGCCACTTCGTCTTCGAGTCGGCCGCCCAGGAGCAGGGCCTCAACAACATCTACTTCGTCGGTCGGCCGAACGAGCGAGACCTGACCATCCAGCGTGTCGTCCAGCGTGCGGGCCTCCGTGGCAGCGTCGGTTAGACCGTCCTCATAGGATTGCCCCCATGACGCAGCAGCCGTTCTCCCGTCCCGGAGCCGTCGACCTCTCCGGGCTCGCCAGCACCACGCCCGCACAGGACGCCCCCTTCGGCGGTCCGGCCGATGCGGCTTCCGCTCAGGGGCGAAGTGCCGGCTCGTACACCGTCGAGGTCGACGAGCAGATCTTCCAGTCGGTGCTCGAGGCGTCGATGACCGCTCCGGTCGTCCTGGTCTTCTACTCGGCCTCCCGCGCTCCCGAGAGCGTCACCTATGCGGGCGACGTGTCGGCGGTCGTGGAGGAGTACGACGGCCGCTTCCTGCTCGGCCTGGTCGACATCGACAAGAACCCGCAGATCGCGCAGGCGCTGCAGGTGCCCCAGGTGCCGCTCCTCTACATCCTGCTCGACGGCCGGCCGGTCACCCAGCCGATCCCGGGCGCGCTCAACCTCGAGGAGTTGCGTACGGTCTTCCAGCAGCTCGGCCAGCAGCTCACCACCCAGGGCATCGGCGGGCGGCACAAGCCCAACGCCCTCGGCGGTGCCGTGGCGACCGAGGAAGGGGACGAGCCGGCGATGGATCCGCGCTACGCCCCGGCCCAGGACGCGCTGGAGCGCGGCGACATCGACGCCGCCGTGGCCGAGTACGAGAAGCTGATCGCCTCCAACCCCGCCGACTCCGAGGCCGCCGCCGGGCTGGCGATGGCCAAGGTGCTGCAGCGTACGCAGGGGGTCGATCTCAACGCCGCTCGTGCCGCCGCCGCGGCCGCGCCCGACGACGTCGACGCGCAGACGCTCGTCGCCGACCTGGATCTGCTCGGCGGCCACGTGGAGGACTCCTTCCTCCGGCTGGTCGAGCTGGTGCGACGTACGTCGGACGCTGATCGCAACAAGGCGCGCGAGCACCTGCTGGGCCTCTTCGCCGCGGTCGGCAACGACGACGAGCGGGTGCTCAAGGGCCGTCAGTCGCTGGCCTCGGCCCTGTTCTGATCGGCCCTGTTCTGACCGACCCTGTTCTGACCGGCCATGTTCTCGGCACCGTGCTGAGCCGCTAGCGCGGTCAGCACCGCGGTGACCGCCGGTGAGGCGGTCATCGTGCGCCGGTGCAGCGCGAGGATCTCGCGCGTGGGGACCGGGTCGACGACGCGTACGGCGACCAGGTCCTCACCCAGCGCCGCTCGCCCCATGCGGGGGACGAGCGCGATCCCGAGCCCAGCTCGCACCAGCGCCAGATGGCTGTCGAACTCCATCGAGACGTGCGCGATCCGGGGCAGCCCGCCGGTGCCGGCGTACATCCGGTTCAGCCACTGCCGGCAGATCGTGCCCTCCGGAGTCGCGATCCAGTCCTCGGCGACGAGGTCGTGCGGGGTCACCTTGGCGAGCTGGGCCAGCGGATGGTCGCGATGGGCGATCACGTCGGCGATGTCGCGGTGGAGCTCGGTGGTGACGAGATGGTCGGGGATGGACAGCGGCACGTCGCCCCAGGAGTGCACGACGCCGATCTCGCTGTGACCGGTCGCGACCAGGTCGACGGTGTCCCACGGCTCGCGTTCGGAGAGGGTGAGGGCGAGCTCGGGATGGGCGATGCGGAGCTCGCCCGCGACCGGCGCGACCAGTCCGCGCATCGCGGTCGAGAAGGCGGTCAGCCGCAGCCGCCCGGCCACGGTGGTCGCCTGCTCGTGCAGCCCGGACTCCAGCGACTCCATGTCGGCGAGCAGCCGCGACCCCTCATCGACGAGATGCCGGCCGGCGTGGGTGAGCATGACGCCGCGGCCGATCCGCTCCAGCAGAGGTACGCCGACCTGCCGCTCGAGCCGCTTGACCTGCTGCGACACGGCGCTGGGCGTGAAGCCCAGGGCGTCGGCGGCCGCGACCACCGAGCCGTGGGTGTCGATGGTGCGCAGGGCGACGAGCGAAGCGAGGTCGATCATGAAGGAATATTACGTCATCGAATGAAGAATCATTCGCTGGTGCTTCATCGTCTTGGGGGTCATCGTTGATGGTGTGAACCGCCGTGACTCGCTGCTCGCCGTCCTCGTCGCCGTCCTGTGGGGCTTCAACTTCGTCGTCATCGACTGGGGCCTCGAGACGCGCGATGGGCATGCGGTGCCGCCGCTGCTGCTGCTCGCCGTGCGCTTCGTCCTGGTCGCGTTCCCGGCGGTCTTCCTGCTGCCGCGCCCGAAGGCGTCGTGGCGGGTGGTGGCGGCGGTCGGGATCTTCATGAGCCTGGGCCAGTTCGGGCTGCTCTACACGAGCATGGCCGCCGGGATGCCGCCCGGGCTGGCCGGCCTGGTGCTGCAGGCGCAGGTCGTGCTCACCATCGTCATCGCGGCCGGTGTGCTGCGCGAGCGGCCGACCCTCATGCAGGTGGTCGGGGTCGTCGCCGGCGCCCTGGGTCTGGTCGTGGTGGCGCTCGGGCGAGGCGGTCACGTACCCGTCGTCGCGCTGGTGCTGTGCCTGCTCGCCGCGCTGTCGTGGGCGATCGGCAACGTGATCTCCCGGGCGGCCAAGGTGCCAGGCGGGCTCTCCCTGACGGTCTGGTCGGCCCTGGTCGTTCCGCTCCCGCTGCTGGCGCTCTCGCTGGTTCTGGACGGACCGGAGGGGATCCGCGAAGGGGTGGCCGCCTTCGGCTGGGAGGCGCTCGTCTCCACGGTCTACACGGTGGTGCTGGCCTCGTTCGTCGGCTACGGGATCTTCAACTCGCTGCTCGCCCGGCACCCGGCGTCGTCGGTGGTGCCGTGGATCCTGCTGGTGCCGCCGGTCGCGATCGGCTCGGCGTGGCTGCTGCTCGGGGAGGTGCCGAGCGCCGGCGAGCTCGCCGGTGGCGCGCTCCTGGTGATCGGGGCGCTGGTCGCCCAGGGAGTCGTACGCCTGCCCCGGTCGTCCGGGGTCGTCGAGCCGCTCCCGGAGCTCGCCGAGAGCGAGCGTCGCTGACGAGCCCCGGATGTGGCCGGATGTGGCCAGTCTGCTGATGTGACTTCCGTCATAGATGTGACGTGAGACATACTCGACCTCCGTAGGAATTGAATCGTTTCAGGAGGTGCGATGAGAGCCCTGGTCAGCCTTGCGCTCGTGGCGTCAGCGGTCGGTCTGATGCCGTCCGCGGCGGTGGCGAGCGGCCCGTCCGACGAGGTGGCCGCCCCGGTGCGGCTCAGCGTCGGAGGGGTGAGCGATCCGATCGGCATCGACGACCTGACCCCGGATCTGCAGTGGCGCAACGGCGCCGGGGTCGCCCGTCAGACGGCCTACCAGGTCCGCGTCGCCTCGACCCGCGGCCGCCTCGGCCGTCCCGACCTGTGGGACAGCGGCCGGGTCCGCTCGGCCTCGATGGCGACCTCCTACGCGGGAGACCGCCTCGGCTCCCGCGACGAGGCGCTGTGGCAGGTCCGCGTGTGGGACGCCGCCGGCCGCGCCAGCGAGTGGAGCCGGCCCGCCTCCTTCGAGATGGGCCTGCTCGACGAGTCCGACTGGCAGGGGGAGTGGATCACCGACCGACGTTGGGCGGAGCCGCTCCACCAGGACGTCAGCATCGGCGCGCAGGAGACCCGCTACGTACGCCTGACCGTGATCGACCTCGGCCGCCCCGGTGAGCCGCTCGACGACCCGGACTGGAAGCCGCGCCTCGAGCTCGGCGAGATCGAGGCCACCCTCGGCGCCGACGGGGCCAACCTGGCCGAGGGCGCCACCGTGACGGTCTCCGAGGAGAACTCCGAGCCGGGCGTGTGGGATCCGTCCTACCTGACCGACGGCAAGCTCACCACCGCGGACGACCCGCGCGGCTACCGCAGCGACTACCACCCCGAGACGGACGTCCAGGACCAGCCGATCGAGATCACGATCGATCTCGGCGAGCCGACGACGATCGACACGATCCGCCTCTACTCGCTGTGGGACGCGCCGAGCGAGTACGGCACCACGCCGAACTTCCCCCGCGACTTCCAGGCCTCGGTCTCCACCGACGGCGCGACGTTCACCAAGGTCGGGCCGCGGACCAAGGTCACCGCGATCTCCAACCTGCACACGGCTCCCGAGGCGCTGCCGGTGCTGGCCGAGGACTTCACCGCCCGTGCCGGCGTCGCCTCCGCGCGCCTCTACGTCACCGGTGAGGGCGTCTACGACGCCTCGCTCAACGGGCGACCGGTCTCGAAGGACCTGCTGCAGCCCGGCAACACCGAGCACAGCGTGCGGGTTCCCTATGCCACCTACGACGTCACCGGACTGCTCCGCAAGGGCAGCAACACCTGGGGGATCGAGCTCGGCAACGGGATCTACAACGTCTTCAACACCCCCGAGATCCCCAAGCGCTACATGAAGGCCGCCGCCGGGCACGGCGCCCCGCGGGCGATGGGACAGCTCGAGATCACCTACCGCGACGGCCGGCGCCAGACGGTCGCGACCGGGTCCTCGTTCAAGTCGACCCTCGGCGAGGTGACCTTCTCCAACTGGTACGGCGGCGAGGACCACGACGCCCGGCGCGACCTCGGCGCCTGGAACGAGCCCGGCGCGAGCCGCGCCGGCTGGCTCGACGCGGTCGACATCGGCGCCCCGGCGGGCGACCCCGAGCTGGTGGCTCAGCAGAGCCCGCCGATCCGCGAGGTCGACACCCTGGAGACCGTCGCCGTCAAGGAGCCGAAGCCGGGGACGTACGTCTTCGACCTCGGCACCAACTTCGCCGGTTGGCAGCAGCTGACGACCAGCGGCCCGGCCGGGACCACGATCACGATGCGACCGGCCGAGAAGCTCAAGGCCGACGGCACCGTCGACCAGGGCAGCGTCGGCGGCGACATCCGGGACCGGTTCACCCTGGCCGGCACCGGCGAGGAGACGTTCACCCCACGGTTCGTCTACCACGGCTTCCGCTACCTCCAGGTCGAAGGCCTGACCACCCCGCCGACCGCCGAGACCGTGAAGGGGCTGGTGCTGCGCGCCACCGACCGGGCGGTCGGGTCGTTCACCACCTCGGATCCCCAGATGACCGGGATCCACAAGATCATCGACCGCTCGGTGCAGTCGAACATGTACTCCGTCTTCACCGACTGCCCGCACCGCGAGAAGCTCGGCTGGCTCGACCAGACCAACCTGGTCTTCGACACCCTCGCCTACGGCTACGACGTCCAGGCGCACTACCGCAAGATGCTGCAGGACGTCGTCGACGCCCAGCGGGACAACGGGCTGATCCCGACCACGGCACCGGAGGACGCCCTCTTCGCCGGGGCCTTCCGGCACGACGCCAACTGGGGCGCGACCCTCGCGGTGTCGTCCTGGCAGATCTACCAGTGGTACGGCGACGACAGCGCCATGCGCGCCCACTGGCCGCAGATGGTCGAGTACGCCGACTACCTGGCCTCGATCGCGAACGGTGGCATCGTCTCCGGTGGCCTCGGTGACTGGATCACCCCGGCCTCGCCTGCCACACCGGCGCCGCTGACCCAGACCTGGGCCTACCACCGCATCCTCACCCACATGAGCCAGATCGCGGCCGCCCTCGGGCGCGACGGTGATGCGGCAGCGTACGAGAAGAAGGCCGGGGAGGTGGCGACCGCTTTCCAGGCGACCTTCTACCACCCGGAGACCGGCCTCTACGGCAACGGCGACCAGGCCAGCCAGGCCCTGGCGCTCCAGGGGAACCTGGTGCCGGCCGACCTGCGCGAGGGCGTGCTGGACAGGTTCGTGCAGCAGATCCGCGACGCCGACGACCACATCGTCGTCGGTGAGGTCGGCCTGTACGCCGCTGTCGACCTGCTCTCCCGGGAGCGGCTCGACGACGTGCTCCACGACTGGGTGCAGCGCAACGACGGGGTCAGCTACGGCAAGTTCCTCGCCGCCGGCGCGACCTCGCTGCCGGAGAGCTGGACCAGCTCCGGCGCCTCGCAGAACCACTACATGCTCGGAGCGATCGACGCCTGGTTCACCGGCGGGGTCGCCGGCATCACCCAGGCCGACGACTCGATCGCCTGGAAGAAGGTCGTGATCGAGCCCGCGCTCGTCGGTGACGTCGCCTCCGCCTCGTCCTCCTACGACTCGGTCCGGGGCACGATCTCCAGCTCCTGGGTCCGGGCCGACGGCACGGTCAGGCTCACCGCCACGATCCCGCCGAACACCAACGCGACCGTCCGGGTGCCTGTCACCGAGGGCCAGCGGGTCATCGCGCCCCGAGGGGCCCGCAAGGTCACCTCGACCGTCTCCGGGTTCGCCGAGTTCGAGGTCGGGACCGGCACCTACACGTTCGTCTCCGAGTAAGGAAGTCAAGGACCATGATCAGACTCACCGGCATTCTCGCCGGCACCGTGGCCCTGGCGACGTCGCTCGCGCTCGGCACCGTACCCGCCGATCCCGCGGTGGCCACCCAGGCGTCGCACGAGGCCCAAGGCTTCGACCCGGCGGCCTTCGCCGACCCTCCGAAGGACAGCCGTCCGGCGTTCTACTGGTACTGGACGGGCAACGTGACCCCGGACGTCGTCGACGCGCAGATGGCGGAGATGCGTGACAAGGGCGTCTACGAGGCGGTCCTCTTCCCCTACGGCGGCGACAAGATGCAGCCGGCGTTCTTCACCGAGGCCTGGTTCGACATCGTCGAGCACGTCCTGCGAGAGGCACAGCGCACCGGGATGCGGATCTGGCTGTTCAACGACAGCAACTTCCCCAGCGGCAAGGCGGGCGGCATCATCGCCAACGGCGGCACCGTCGGGGACAAGACGTACGAGCCGAGCCCCGAGCTGCGTCTCAAGGCGCTGCAGCGCTCGACCCGGGTCGTCGAGGGCCCGGCGAGGATCGACCCGGCCGAGTCCAGCGGTCTCAGCGTCGAGGCCGGCCGGCTCGTCGTGGACGCGGCCATCCGCGAGGGCGCGCACCCGATCAGCTCGGGTGCTACCTGGGGCGACTACACCGCGACCGGGAAGGTCACGCTGACCGCCTCCGGCGCGCAGCTCGTCGTACGCGCCTCCGAGGACGGCAGCCGCGGCTACCTCGTCGATGTCGACGTGAAGGGCAAGGCGAGCGTCTGGCGTCTCGACGGCGGCTCGCGGACCCGGCTGACCACCGGCGTGAACACGCCGGGGTTCTCGCCGCGGCGGGAGCAGACGATCAGCGTCACCGTCTCCGGTGACCGGATCCAGCCGGTGATCAACAAGACCGTCCAGCCCGAGGCGGTCGACGCGACGTACGCCACGGGTGCGCCGGCGGTCAGCGCGGAGTTCGGCGGGGTCGGGATCGAGGACGCGGTCGAGGGCCTGCAGCGCGTGCAGTGGAACGACCTCACCGTCACGGACCCGGCCGGGGCCGCGCTGTGGTCCCAGACGTTCGACGACAGCGAGGCGATCGGCGACTTCGGCGGCCCCCTGGTGAGGCTGGAGGACACGGTCGCGGCAGCGGCTCGTCCGACGGGATCGACCGACGGCGGCGACCTGGTCGAGCTCACCCCGAACCTCGAGGACGGCTCCTGGACGGTGCCGGCGGGGCGCTGGCAGGTGGACACCTTCGCGCACACGACCTTGGTCGACGACACCAGCGGCTACCACCGCGGCTATCTCAACCTGCTCGACCCCGACGCGACCGACCGGCTGCTCGAGGTGGTCCAGGGTGAGTACCTGCGACGTTTCGGCTGGGCGATGGGCTCGGTGGTGCCGGGCTTCTGGGACGACGAGCCCTTCATCTCCTCGGCCGAGCCGTGGCCGTTCAAGCGGCTCGCCTGGTCCGACGGTCTCGCGGACCTGATCGAGGACGCGGGCGGGTCCCCGGGGGTCGCGTTCACCGCCGCCTCCGACCAGCTCGGCCGCACCGGTGAGCAGTACTCCGGGACGTACTGGCGCGCGGTCAACGACTCGTTCGCAACCAACTACTACCAGCGTCAGGCGACCTGGATGGGCAAGCACGGGCTGCAGCTGATCACCAACCCGCTGCTCGACGAGGAGGGCCCGCAGCAGCGGATGCACAGCACCGGCGACCTGACCAAGAACAACCAGTACGCCCAGGTCCCCGGCACCGACATGATCACCACCGACTACACGGCGGGCAAGCAGACCACTCTGATGCGCAACGCCGCCTCGGCGGCTCACCAGAGCGGCGCCGACCGCGCCCTGGTGGAGGTGTTCGGCAACTCCGGGTGGGGAGTCGCTCCGGAGTACATGCACGCCACGATCGGTGCCCTGGCCACCCGGGGAGCCAACTTCACCGCGCTGCACGCGATGTGGACCGACGAGAAGCAGGTCTACTTCGCACCCCCGTTCGGGCCCGCCAGCACGTACTGGGACGCGATGGGCGACGTCGACGCCTGGATCGGCCGGGTCATGGAGCTCGGCCGGGGCTCCTCGCTCGCCGAGACCGCCCTGGTGCAGCCGCAGCGGGCCGCGGAGCAGACCCGCACCACCGATGCCGAGCACGGGCTCGACGACTCGCTCAGCTCGGCCGCGTTCGCGCTCGAGCGCGGCCAGGTCGACTTCGACCTGCTCAGCGACGGCTCGCTCTCGGGCGACCCCGGCACCCGCTTCCAGGCGCGGTCCGACGACGGCGAGCTGAAGGTCGGCAAGGCGCGCTACCGGATGCTGGTGCTGCCGACGACGCCGGTGCTCGACCTGGAGACGGCGAAGACCCTGAAGAAGTTCGTACGCGACGGCGGCCGCGTCGCCGCCGTCGGGGCGCTGCCGGAGCTCGAGGCCAGTGGTCGGGACGCGGCGCTGGTGAAGGAGCTGCGGTCGCTGTTCGGCGCGGCTGCCGGCGGCTGGAAGCGGGTCGGTGACGGCCACGTCGCGGTCGTGTCCGACGTCGACGCGCTCGGTGGGCTGGCGGCCGGTGCCGGTGTCTCGGCCGCCGCGCTCAGCCCTGCCGCCCCGGCGGTGCGGGTGCTGCGTACCAGCCGGGACGGGGACGTCGCGTTCCTGGTCAACAACGAGAGCGACCAGGCGATCAGCACCTCGGCGACCCTTCCGGTCGACGGTGTGCCGGAGATCTGGGACCCGCGCGACGGCAGCACCGAGGTGGCCGCGACCTACGACGAGGGCGGGCGCGACGAGACCACCGTGCCGCTGCGGCTGGACCCCTACGAGACGCTCGCGATCGTCTTCCAGAAGGGCACGCGGGCAGGCGCGCACCTGGTCGGTGACCAGGTGGCGACGTCGGTGACCAGGCAGGGCAAGGCGCTCGAGGCGACCGTACTGGTCGACGAGCCAGGGACGACGGCTCTCATCGGCAACGACGGGCCGCGGACCTACCGTGGCGAGGCCACGGTGACCGACCCGCTGGCACCGATCGCGCTGGACGGCCCGTGGACGGTGAAGCTGGAGCGGGAGGGCGAGCAGGAGCAGACCCGGCCGCTGGGATCGTGGACCACCATCGACCCCCGCTTCTCCGGGAGCGCCACCTACCGCACCTCCGTCGACGTCACCGCCGCCGACCTGGCCGGCCGGAGGATGACGCTCGACCTCGGCGAGGTGCGCGACATCGCACAGGTCACCGTCAACGGGGTCGTGCTCCCGCGCGCGATGTGGCGGCCCTATGTCATCGACGCCACCGAGGCGCTGCGTGCCGGCACCAACACGATCGAGGTCCGGGTCACCAACACGCTGCTGAACCAGCGCGGCAAGGCCAACCAGGTCCCACCGACCTCCGGCCTGCTCGGGCCGGTCAGCCTCCGGCCGCGGGCGGAGGTCGTCGCGGAGCTGACCGCGTCGAGGTGACGTAGGAGCTAGGGGCGGCCCGACTCGGTATAGGTCGGGCCGCCCTTCAGCGCCGCCAGCGCGGCCTCGACCCGGCGCGCGGTGAAGTCGGCGGCCCGCTCACGGACCTCGTCGAGCGTGCAGAACGCCACCGAGCGGATCTCGCGCGGCTGGAGAGTGGTCTGCTCCACGATCGAGGCCGGGTGGACGCCGCCGTCGAAGATCAGGCAGACGGCGTCGTCCCAGCCGCCCCACGGCGGCAGCCAGTCGGTGAGGAGCAGGTCGCCGGCGGGGAGGACGAGGGCGAGCTCCTCCTCGATCTCGCGGGTGGTGGCCAGCTTCGGCGACTCACCGACCTCGACGATGCCGCCGGGCAGGTCCCAGTCCTTCTTGTAGGTCAGCTGGCACATCAGGACGCGCTCCTCGGCGTCGCGCACCAGCATCTGCCCGATCGCGCGCTTGCGCGGGAGGAACGAGTTGAGCAGCGCCCGGAAGCCCTCGGGAGCCTCCACCGGGGCGTCGCTCGCCACCCGGGCGTAGAGCATCCGGTCCTGGCCGCCCGCCACGCCCCGGAGCAGGCCCTCGCGGTGGAGCCCCGACCAGGTCGCGGTGCGCTGCTCGGTGACGTCGGCCGGGTCGACCAGCGCCTCCACCCGGTGGTGGGTGAGCAGCGCGGCGGCCACCTCGCGGCGTACGACGTCGACGGCCTCGCCCGCGGCCCACTCGATCCGGGCAACGCCCTCCGCCACCGTCGTCGTCTCTGGCTCGCTCACGCTCCAACCCTAGTGTCACAACCTGATGCGTGCCGGTGTCTGGATGGTGACGAGATGCAAGAGACGAGACAGGAGCGAGGATGCCCAGCACGTTCAGGATCCCGGAGGCCCCGGCGCCGGTAGGGTCGCGGTCATGAGTGACGAGGCCGCCACGGAAGTGTTCGTCGCTCACCGCAACCTGCTCTTCACGGTCGCCTACGAGATGCTCGGCTCGGCCGCCGATGCCGAGGACGTGCTCCAGGAGACCTGGCTGCGCTGGGCCGAGGTGCCGTTGGAGGAGGTGCGCGACCAGCGCGCCTACCTGGTGCGGATCACGACCCGGCTCGCGCTCAACCGGATCCGGACACTGTCGCGCCGCAAGGAGACGTACGTCGGTCCGTGGCTGCCCGAGCCGCTGCTGACCTCGCCGGACGTGGCCGAGGACGCCGAGCTCGCCGACTCGCTCTCGACCGCGGTGCTGCTGGTGCTGGAGACGCTCTCGCCGACCGAGCGGGCGGTCTTCGTGCTGCGCGAGGTCTTCGCGCTGGGCTACGACGAGATCGCGGGAGCGGTCGACAAGTCGCCCGCCGCGGTGCGCCAGATCGCCCACCGGGCGCGTGCCCACGTCGCCGAGCGGCGGCCGCGCGAGTCCGTCTCGGCGGCCGAGGCACGCCGCGCCCTGGAGCGGTTCCGCGACGCCGCGACCGGCGGCGACCTGCAGTCGCTGCTGGACGTGCTCGCCCCCGACGTCGTGCTCTTCTCCGACGGCGGCGGTGCGGTGCAGGCGGCCCGCAGGCCGATCCACGGCGCCGAGAAGGTCCTGAAGTTCTTCGCGGGGCTGGCTACGAAGTACGGCGTCCCCAGGTTCGAGCTCGCCAGCGTCAACAGCGCCCCCGGGATGCTGCTCTACTTCGGCGAGGAGGTCGACGGCGTCGTCACCCTGCACGTCGAGGACGGCATGGTCACCGGCCTCTACTACGTGCGCAACCCCGCCAAGCTCAGCGGCGTCGCCGAAGAGGTCCACCTGGAACGCTGAGGCCGACGTCGGCGCCGAGGCGGCGCGTCGGAGGGTGACGACCTACGTGCTGCTTGGAGGTTGTCGATGGAACAGCGGGTCGACGGGCGGCCGCTGCTCGCGGTGCTGATCACGCTCTGTGTGACCGTCACCGCGGCCTACGGCGTCCTCTACTACGCCTTCACCGTCCTGCAGCCGCAGATCGTCGACGCCACCGGATGGTCGGCGGCCGCGATCACCACCGCGTTCTCCGCCGGCACGCTCGTGGGCGCCGTGGCAGGCATCCCGGTCGGGCGGGTCATCCAGCGCTTCGGGCCGCGGTGGGTGATGGCCGGGGCCAGCCTGATGGGGGCGGCGTCGCTGCTCGTGGTCGCTGCCGCGCCCTCGTACTGGATCTTCGCGCTGGGCTGGCTGCTGGTCGGGCTCTCGACCGCGGGCACCTTCTACCCGCCGGCCTTCGCGGCGCTGACCCACTGGTTCGGTAACCGGCGGGTCGATGCGATCACGACGCTCACCCTCGCCGGTGGCTTCGCCTCGACGATCTTCGCGCCGCTCACCGATGCGCTGGCGGGGTGGGTGGAGTGGCGGTGGACGTACGTGATCCTGGCCGTCGCCTTCCTGGTGCTGACATTCGTGCCGAGCATCGTCGTGCTCGATCTCGCCTGGCAGCCGACCGCCCCGAGCAAGGACGGCCGACCGGTGCGGGACCGGGACGTGCTGCGGAGCAGCCGGTTCGTGCTGCTCACGCTCGCGGGCACCCTGGTCTCGCTGGCCGTGTTCGCCTCGATCGTCCACCTGGTGCCGTTCCTCGTCGAGCACGGGCTGAGCGCGACCACCGCCGCCTGGGCCCTCGGGCTCAGTGGCGCCGGCCAGGTCGCAGGGCGTGCGTTCTACCCGATGCTGGCGCGGCGCTTCGGCGTCCGGGCGCGGATGATCGGAGGAGTGCTGTGGTTCGCGGCCTCCGTCGCGCTGCTTCCGTTGCTGCCCGCGGTCGGCTGGGTGATGATCGTCGTCGCGGTGCTCACCGGGACCGCCCGCGGGCTCTACACCCTCATCGCCGCCACCGTCGTCAGCGACGTGTGGGGCCCGGAGAGGTACGCCGCCCTCAACGGTGTCTACTCGGCTCCCGCCGGGGTCGCGGGCGCGCTCGCTCCCGCGGTGGGTGCCGCGCTCGCCACCGTGCTGGGCGGGTACGACGCGCTCTACTGGGTCCTTGCCGGGACCGTGCTCGTCGCTGCGTTGCTCGCCGGAGCTGCTCTGGCGTCGATGCCGGACTAGGGCGTGTCTCTCAAAGACACGGCGGCCGCGAGCGGCGTTTCGGGCCGATCTGGCAAGGCGGCGCTGCGACGGCATCCTGGTGGCTGTCGAGCGGCGCCAACGCGGCCAGATCGGATGCGAAACGTCGCGTAGCGGGCGTGGATTTGGGAGACACGCCCTAGGGGACGACGACGGCGCGGCCGCGCAGCGTGCCCTCGTGAAGTCGCCGGTACGCCTCCGGTGCCTCGTCCAGGGAGAACTGCTCCGTCTCCACGTGCACGAGCCCGGCGCGGGCCAGGTCGAGGACCTCCATCAGCTCCGAGCGCGAACCCCAGTAGGGACCCCGGATCACCGAGTCGTACGGCTTGGCGAGCATGCCGACCTGGGCGGTGGCGGAGCCGACGCCGACGATCACCAGGTCGCTCTCCACACCGATCACGGACGCGGCCAGGTCGACGGTCGGCTGGGCGCCCACGAAGTCGAAGACGGCGGTGACGCCGCGGGCGCCGACGACCTTGCGGATGTTGTCGGCGGCCGTCTTGTCGGACAGGAAGGCGTGATGCGCGCCGACGTCGGTGGCCAGAGCGAGCTTGTCCTCGCCGAGGTCGAGCGCGATCACGGTGGCGGGGGAGAGGGCCCGCAGCAGCTGGATCGCGACGTGGCCGAGGCCGCCGGCGCCGATCACGACGGCGGTCGAGCCGGCGACCAGCTTGGGCAGCGAGCCCTTGATGGCGTGGTAGGGCGTCAGACCGGCGTCGGTGAGCGCCACGTTGGCGACCGGGTCGAGGTCGCCGAGCGGCAGCAGGTGGCGGGCGTCCGGCACGAGGACGTACTCGGCCATGGTCCCGTCGGTGCCGAGCCCTGGTGGGCTGATGTGGAGCTCGGCGGCACGCTCGCAGTAGTTCTCCTTGCCCTGCGCGCAGGGATAGCAGCGGCCGCAGCCCTGCGGCCCGTAGATGGCCACCGGCTCACCGTGCTCGATCCCGTGAGCGCCGTCGCCGAGCGCGTCGACGACTCCGACACCCTCGTGCCCGAGCGTCATCGGCAGCGGGTAGCCGAACGTGTTCCAGGCCTCCTCCGGCAGTCCCATCAGGAAGGAGTCGGAGTGGCAGGCGCCGGCCGCGGTGATCTTCACCCGCACCTGACCGGGCGCCGGCTCCGGCACCGGAACCTCGTTGATCTCCGGCGCAGCGCCGATCGTGACGTACCTCAGTGCCTTCATCGTCGATCTCCAGACCGGCAGGACCCCCGCCCGCCGCTGCGTCCCGTTTTACCTTGGCGTACGCGAGTACGCCAGGGCAGAACGGACGCAGCGGCGGTCCGGGCTACTGCCCGAAGACCTGCAGCTCGGCGGCGTGGACGATGGTGCCGCGGTCGGAGCCGGTCTTGCAGTCGGTCGTGGTGAGCGGGTCGGCGTCCTGCTCACCGGCGTAGCCGGCATAGCCCGTGCACTGGTTCTCCAACGCCACCAGACGGACCGCCGCGGCGGAGGTGTCGGGGACGTCGAAGGTGCGCAGGTTGAGGTCGGGGGCGACCGGCCGCGGGCGCTTTCCGGGGAAGGCGTCGTCGGCCGAGGTGTAGAAGCGCTTCCAGGTCGCGCCGGCCGTCTCGCAGGCGGAGACGCACGCCTCCAGTGCGAACTTCCGCAGTGCGGTGAAGCGCGACCCCGAGTCGGCGTCGGTCTCGGTCGCCGGCGACAGGTAGGCGCTGACCCCGACCGTCTTCACGGTGCGTGTCCCGCCGGCCAGGTCGACGGCGATCGAGGGCGTGGTGGCGTCCACGTCGCCCGCGGTCACCCCGCCCCAGTTGGTGGCCTCGGTGCCGTCGATCAGCGCGGCCGGGTTGCGCGAGCCCTCGGTGGAGGTGAGCACGGTGGCGCCGTTGGCGGCCGCGGCGAGGTTGGTCCCGGCCGCGAACGAGACGGTCTTGGTGATCTCGGCGGGGGAGACCGTGACCGTCTTGCGCTGGGCGCCTCCGGTGGCGGAGACGTAGAGGAGCTCGTACGTCCCCGGCACGAAGTGAGCCACCGACCCGAGCCCGGTCTCGGAGAGCGTGTCGGCGATCGGGGTCGCCCGCGCCTCGAAGCGGCCGACGTAGACCTTCCCGGGCGCCGGCGCGGTGAAGGTGACCTTGACGTTGCGCGAGGCCGGCGAGGCGAAGCTCGGGGTCGGCTCGTCGCTGTCGGCGGTCGTAGTGGCGTACTGGCCCATGCCGCGGCGGGCGAAGGCATCGGCGATCACCTGGCGGTTGGCGCCGCCGAAGCGCATCTGGTCGGCGGCGAGGAAGGCGTCACGGGCGTCCAGCATCGAGGTCGCACCCTGCTGGAGCAGGAACGAGTCGAAGACCAGCTGGATCCAGCGGCGGTTGCCGGGGCACTTGTCGGCGGCCAGCGGCGAGGCCGTCGTGGTCCCGACCGAGCAGCGCAGCTGCAGGGCCTTGTCGGCGTAGGGGTAGGTGGCGTCGTACTTGTCGACCAGCGCCTTGCGTACCGACCACATCGTGCCGTTCCAGATCTCGCCGTCGGCGTGGACCTCGGGACCGGTCGTGTCGAACCCGTAGTCGGAGAAGTTGAGCGGGTTCTTGTCGATCGCGTAGTCGCGGATCGCGGTCTCGGTGTTGCCGGTCGCGTAGGTGCCGACGGCCCACGGGGTGCCGCCGTTGTAGAGGTCGTGGGCGAACATGTGCTCGGCCCCGGCCAGGTCGCCCCACGACTCACCCATCGCGCCACCCTGCTCGGAGGTGATCCCGTCGTCGGGACCGCCGATCATCCGGTTGGAGATGGCGTGGGTGTACTCGTGGCCGACGATCCCGAAGTCCAGCGACCCGTCGGTGCAGGGCGCGTAGAAGGCGCCGGCAGCGGGCTGGAAGAGGTACTGGTTGGTGATGCCCGGAACGCCGTCCATCAGGGTGAGCTGGTTGGCGTTGTTGCGGCCGGTCAGCAGCCCGGTCTGCTCGATGACCTGCGAGTCGATCGCGGCGGCCTGGGCGTTGCCGACCTCGGCGTCGAGGCCACGGCCGCCACGGCCGAGGTTGTCGGTCTGCAGGTTGTAGTTCTCCTCGGTGAAGCCGAGGAAGTAGGACCAGTCGTGCATCCGGTTGTGGCTCGCGAACAGGTTGCCGACCACGTAGTTGACGTCGTTTCCGCCCGGGACCAGGTTGGTCGGCGCGCACCTGGAGTTGTTCCAGGCGTCGGTGAACTTCCCCGTGTAGTCACGCAGCGGCGAGATCGGCGCCTGCTCGAGGCCACCGGCAGCGAGCGGGGAGAGCCAGCCCTCGTGCGTGTTGGCGTTGTTGCCGATGGTCGTCAGCGAAGGCACCCCGACGGTCGTGTTGAGCAGCGTGTCCCACGGGCCGGCGTTGGCCAGGCTCTTCAGCTCCGGCCCGGTGCACCCGGCCACCTTGGTCCAGCACGCGATCACGTCGTTGGCGGGGACCGCGGCGCCCCCGGTCGAGGCGGCGTCGGGGGTGCCGGGGAAGTAGGACCAGCGCGGGTTGCTGCCCGGCAGGTCACCGGTCTCCGCGCCGGCGTCGGAGGACGCCACGGTCACCGTGTAGCTGCCGAGGAGGAGCGAGTCGTCGAAGGGGCAGACCTGGACCGCGTACGTCCCGGGGTCGATCTTCGCGGCGGTGTAGGTCGCGGCCTCGGGGCTGGTGAGCAGGTCACCCTCCACGAGCAGGGTCCCGTCGGGGGCGAAGAGCTTCACGGTGAAGTCGTCGGTCGGCAGGCCGATGGCGAGCGCGGCCAGGGTGCGGGTCTTGTCGTCGGAGATGTCGAAGGTGTGCTTCGGGCCGCAGGCGTCGAGCGCGGTGCCGGTGAACGGACCCTCGACGTCGTTCTCGTGGTCGACGTTGTCGCGGCGCAGGAGCACCTCGCCGGTGACCGCGTCGACCAGCACCGTCTGCCCCAGCAGCGTGGCGGCGGCGGAGTCGACGACGGTGGCCTGGAAGACGGGGCGTACCCCCTCGCCGGGGACCGGGAGGGCACGCAGTCGCACCAGCTGGTCGGTCGCCAGGCCGGGCACGGTCAGCTTCGTCCAGTCGGTCAGCTTCGCCGCGGCGTCGGTGACGATCTCGCCGACCTGCGAACCGGAGATCGGCCGTCCGGCCGAGGCGGCGGCCTTCAGCCATGCCTGCGTCGGGCTCAACGTCGCCTCGGCGACGTCGCCGCTCACCTTCGACAGCGACGAGGAGACGTAGGTGATGTCACCGTCGGCCACGCCCACGGTGACCAGCCCCTCGGTGGCGGCGGACAGGCCGTCGTATGTCTGCCGGAAGAGCACCGCGTGACCTCCGCCGCCGGCCAGCTTCTGGCCGTTGACCAGTTCCAGGTCGTCCAGCTGGGCCGCGGTGAGCCCGAAGACCGCCGCGTTGTCGTCGAGGAAGCCCCGGGCCGCGGCGACCGGGTCCGAGGAGCCGGCCGTGGCCAGCACGCCGTCGGCGGAGATCAGCGAGGTCGGCGTTCCCTGGGCGTTCCAGCGGACGTCGACAGCATCGAGGGCATCGGCCGCGGACTTCTGGGTCGAGGTGGGCAGCACGCGGTCGCGTACGTCCAGACCGGCGTCGGCCTCGTGACCGAGCAGCCCGCCGGAGCGGGCCTCCTCGGCCTTGGTGGAAGTGTCATCAGCGGTGGAGAGCGCGGCACCCGAGACCGGCGTCGCCAGCACGAAGGCGCCGAGAGCGATGCTCAGCGCGGCACCGAGGCTCACCCGAGCGCGACTGGAACGAATATCGGTCATGTTATTGAAACGTCCCTTTACCGGCAGGGGTTACGGATACACGCAACGCGTGTACCGCGAACCGGCACACAAGAGGTGGATGGCACCCGATAGGGTTCCGGACACATGTAACCGCCTTCACAGACAGGGGAGCGCCACGATGGGTGACTTCGTCAACCTCACCGTCGAGGACGGCATCGGCACGATCCGGCTCGACCGGCCGAAGATGAACGCGATCAGCTTCCAGGTGCAGGCTGAGCTGCTCGAGGTCGCGAACGCGGCGGCAGCCGACGACGACGTGCGCGCGGTCGTCGTCTACGGAGGCGAGCGGCTGTTCGCCGCCGGGAACGACGTCAAGGAGATGGCCGGCCTCTCCTACTCCGAGATGGCCAAGCGGGTCGCGGGCGTGCAGGCCGCGGTGACGGCCGTCGCCGAGATGCCCAAGCCGGTGGTGGCCGCGGTGACCGGCTACGCGCTGGGTGGAGGCTGCGAGCTGGCCCTCGCGGCCGACTTCCGCATCGCAGCCGACGACGCGACCTTCGGTCAGCCGGAGGTCCTGCTCGGCATCATCCCGGGTGCCGGTGGCACCCAGCGGCTGGCACGGCTGATCGGGCCGTCCAAGGCCAAGGATCTGATCTTCTCGGGCCGCTTCGTCAAGGCAGACGAGGCGCTTGCAATCGGCTTGGCCGACCGGCTCGTGCCGTCGGCCTCGGTCTATGAGGAGGCGCTCGCGTGGGCGAGCCAGTTCAAGAAGGCGGCGCCGTACGCTCTGGCGGCGGCGAAGACGGCGATCGACAAGGGGCTCGGGGTGGACCTCGCCACCGGGCTGGCCATCGAGCAGCAGCAGTTCGCCGGCGTGTTCGCGACGCAGGACTCCCAGACCGGGATGGGATCGTTCCTGGAGAACGGCCCCGGCAAAGCCAACTTCGAAGGGAAGTGAATCCCGTGTCCGACACCAAGACGTCCACCGGCCCGGGCATGGTCCACACCATCCGGTCCTACGCCGCCAGGGTGGTCTGGGTGATCGCGCTGCTCGCCGCGCTGGCGCTGGCGATCGGAGCGCTGATGATCGCGCTCCAGGCGAACCAGGACAACACCCTCGTGGCGTTCGTCCTCCACGCCGCCGACATCGCCGACCTGGGCCTGTTCTCGCGGGAGAACGGCATCAAGCAGTTCAGCGGTGAGGACGCCGAGATCAAGAACGCACTCTTCAACTGGGGCATCGGTGCGCTGGCGTGGCTGATCGTCGGCCGCATCGTGGCCGGTGTCATCCGGCCCTGAGGCCATGTGACATTCTCAACGCGTAGGCACCTGTCATCGTATGTGACTGACGGGTAACATCGCTGGCGAACTACGACCATTCCAGGAGGGGCCGGCAAGGCCGCACCATCATGAACATTGTTGTGCTTGTGAAGTACGTGCCGGACGCGACCGCGGACCGGCAGTTCGAGGACGACTTCACCGTCGACCGCGTGAACGTCGACGGTCTGCTCTCCGAGCTCGATGAGTACGCGGTTGAGCAGTCGTTGCAGATCAAGGAGAAGCGCGAGGGTGAGGAGATCACCGTCACCGCGCTGACCGTTGGTCCCGAGGCGGCCGAGGCGGCTGTGCGCAAGGCGCTGCAGATGGGCGCCGACAAGGGCGTCCACGTCGTCGACGACGCGATCGCGGGCTCGGACTCCATCGCCACCTCGCTGGTGCTCGCGAAGGCGATCGAGAAGATCGGCGCCGAGACCAAGGTCGACCTCGTGGTCGGCGGTCTGGCCTCGACCGACGCCGGTATGAGCGTGGTCCCGGCGATGCTGGCCGAGCGTCTCGGCCTGCCGCAGGTCACCCTCGCCGCGGTCGTGGAGACCCAGGGTGACCAGGTCCGGATCAAGCGTGACGGCGACGTCGCGACCGAGGTCATCGGTGGCACGCTGCCGCTGGTCCTCTCGGTCACCGACCAGTCCGGTGAGGCCCGCTACCCGTCCTTCAAGGGCATCATGGCGGCCAAGAAGAAGCCGCTGGAGTCCTGGTCGCTGGGCGACCTGGGTGTCGACGCCGCCCAGGTGGGTCTGGGTGCCGCCTACACCGAGGTCCTCGAGACGGCGGCGCGTCCGCCGCGTACCGCTGGTGAGATCGTCACCGACGAGGACGGCTCGGGCGCCAAGGCGCTGGCCGACTTCCTCGCGTCCAAGAAGTTCATCTGAGGCCGAGAAAGGATCTTTGAATCATGGCTGAAGTTCTCGTTCTCATCGACCACGTCGCTGGTCAGGTCAAGAAGCCGACCTACGAGCTGCTCACCCTGGCCGCCAAGCTCGGCGAGCCGTCCGCGGTCTACATCGGTGGCGCCGACGGTGCCGCTGGTGCCGCGGAGGCCGTCAAGGGCTACGGCGCCGAGAAGGTCTACGTCATCGACGACGCCCAGATCAAGGGCTACCTGGTCGCCCCGCGGGCCGAGGCGCTGGCCCAGCTGGCCGGCTCCGCCTCCCCGGCCGCGATCCTGCTGCCCTCCTCCGCGGAGAACAAGGAGGTCGCCGCCCGGCTGGCGATCAAGCTCGACTCCGGTCTGATCACCGACGCCGTCGACCTCGACGACTCCGGTGTGGCCACCCAGTCGGTCTTCGCCGGTAACTTCACGGTCAAGGGGAAGGTCACCAAGGGCACCCCGATCATCACGGTCAAGCCCAACTCGGCCGCTCCGGTCGAGAAGGCCGGCGCCGCCGCGGTCACCCCGTTCGAGGTGACCATCTCCGACGCCGCCAAGACCGCCCAGATCGTGGCCTCCCAGCCGCGTAAGGCCTCTGGTCGCCCGGAGCTGACCGAGGCCGCGATCGTGGTCTCGGGTGGTCGTGGCACCGGCGGCGACTTCTCCGCCGTCGAGGGTCTCGCCGACGCGCTCGGTGCCGCCGTGGGTGCCTCGCGTGCCGCGGTCGACTCGGGTTGGATGCCGCACACCTTCCAGGTCGGCCAGACCGGCAAGACCGTCTCCCCGCAGCTCTACGTCGCCAACGGGATCTCCGGTGCCATCCAGCACCGTGCCGGTATGCAGACCTCGAAGACCATCGTCGCGGTCAACAAGGACGAGGAGGCGCCGATCTTCGAGCTCGTCGACTTCGGTGTCGTGGGCGACCTGCACACCGTCCTCCCGGCCGTCACCGAGGCCGTCAAGGCCGCAAAGGGCTGACGAGCGAGGTCGGACGGCGAGCTTGCTCGTCCGTTCGCGCCGAGCGAGGAAGTCCCGCCGCCGAAGGCGGCCGGGCTGACCCCTCGAGCCTGGGACGTACGTCCCGAAAACCCGCCTCCGAGCACTGCTCGGAGGCGGGTTTCTTTCGGTTCGGCATCTAGTTCTCGGAATTGTCGTTGCGAGCCATACGTCGCTGGGTATAGTCCGGCCGCATGTGGGGGAATGTGCTCAGGTCGAGGAAGACCCGGAAGATCTCGATCGCTTCGGCTGTGGCCGGCTGCGTGGTGGCCCTGGTCGTTGCGACGATGTCCGTGGTCTCGACGCCTGCGACGGCGGCGACCTGGTCGCCACCGGCGGGTCCGTTCTTCAACAACCCGACCGGCGACGCGTCGCAGCGCAACTACATCGTCCACCGGATCAACAACAGCGTCCGCTACGCGGTCAAGGGTTCCTACATCCGGTTCGTCACCTACAACCTGGACCGCGCCGACACCGTCGATCAGCTCATCGCCGCTCACAAGCGTGGTGTGCACGTGCAGATCCTGGTCAACCGGAAGATGTGGAGCAGCGGTGAGCGAAAGCTGGCCGCCCGCCTCGGCACCACGCGCTCCCGGCCGAGCTTCATCTACGGCTGCGCCGGTGCCTGCCGTGGTTACGACAAGGGCAACCTGCACATCAAGATCCATTCGTTCACCCAGGTCGGCACCAAGCGCAACGTCCTGATCAACAGCTCCGGCAACCTCGGTGGCGGCGCGGCCGGTTCGCAGTGGAACGACGCCCAGACGATCTACGCCAACGACAGCCTGTGGAAGACGTGGCTGCGGATGTTCAACGAGCTCAAGGCCGACCGGAAGGCCTCGCCGCGCTACGTGTCCTGGACCGGTGGCGGCACCTCGGTCGGCTTCCAGCGGCAGCGTCCGGGCGCGACCAGTGACGAGATCTACGCCCGCGGCAGCGGCGACCGGGTGATCGACCGGCTGCGGCTGGTCGGGTGCCGTGCGCCGAGCGGCTACGGCACCAAGGGCAAGACGATCCTGCGGATCCACATGTACGCGTGGTACAGCCGCCGTGGCGAGCGCATCGCCGATGAGGTGGTCCGGCTGAAGAAGCGCGGCTGCGTGGTCCGGGTGATCGGCTCGGTGACCAGCGACGTGGTCTACCGCAAGCTGAGGGCGGTCGGCATCCCGGTGCGCGACGCCGCCTGGGACTGGGGCCAGAAGAAGTCGACCAGCGGCGACAACATCGTCTACGGCTCGCGCTGCTACTCCCACTACAAGTGGATGAGCGTCAACGGCCGCTTCGCGGACAAGGGCACCTTCAGCGTCTGGACCGGCTCGGAGAACTGGTCACCGCCGTCGTTCAGCAACGACGAGGTCACCTTCCGGTTCACCTCGAAGAGCTACTACCAGGCCTACACCTCCCGGTTCAACAAGATGTGGGACAGCCCGAGGGCGACGCACCGGGTCTACATCGAGCCGAAGAGCCGGCCCTGCGCCTGACCGCTAACCTCGCCGGGTGAGCTTTGGTGAACTCGGTGGGGGCCTTCGGCCGCTCGACGGCGGCTGGTCGGGGGAGACGTTTCTGGCAGAGGCCGGTGGGGAGAGGTCGGTCGTGCGGGTCTTCGCGGACCCACGCCACCACCCGCAGGCCGCGGAGGTCCACGAAGCCCTGCACCGTCTGGTGCGGGGCCTCGTCCCGGTCCCGGACGTCTTGGAGGTACGCCGCGCCGACCCGGCCACGGGCACGCCGGCGCTGCTGGTGACCGAGTTCGTCGAGGGCGTACGCGGTGACCTGCTGCTGCCCGACCTGGACGAGGCGCAGCGAGATCGGCTCGGGCGCTGCCTCGGGGAGATCGCGGGCACCCTGGCCGGGATGCCGTTCCTGAGTGCCGGGACCTTCGCCGACAAGGACCTGCGGGTCGAGACGTTCGAGCTGGACCTGACCGAGTGGGTCGAGTCGTACGCCGAGCGTCTCGACTGGTCGCCGTCCGACCTGGAGGGGCTGCGGGACGTCGCCGCCGACGCCCAGGACCGGCTCGACAAGGTCACCCGGGTGAGCCTGGTGCACAGCGACCTCAACCCCAAGAACCTCATCATCGACCCGGAGACGCTGCGGGTGCGCGCGGTGCTGGACTGGGAGTTCGCCCACGCCGGCTCGCCGTTCGCCGACCTCGGCAACCTGCTGAGGTTCGATCGGGACGAGGCGTACGTCTCGGGGGTATTGGCGGGCTACGTCGCGGTGCGTGGTGGCAGCGCCACGGATGCCCTCGACCTGGCCAGGTCCGCGGACCTGGTCGCGCTGGTCGAGCTCGGGGCTCGGCGTACCGCCAATCCGGTGGCCGCCCGGGCCCACGACCTCCTGCTCGCGATCGGCCGATCCGGGGATGTCCACACCGCCCCGGAGGGCGATGATCGAGGCTAGGATCGGAGCGCGCCGGACGGTGCCGGCGCAACCTGGGGGATGGTTGTGGGAGTGAGTGAGTTCGACGGGGCTCGGAGCCCCGCCGGAGGTTGGTGGCGTGGCTGGACGCCCTGGATCTCGGCGCTCGTGCTGTCTGCGCTGTTCGCAGCCGCGACGACGGGGATCGCGTTCGTGCGGAAGACGTATCAGCCGCCGGTGGACTACCCGGCGATGACGGACCCCGAGCCGACGGCGAGCACGGCGACCTCGTCCGCGCCGGCGAAGCCGGATCGCAGCGAGGCGCCGTCGACACGGCCGACGGGCGCCGCTGAGCCGACGCCGGTGAAGGCGCCTCGGAAGGTCCGGCCCTCGGCGTCCGGGTCGGCGAGCGGCGAGCCGATGGCGACGGCGGAGCCGTCCGAGAGCCCGTTCGACCCGCTCAGGGGCCTCGGTGTGCTGCTGGGCCTGGCCGAGGAGGACTGACCCGGCCGTACGGTCCGCACGGCGAAAGGGGTGGTGGCTGCCCACCCCGGACCCCCTAGGCTTTCTCACATGAGTGCAGAGGCAGTGATCCGTGACGTGGCGGCGAAGGCACGCGAGGCGAGCTACGAGCTCGCGCTCGCGCCGCGCAGTGTGAAGGACGCGGCGCTGCACGCGATGGCCGACGCGCTCCTCGCGCGTGCCGACGAGGTGCTGGAGGCCAACGCGGCCGACGTCGCCCGTGCCGAGGCCGCGGGCAGCCCGGCCAACATCATCGACCGCCTCACCCTGACCCCGGAGCGTCTCGACGGCATCGCCGCCGCGCTCCGCGAGCTCGCCGCCCTCCCCGACCCCGTAGGTGACGTCGTACGCGGCAGCACCCTCGCCAACGGCCTCGAGCTGCGCCAGGTGCGGGTGCCGTTCGGCGTCGTCGGGATGATCTACGAGGCGCGCCCCAACGTGACCGTGGACGCGGCCGGGATCTGCCTGAAGTCCGGCAACGCGGCGCTCCTGCGCGGCTCCTCCAACATCGCCTCCAGCAACGTCGCGATCGCCGCCGTGCTCCGCGACGCCGTCGCCTCCGTCGGCCTCCCGGCCGACGTGATCCAGGTCGTGCCCGGGGAGGGCCACGACTCGGTCAAGGCGCTGATGCGGGCCCGCGGCCTCGTCGACGTGCTCATCCCGCGCGGTGGCGCCGGGCTGATCCGCAGCGTCGTCGAGGAGTCGACGGTGCCGGTCATCGAGACCGGGGTGGGCAACGTACACGTCTACGTCGACAAGGCCGCCGACCTCGAGAAGGCGGTCACGATCGTGGTCAACTCCAAGACCCAGCGCACCAGCGTGTGCAACTCCGCCGAGTCGCTGCTCGTGCACGCCGACATCGCCAAGGAGTTCCTGCCGATGGTGGTCCCCGCCCTGCAGGAGCGCGGGGTGCAGATCCAGGGCGACGAGGCCTTCTGTGCCTTCGACCTGGTCGAGCCCGCCACCGACGAGGACTACGCGGCCGAGTTCTTGGCGCTGAAGATCAGCGCCGCGGTCGTACCTTCCCTCGACGCCGCCGTCGCCCACATCCGGCGCTGGTCGAGCGGCCACACCGAGGCGATCCTGACCGAGGACCTGGGCGCGGCCCGCCGGTTCACCGCAGCCGTCGACTCCGCGGCGGTCATGGTCAACGCCTCGACGCGGTTCACCGACGGTGGCGAGTTCGGCTTCGGCGCGGAGATCGGGATCTCGACCCAGAAGCTGCACGCCAGGGGCCCGATGGGGCTGCCCGAGATGACCTCGACGAAGTATGTGGTCACCGGGGACGGGCACGTGCGCTAGCAGCAGCAGCCACAAGGTAATCTGTGCGCCATGTCGAACTCTGTTGTGTCGAGCATCATCACCTCCGCTGAGCACGGGGCCGAGCACGGCACCTCTGGCATCGAGTGGGTCATCGGCGGCGGCGCCCTGGCGATCCTCGTCTTCGCTCTCCTGGTCCTGGTCTGGTTCGCCGGTGGCCGTGAGCACTCCTGAGCGCTGATCAGATGGGCAGCGGGGGAGTGCCCGAGCCGGGTCTGGAGGGTCTGACCGGCAAGCGCCGCGTCGGGGTGATGGGTGGCACCTTCGATCCCATCCACCACGGCCACCTGGTCGCGGCCTCCGAGGTGCAGTCCTTCTTCGACCTCGACGAGGTCGTCTTCGTGC
This sequence comes from Nocardioides sp. NPDC101246, assembly GCF_044767415.1. NCBI lineage: Bacteria > Bacillati > Actinomycetota > Actinomycetes > Propionibacteriales > Nocardioidaceae > Nocardioides > Nocardioides sp. NPDC101246. The sequence goes on from NZ_JBIWNX010000004.1 coordinate 222,641, forward strand.
CCACCGGCGACCCGTGGCAGAAGGCCGACCGTGACGTCTCGCCGGCCGAGCACCGCTACCTGATGACGGTCATCGCGACCGCCGCCAACCCGCGCTTCACCGTGAGCCGGGTCGACATCGACCGGGCCGGCCGCACCTATACGCGCGACACGCTGCGGGACCTCGCCAAGGCGCTGCCCGACGCCGAGCTCTACTTCATCACCGGTGCCGACGCGCTGGCCGAGATCTTCACCTGGCGCGACACCGACGAGCTCTTCGAGCTCGCCCAGTTCGTGGGGTGCACGCGCCCGGGCTACACCATGGATCCCGAGGTGATCGCGAAGATCCCCTCCGACCGCATCACCATGCTCGAGATCCCGGCCCTGGCGATCTCCTCCTCCGACTGCCGCGAGCGGCGTCACCGTGGCGAGCCGGTCTGGTATCTCGTCCCCGACGGCGTGGTGCAGTACATCGGCAAGCACGACCTCTACCGCAAGAATCCCTCAGACAAGGACCGCGTATGACCGCGACCGAGCACGCCATCGAGCTCACCATCACCGCCGCCCGGGCGGCCTCGGACAAGAAAGCCGGACACATCCTGGCCTTCGACGTCAGCGACCAGCTGGCCATCACCGACACCTTCGTGCTGGCATCCGCTCCCAACGAGCGGCAGGTGCAGTCGATCGTCGACGAGGTCGAGCTGAAGCTGCGCGACCTCGGCTCCAAGCCGCTTCGCCGCGAGGGCCACAAGGAGGGACGCTGGGTGCTGCTCGACTACGGCGAGATCGTCGTGCACGTCCAGCACGAGGAGGAGCGCCAGTTCTACGCCCTCGAGCGGCTCTGGCGCGACTGCCCCTCGATCTCGCTGCCCGCCGACATCGTCTCCGAGGGCTGATCGCGCCCGTGACCCGTCGCATCGTCCTCCTCCGCCATGGTGTCACGCCCTGGAACGCCGACGGCCGCTACCAGGGCCAGACCGACATCGAGCTGGCCGAGACCGGCCACCAGCAGGCCAAGGCCGCCGCTCGTGCGATCGGGACCTCCTTCTCCGTCACCCGTCTCGTCTCCTCGGACCTGATGCGGGCCCGGCAGACCGCTGGGTACGTCGCGGAGGAGACCGGCCTCGAGGCGGCGTACGACCCGAGGCTGCGGGAGGTCTGCGCGGGCGAGGCCGAGGGCATGAACCGCGCCGAGATCGTCGAGCGCTTCGGTGAGATGCCGGCCAGCTGGGAGCCCCACGGCGGGGAGTCCTGGCCCACGGTCGCGGCCCGTTTCAGCGGCGCGCTCCACGACGTCGCGGAGACCGTCGCGCCCGGCGAGACCGTCGTGGTCGTCGCTCACGGCGGCGCGATCCGGCAGGGCCTGGCGGCCTTCCTCGGCTGGGATCCGTCCGTCGTCACCACCCTCGCGCCGCTGACGAACTGCGCCTGGATCGAGCTCACTGCCAAGGAGTCCGCCCACGGACTCATCGCCTCGGCGCCCTGGCGGCTCGCGACGTACGGAATGGGTGCCCCGATTTCGTGATCGCGGAAGCATTCCGCTACTGTTCTTCTCGTTGCCCGGGTTGATCACCGGGACAACGCCAACGGGGGTGTGGCGCAGCTGGTAGCGCATCTGCATGGCATGCAGAGGGTCAGGGGTTCGAGTCCCCTCACCTCCACCGAAACACCAGATCAGGGCCGTGTTCCAGACCTTCTCAGAAGGCCAGGAACACGGCCCTGATCTCGTTGGTGGCGCGCTTCTCAGGCGTGCCAGACCTGCGTGGGACCGAAGGGGCAAGGTCCCGATCGGATCATCAGGGCGAGCTCCATCCGGGTCGCGCACCCGGTGGTCGCCAGGACCCTGCTCACGTACTTCTTCACGCTCTCCTCCGCCAGCGAGAGGGTCTCGGCGATGGTGGCGTTGTTGAACCCCTCGGCGAGCAGATGTGCGACGTCTCGCTGGCGTGGGGTGAGCTGTGAGCAGTCGTGCCGCAGCGGCACGAACGGGATGCCTCGGGCGACGGCTGACAGCTGTCGGCTCAAGGCCCGCAGGGTGACCATCTCGGCCGGTCCCAGGGCGTGGTGGTCGGGGGCGAAGATCCCGATCAGCCCGGTGTGCAGGCCGAAGAGATCGATGCGTACGGCCGCCGCCGACTCCATGCTCCAGTCCGAGTGGAGGAAGTGGCGGATGTAGCCGCTGGAGACGGTCTTCACGGCGGGGGAGTTCTGCAGCTCGGAGAGGGAGGCGGCTCCGCTGACCTGGAACATCCGCACCGCGGCCGGGGTGCCGAACATGTCGTGCCGGAACCATCCCTCCTGGTAGGGAGGGAGCATCACGGCCGTCTTCCCGGCCACCATGGGGTGCGGGTCGCTGAAGACCGCACGGAACGTCGGCCCGGCGAAGAACGAGACGTCCTCGAAGCCCATGACGCTGCCGAGCGCCTCGACGACCTGGGTCTTGAACTCTGACAGCGAGCGCGCCCGATCGACGCGTTCCATGACGTTGAAGACGCGCTTGTAGTCGACCTGGGGAATCCTGCTCGCGGCCCGCCGCGCCGCCTGCACGCTCGCGGGTGGGGGAGCGGCCCGATAGCCGGCGCTCTGAGTGTCCCCCACGGTGGATTGTGACATGTGACACAGGCTACCTAGCGTTCTGGACACGAAACAACGCCGGAGAACGTGGACCGACGAGACAGTCCCCCAAAGTGGATATTCGCCGTCTCGAGGTCTTCTCGGCCCACACCCAGGAGGTGCGCATGTCCGATCTGACCATCAAGGATCCCAAGTGGGGCAGCCAGGAACTCACCCCGGTTCCCCAACACTTCAACGCCGCGATCCGCAAGGTCGTCGCCGACCGTGTCGCGGAGAGTGACCGGCCCTGGCGCGAGCTGGTCACGACCGGAACCTTCGATCTCTTCACCGCCGACGACGCGGTCGCCGTCGAGAAGTCGCTGCTCGAGACCGGGTATCTCTTCGAGTTCTCCGCGACGGCCTCCCTCGCGGCCGAGCCGGAGAAGTACAAGCAGCCCGAGGGCCTTCCGCACGACGAGGAGTTCCACGAGGAGGTGGTCGACGGGCGTCGGGTGGTCGGCCACGGTGACAACGTCCTGCGCAAGGAGGTGCCGATGAGCGGGACCGTCGCGCTGATCTCCACCACCGAGCACGTCATGGACCTCCTCGAGCACGGGGTGCCCGAGAACACCATCGCGGTGATCGACGACTCCGGCGGCACGCTGACGGCGCCGATCATGGAGGGCTTCGCCGGGATCATCTGCCTGGGGGGCACCGTCCGTTCCCACCTCGGCATCCTCGCCCGCGAGTACGACGTGCCGACCCTGATGAACTGCAAGATCGGCGACCTCGCCAACGGCGACCGGGTCGAGATCGAGGTGACGGCGGCCCCGCCTGCCGCAGACGCCTACGAGACCGGGAACACCGGCCACGCCCGCATCTGGAAGCTCGAAGGAGACCTGTGATGAGCCGCGACATCAGCTACCCCGACCTGCTGGGCGCCAACAACTTCCTGCGCAACCTCAGCGACACGACGTACTGGCTGTGCATCACCCGCACCGTGCAGCAGTCGAAGCTCTTCCCGATGAACCCCTACATGCTGTTGAGCTACCTCAACAGCTTCTACCGTACGCCGACGCTGCTGCGCGAGATCGACGCGGTGATGCCCGCCGAGGAGCTCGGTGACCGGGCCCGCGAGGCCAGCTTCAAGGTCGACACCGTCAACGCGGCCTGGGGCGTGCCGACCTTCTACCTGCTGGGCCGCGAGATGCTGATGAACTGGGGGCTGCTCGCGCCCCAGGACGCCGCCGACGACGTCGTCGACGTGCTCGACTTCAGCCGCCGGTTCAACCTCGCCTACCACCGCAACGACGGCCACCTCACCAACAAGGAGTTCGGCGACCGCAGCCAGCTGCTGCCCGAACGTACGCTGCAGGTGATGGAGGCCGACCTGCACGGCGTCAACCCGGGAGACCGCCTGCACGAGGCCACGGTCAAGCTGCTCGCCCAGCTCTCCCAGTACGCCTTCCTCGCCCACTGCGAGTGCCGGGTCGGCATCAACAACTCCGGCCCGTACAACTTCGGCGGCTCGCGGCAGATGATCATGCGGGACTTCTTCGACCTCACCGAGGGCGACTACCCGTGGCTGGACGGCATCGCGACCACGCTGCCGGTCAACAACATCTCGATCCCGATCGTCTTCAAGGACACCAACTTCCACCTGATGGACGACTGGGCCTCCTTCGAGGCCGAGCCGAGCTACTCCGCCAACAACATCGTCGCGGTCGGCATGTACACCTCCGACGCTCTCACCGACGGCTATCAGCAGGTCGGCATGGAGAACGCCGACACCCTCGCCGACACGATGGAGTCCTACCGAGAGATCCTCGCGGAGGCCACCGCCGACCTGTGGAAGCGGATCGCCACCTGGTCGCGCGAGCAGATGATCGACGCCGGGGCGCTCGTCTACTCCTCGGTGGCCAAGGACTTCGCCCACATGGCCGGTGTCTACCGGCAGTCGGACTGGCTGGAGCTCGACGACCGAGCGCAGCGGTTCAAGCCCCTGATGAACGACGAGTACGCCGCGAACTTCCTCGGCGAGATGGTCGGGATGCTCAGCCTGCCGCACCAGAAGGGCAGCGAGTACCAGATGGCGCGCTACTCGGGGCTGAACCAGAACATGATCACCGGCATCCCCTACGACATCCTCGATGACCGGGCGAGGTACGCCGACACGGTCGGTGACCGATCGGCCTTCTCGGGCCACAGCTCGCTGCCCGAGAAGAACGGGCTGTGGACCACCAGCGCCGGACGGATCACCCTCGAGGAGTACAACGCCAAGGTGCGCGGGTTCACCCCGTCCCTCCAGGCCGCGCCCTACCGCCACCTGGACGAGGAGTGGGTCAAGCGCAGCCACGGAACCCCGCTCGCCGACGAGCTCTACCGGCTGACCCAGCGTGGGTCGCGCAACCTCGAGGGCCGCGGGTCAGGACTGCTCCGCGCCGACCTCGGCTGAGCGCCCACCTCGAACCCCTCGCCGGGGCACCGCACCCTCCCCCGGGTGTCCCGGCGAGGCGGTCAGCACACCCGAAATACCCGACTTCCACCCGAACCCAGACCAGGAGTGACCATGCAGATCGGTGACCTGATCAGACGCGCCGGCCGCCAGTTCGACGCCGCGCCGTGCCTGATCCACGGCGACCGGACCGTCAGTTTCGCCGAGTTCGACCGGCTCACCGACCGCGTCGGCCACGGCCTGCTGGCGCGCGGCCTGCAACCCGGCGACCGGGTCAGCGTGCTGCTGCCCAACAGCATCGACGGCGTCGTCGTCTACTACGCCCTCGCCAAGGCCGGCCTGGTCCGGGTGCCGCTCAACTCCCGCGAGACCGCGAGCGAGCACACCTACAAGATCGAGGACTCCGGCTCCCGCGGGCTCGTCCACGCCGGCGGCCCGCCCACGCAGGTCGAGGTGATGGTCGACCTGGACGAGATCACCGAGCTGATGGCGAGTGCGCCGGCCGGCGGCGACAAGCCCTGTGACGTACGCCGTGACGTCGATGCGCCGCTGCGACTCGCCTACACCGGCGGGACCACCGGCAAGCCGAAGGCCGTGGTGCTCACCACGACGACCGAGATGGCCGAGGTGGCCAACTTCCTGGTCGACCTGATCCCCGACACGACGCCGGGGTCGGTGATGCTGCACGCGGCCCCGATCACGCACGGCAGCGGTGCCTTCTTCCTGCCGCACCTCGTCAAGGGCGCGCCCAACGTGGTGCTGGACAAGTTCACGCCCGAGGCGTTCCTGGCCGCGGCGGTGGATCACGGTGCGACCACGACGTTCATGGTGCCGACGATGATCTCGATGCTCCTGGAGCACCCCGAGACCGCCACGACCGACCTGCGACTGCAGCGGCTGTGCTGGGGCGGTGCCCCGATGGCGACCTCGGTCATCACCCGGGCGGTGGACGTCCTGGGTCCGGTCCTCGCGCAGCTCTACGGCCAGGCGGAGGCTCCGCTGGCGATCACCTGCTTGCAGCCGTGGGAGCACCTGGACCACCTCGGCTCCGCGGGCAAGCCCTACACCTTCGTCGAGGTCGATGTGCGTGACACCGATGGCAACTCGCTCCCGCCGGGCGAGGTCGGCGAGGTGATGACCCGGGGGCCGCACACGATGAAGGAGTACTGGCAGCGCCCGGAGGCCACGGCCGAGACCATCGAGCCGGACGGCTGGCTGCACACCGGCGACCTCGGTGCCTTCGACGAGAACGGCTACCTGAGCCTGATGGACCGCCGTCACGACGTGATCATCAGCGGCGGCTACAACGTCTACCCCCGTGAGGTGGAGGACGTGCTGCTCGGTCACCCGGCTGTGCTCGCGGCAGCCGTGGTCGGCATCCCCGACGCCAAGTGGGGGGAGCAGGTCAGCGCTGCGGTGGTGCTCCGCTCGCCGGTCGGCGCCGAGGAGCTGACCGAGCACTGCGACGCCCGGCTCGCCGGGTTCAAACGACCCCGGCGCATCGAGTTCTGGGACGCGCTGCCGACCAGCCCGGTCGGCAAGTCCCTGCGCCGCGAGGTCCGTGACCAGATGTCCGACGACGAGAAGGAGACGACCCATGTCTGACGCCTACCTGACCACCCTGCACACCCTCACGCTCAAGCAGCTGGCCGATCCGGACGGCCTCGTCGCCATCCTGGAGCAGGACCCTGCCGAGGTCACCGCGGCGCTCGAGCGCGCGACCGAGGAGAAGACGGCCATGGGAGCCCGGGGGTCCTTCATGATCACCCCGTCCGGTCGTACGTTGCTGGATGACGCCTACCCGGACTGGTTCGCCACCGAGCGCGGGTCGGCCGCGGTCACCGCCGCGATGGACGACTTCGAAGCCGGCGTGAACCGACAGGTGCTCAGGCTGACCACCGACTGGCAGACCATCGAGGTGGACGGCGAGCGCCAGCCCAACGACCATGCCGACGCCGCGTACGACGCCAAGGTCATCGACCGGCTCGGCAAGGTGCTCGAGCGCACCGAGTCGGTGCTCGCGCCGCTGGTGGAGCTGCGCCCTGAGATCGCCCGGTTCTTCGACCGGGCCGGTGAGGCGCTGACCCGGGCCGCCTCGGGGGAGACCGACTACGTCAGCGGCGTACGCGTGGACTCCTTCCACACGGTGTGGTTCCAGCTCCACGAGCACATCCTGCGCATCACCGGCCGCGAGCGCCCCGAGGAGTGAGGACCGTGACCGAGATGATGCGTACGCGCCCCGGGACGTCCGGGAGCGACACCGCCGAGCCGTTGGAATGGGTCGTCTTCCCGGCCCACGCGGACGAGGACCCCGGCCGAGAGCTCATCGGCGGCAAGGCCTGGAGCCTGTGGCGGATGAACCAGCTCGGCCTTCGGGTGCCACCGTCGTTCGTGGTGACCACCCGGGCCTGCACCGCCTACTTCGACCAGGACAAGTCGCTCCCGGACGGTCTCGTCGACGAGCTGCGTACCGGGATCCGGGCCCTCGAGGCCGAGCTGGGCCGCACCTTCGGTGGGACCGAACGGCCCCTGCTGGTCTCGGTGAGGTCGGGGGCCGCGGTCAGCATGCCCGGGATGATGGACACGATCCTCAACCTCGGCATCAACGACGACATCGAGCGGGCCCTGGCCGTCGAGACCCGCATGCCGGAGTTCGCCGCCGAGGTCAACCGCCGCTTCCACGCGTTCTACGGCCAGCTGGTGCTCGGCTGCTTCGAGGAGCTCGGAGACCTCCCCGACACCGCCGCGGTGCGCGCCGCGATCAGCGAGGAGACCACGGGCACGGTGCCGACGGACCCGTGGGCCCAGCTCGAGGCGGCGGTCGGCGCGGTCTTCGCCTCCAGCCGCACCCGCCGGGCGATGGCCTACCGCGAGCACCACGGCATCCCGCACGACCTCGGCACCGCCGTGACCGTGCAGGCGATGGTCTTCGGCAACGCCGACGACCGGTCCGGGACCGGGGTGCTCTTCAGCCGCAACCCGTTGTCCGGGTCGCCCGAGGTGTACGGCGAGTACCTCCCGTGCGGCCAGGGCGAGGACGTGGTCTCGGGGAAGGTGAGCCCGCTCCCGCTGGACATGCTCGCCGAGCGTTCCCCGACGATCCACGCCGAGCTGATCGAGGCCGCCGACCTGCTCGATCGCGAGGGCCGCGACGCCCAGGACATCGAGTTCACCGTCGAGTGCGGCACGCTCTACCTGCTCCAGTCGCGGCCCGCCAAGCGCACCGCCCGTGCCGCCGTACGCATCGCGCTGGAGCTGGTCGACGAGGGGGTCATCGACATCGGCGAGGCCCTCGCCCGGGTCACGCCGGACCAGCTCCGTGCCGTGCTGAGGCCGGTGGTCGCGTCCGGCGCGACCGACGGGGCGACCGCCCTCGCCTCCGGCTCCTCGGCGAGCCCCGGTGTGGCCACCGGGCTGGCCGTGGCGACCCCGGAGGAGGCCGAGCAGGTGCCCGGTTCGATCCTGGTCCGGCGTACGACGAGCCCTGAGGACGTACACGGCATGATCGCCGCGGCCGCGGTCGTCACCGAGCTCGGTGGATCGACCTCCCACGCCGCGGTGGTCAGCCGGGCGTTGGACACGCCGTGCGTGGTGGGCTGCGACGGCGCGCTCGAGAAGCTGGTCGGCAAGGTCGTCACCGTCGACGCCTCGGCCGGCGTCGTCTACGCCGGCGAGCTGCCCACCGTCGCCGTCGACGAGAACGACGACCCGGACCTCGTCCGGATCCTGGCCTGGGCCGCCGAGCGGTCCCCGATCACGGTCGTCCCCACCACCGGGGAGGCGCCTGAGCCGCTCCTCGACGTGACCGCGGATCCGGAGCTCGACCCCGAGACCGTCCCGCCGATCCCGGAGGGGACGGCGTCCGTGCACGGTCCCTGCTTCGGTACGCCCGAGGGCCTGCGTGCCGCGCTCGCGGCCGGCGTCCACACGCTCGTCGCGGATCCCGCGCTTCCGGTCCTGCTGACCGCACTGAACCTGAAGGAGACCTCATGAGTGAGACCACGCCGGGCACCGATGTGCCAGTCGACGTCACGATGGCCGAGCTCGACGAGCTCGTCCGGCTCTTCAACGAGTCCGACTGGGACGGACTCGAGCTCGACCTCCGTGGAGTCCATCTGGCGCTCGGGCGTCAGACTGCGCCGGGGCCGGCTGCCGCGCCGGCCCCAGCGCCAGCTGCCGCGCCGGTCGTACCCGCCACCCCTGCGCCGGCCACCCCTGCTCCGGCTGCTCCCATGCCGGCCGCCCCGGCACCCAGCACCCCGGCACCTGCTCCGCCGGCACCGGCCCCGGTGGCCGGAACGGGGACACGTACGGAGATCTCCGCGCCTGTGGTCGGCACGTTCTGGGTCTCGCCGAGCCCCGGCGAGCCACCGTTCGTCCAGATCGGTGACGCGGTCGAGGCGGGCCAGCAGCTCGCGATCGTCGAGGTCATGAAGCTGATGAGCGACGTGTCCTCGTCGGTCGCCGGCCGGGTCGTCGAGGTGTGTGCCGTCAACGCCGACCTGGTCGAGTTCGGACAGGTCCTCTTCGTGATCGAGAGCGACGATGGCTGACCACTCCGTCACCCGGGTGCTGGTCGCGAACCGGGGCGAGATCGCGGTCCGGGTGATCCGGGCCTGCCGCGCACTCGGGCTCGAGACCGTCCTGGCCGTCTCCGAGTTCGACCGGGGCTCGATGGCCGCCCGGCTGGCCGACCGCACCGTGTGCATCGGCCCGGCCCCCGCCGGGCAGTCCTACCTGCACACCCCGAGCGTGCTGCAGGCGGCGGTCGGCACCGGCTGCGACGCGGTTCATCCCGGCTACGGCTTCCTGTCGGAGAACCCGGAGTTCGCCCGAGAGTGCGAGGCCGAGGGTCTGACCTTCGTCGGCCCACGGGCCGAGGTGGTCGCCGAGGCCGGCGACAAGGTACGCGCCCGGGAGGCCGCCGAGCGGGCCGGCATCCCGGTCCTGGCCGCATCACCCGTCCTCGACGACGTCGACGAAGCGGTCGCGGCCGCGCATCGGATCGGCTTCCCGGTCCTGATCAAGGCGGCCGCCGGAGGTGGCGGCCGCGGCATGGTCGTGGCCGAGGACGAGCGCGAGCTCGCCGCGCGCTTCACCTCCGCATCCGCCGAGGCCGCCTCGGCGTTCGGTGATGGCCGCGTGTACGTCGAGCGCTACGTCCCTCGTGCCCGCCACATCGAGGTGCAGGTGCTCGGCGACAGGCACGGCAACGTCGTCCATGTCGGCGAGCGCGACTGCTCCCTCCAGCGCCGTCATCAGAAGGTGCTCGAGGAGGCTCCCGCCCCCGGCCTGGACGAGGGCATCCGGCGGCAGATCCGCGAGGCCGGACGGAGCTACGCCGAGATGATCGGCCTGGACAGCGCCGGCACGGTGGAGTTCGTCTACGACACCGAGCGCGAGGACTTCGCGTTCCTCGAGTTCAACGCCCGGATCCAGGTGGAGCACCCGGTCAGCGAGATGGTCAGCGGCATCGACCTGGTGCAGGCCCAGATCCGCAGTGCCCGCGGCGAGCCGCTGCCGTTCACCCAGGAGCAGATCACCTTCTCCGGGCACGCCATCGAGGCCCGGATCACCACGGAGTCGGTCCTGGACGGCTTCCTGCCCCGCACCGGCACGCTGTCCGACTGGCTCAGCCCCGGCGGTGCCGGGGTTCGGGTGGACACCTACGCCGAGCCCGGGCTCGTCGTGGGCCCCTACTACGACTCGCTCCTGGCCAAGGTGATCGCCCACGGCGACACCCGGGAGCAGGCCGCCGACCGGCTCCGCGAGGCGCTCGGCGGGCTCGTGGCCGACGGGCTGAGCACGACCTCCGACTTCATCGCGTACGTCCTCGGCACCGACGACTTCGCTCACGGCGCCATCACCACGACCTGGATCGACCGGACCGGCCTGGCCGGATACCGCGCATCCGTAACCCCCGACCGGAAGGAGGCGTCATGACGTTCCTCGACGTGGCACCCCTCGACGCCGACGGCAACCGCCGCACGGTGCACATCATCGACCAGACGCTGCGCGACGGACCCCAGAGCTGGTGGGGGATGCGGATGCGCAAGGACATGGGCCTGCCGATCGCGGAGACCCTGGACCGCACCGGCTTCCACACCATCGACCTCGTCGGCAGCTCGATCTTCGAGGTGCTCGCCCGGCACTGCAAGGAGGACCCCTGGGAACAGCTCACCTCGCTCTCGAGGGCGATGCCGCGTACGACCGTTCGGGCCGGGACGCGCAGCAACGGGATCGTCACCTTCGGCCTCACCGCCGACTCGGTCATGGACCTGTGGGCACGCCGGCTGGTCGCCCACGGGATCGGCAGCTTCTGGATCTATGACGGGCTCTTCAACCTCGACAAGACCGGACGACTCGTCAAGACCATCCAGAGCGAGGGCGCGGCCGCGATCCCGTGCATCCTCTTCGCCGAGAGCCCGTTCCACACCGACGAGTACTACGCCGAGAAGGCCGCCCAGCTGGCGGCGCTGGGCGCCGACGGGATCGAGGTCGAGGACGCCGCCGGGCTGCTGACGCCGGACCGCACCCGCACCTTGATGTCCGCGATCAAGCGCGCGATCGGCGACCTGCCCCTGGAGGCGCACTTCCACAGCAACAACGCGATGGCGCCGGTCAACTACCTCGAGGCGGTGCTCGCGGGCGCCGACGTCGTCCACACCGCCAGCCGGCCGCTGGCCGCCGGTGTCTCGCTGCCCTCGACCGAGGTCACCTACGCCAACCTGCGCTACGCGGGCTTCGACGTGGAGCTCGACGAGAGCCAGTTCGCGCCGGTCGAGGAGCACCTGCTCCGGGTCGCCGAGTACGAGGACCTCCCGGTCGGGAAGCCGACCGAGTTCAACCTGTTCCTCTACCGCCACCAGCTCCCCGGCGGCATGACCGGCACCTTCAAGGCACAGCTCGCCGAGCGCGGGATGTCGGAGCGGTTCGAGGAGGTCCTCGACGAGATGTCCCGGATCCGGATGGAGCTCGGCTACCCGGTGATGGCGACGCCCTTCTCGCAGTTGGTCGGCACCCAGGCGGTGCTCAACGTCGTCACCGGCGACCGCTACGGGGTCGTGCCCGACGAGGTCCTGATGTACGTCAACGGGCTCTACGGCGACCCGGTGGCACCGCTGGACCAGGACGTGCTCGACCGGATCCTGGACTCGCCGAAGGCCAAGACCTACCACGAGTGGGTGCCCCCGCAGCCCTCGCTCGACGAGCTGCGCGAACGGTTCGGGAAGTCGATCAGCGACGACGAGCTGATCCTGCGGCTGCTGGTGCCCGGGGCCGACGTCGACGCCATGCGGGCGACGCCGCCGAGGAACCGGGAGTTCCCCGCCACCACCCGGGAGATGCGCTACATCCGCAAGATGGTCACCTCGGCCACCGGTGCCTACGCCCACATCTCCGGACCGGGCTTCTCGCTCACGCTGAACGGGGACCACTGATGGGCGCCGAGACGCCGCTGGGTGAGGGGCGGCCGATCAAGCGGCGCGCCGGGTCCGCGGCCGGCGGCCAGCGGGTCGCCGACAGCAGGCCCCCGCTCGTCGACGGGCGGGTGGTCGGCTCGCGCTGTACCGAGTGTGGCTACCCCAGCGCCCAGACCGGCCTGCCGTGGTGCCCGGCCTGCCAGCGTGGCGAGATGGTCGAGGAGGGGTTCGGGCCCGATGGAGTGGTCTGGTCGTCGGCACGCGTCCAGCTCCGGGTGCTGCACCGCGAGCCGCCCTACACGCTGGCGTACGTCGACCTCGACGACGGTCCGCGGGTGCTGGCCAGGCTCCTCGAGCCGGTCGTGCTGCCGCCCGGCGCGCGCGTGGGGATCCTCGGCACCGAGGACGGCGACCTGATCGCCTCCACCGAGATCGCGAAGGAGCCGGTGTGATGGAGCGGATCCACGACGTCGCCGTCCAAGGTGTCGGCACCTCCGACTATGGCTGGTTCCGGAACAGGCGGGTCGAGTCGCTGGCCTGGGAGGCGGTCGCCGAGGCGGTGAAGGACGCCGGCGTGGCCGTCGAGGACATCGACGCGATGATCGTCGGCTCGGTCTTCGGCCCACCGGGGATCGCCACCCGCGTCCAGCGCGGACTGGGGCTGCCCGGGATCCCGTTGTGGACCGTCGAGGCGGCCTGTGCGAGCGGCACCGCTGCGTACCATCGGGCGGTCGAGGCGGTCGGCTCCGGACAGTACGAGACCGTGCTGGTCCTCGGGATCGAGCAGATGTCCACGCTCTTCTCCGGTGCCATCGTGCCGGAGGCGACCGACCCGGAGGGGGCCGCCGGTCTCCCGCTCCCGGGGCTCTACGCGCTCCAGGCCCAGAGGTACGCGGCAGAGCACGGCGTCACGCCCGAGCAGCTCGCCGCGATCGCCGTGAAGAACAAGGCCAACGGCACCGACAATCCCCGCGCCCACCTGCGCGAACAGCCGCCGAGCCTGCAGGAGGTGCTGGAGTCGCGGATGATCGTCGAGCCGCTCACCCTGCTGCAGTGCTGTCCCACGACGGACGGTGCCGGCGCCGCGGTGGTCGGGCGTCATCGCGGCTCGGGCACCAGGGACGTACTCGTGCGCTCCTCGGCGTACGTCTCCGGGCAGCTGTGGGACCAGCGCTCCGAGCACGTGTGGGGCTTCGACCCGGTCGTACGCGCCGCCGAGGCCGCCTTCGCCGAGGCGGGGGTGGGCATCTCGGACATCGATGTGCTGGAGGTGCACGACGCCTTCACCATCGGCGAGGTGATCGCGCTGGAGGCCCTGGGCCTGGCGCCGCTGGGCAAGGGCGCCGAGCTCGCGCCCTCCGGACACACCGCGCGCGACGGCGCCCAGCCGGTCAATCCGAGCGGAGGCCTGCTCTCCCGCGGGCACCCGCTCGGGGCCACCGGCACCGCCCAGCTGGCCGAGATCGTGTGGCAGCTGCGCGGTGAGGCCGGCGCCCGACAGGTGCGACGCCACCGGCTGGGCGTCGTGGAGACCATGGGCGGAGGAGCCGCCGGGATGGACGGGAACAACTGCGTCGTCTCCGTCCTGGAGGCCAACCGATGACAGCCGGGGCCGGGGCGGGAGCGAACTTCCGTGACCTGGGCGGGCTGCGTACCTCCGGCGGCCGACGCGTACGCAGCGGTGTGCTGTTCCGCGGGGAGTTTCCGCACTGGCTGGTCGATGGAGGTGAGCCACCGGCCGGTCTGCGGACCGCCGTCGACCTGCGGCGTCCGGTCGAGATCGAGCTCGAGGACGTCGACTGGTCGCGCTGGGGAGTGGACCGGCACCGGCACTCCCTCGGCTCGGGGACCGTGCCCTTCGCCGTCGCCCACTCCGACTCCTACCTGGCGGCGGGGGAGCAGCAGCTCGCCGAGACGCTGCGCACGGTGCTGGAGCCCGGCCGGCTACCGGCGTACTTCTTCTGCGCGGCCGGGAAGGACCGCACCGGCCTGCTCGCGATCGTGCTGCTCTCGCTCGCCGGGGTGAGCCGGGACGACATCCTGGCCGACTTCCGGGCGACCGGCGACGGCATCGGGTCGGTGCTCGAGCGTCTCGGCACCCACGCCTACTACCGAGACCTGTTCGGTGAGCGTCGGCTCGAGGTGTTCCTGCCTCGGGAGGAGTCGGCGACCGTCGTGCTCGACTGGCTGCAGGAGCGCGGCGGCGCCCGCGCCTGGGTGGCCTCCACCGGCGTCCCGGAGGCCTGGATCGAAGCGTTCCGCTCCGAGGTGCTCGAGGCGGACGCCGACAGGAGCTGACCGTCTCGGACCGACGCCCCGACCGCAGCTCTGCGGTCGGGGTCGTCGGCGTTCCTGTGTCAAGACGACCGCCCACATCGGGGTGTGGATTGTCCACCAACGTGGATCGTGACGGAGATCACTCCGTCCCTACTGTCGAGCCATCCAGGCGCTCGACCCAGTGTCTGTGAACCCCTCGCCGAACGGAGAAATCTTGATGCCGTCAACACTCTTGGGAACGGGAACGAACCTCTTCACCGCCGGGCAGATCACCGGCACCGCCCGCTGGTTCATCGACACCAGCGACGTCCTCTCGGTCGACGACGACGAGCTCGAGGACATTGTCGCGTTCGTCAACAAGGGAGGCATGACCTTCCTCTCGCCGATCCTGCCCGACCTCAAGGCCATCGTGTGCACCGCGGGGAGCCCCGAGTCGCATCTGGCGATCCTCTGCCGGGAGGCCGCGGTGCCCTGTGTCGTGACCGCCGACCTCACCGGGGAGGTCGGCGACGGTGACGAAGTCACCCTCGACCTCACCGATCCGGCCACGGCCAAGATCCTCGCCGGGGCGGGGGTGCCCGCATGACCACCGCAGCGTCCACGGACACCCACGCCCTCTACACCGACCCCGGCTACGAGCCGACCCTCGAGGAGTGGAACCTGCTGGTCCACAAGGGCGGTGCGGCCTACAAGAGCGAGCTCTCCGCCCGGACCGTCTTCGAGTCCGAGCTGTTCGGGATGAACACCTACATCGTCATGTCGATGATGGAGGACTACCTCCGGGTGCCCGACCGGATCCGTACGATCCTCGCGCACACCACGGCGACGGACCTCGTCCGGTCCCAGCCGACGATCGGCACCAAGAAGTCGTTCATCAATCTCGCCGCCATGCCCCTGCACTACCTGACCGGCCGCGAGCTCTACGTCGACCTCGGCGAGACCTCCCTCGAGGACGGCCTCGAGGACCAGCTGACCGTCCTCAGGTTCTGGCGCGAGGCGACCATCGCCACCCGCCGCGACGGCGTGCTGTTCAACATGGACGCCGACCCCGCCGACAGCTGCCGTGTCGTCGACGACGCCCAGCTGGGCGCCATCCGGGACCAGCTGCTGCCCGCTGACGACGCGATGCGCACGAGTCTGCGCAAGCTCGGCGCCCGGCTCACCGCGTACGCCTTCCTGGAGAACTGCGACGCCCGCACCGCCGTGTGCGACACCGGTCCCTACCACCTCGGTGACGGCACCTTCCTGGCCCTGCGGGAGCTCTGCCTGGACAAGTACGGCGAGTTCCCCTGGCTCGACGGGATCCGTGAGGACCTGGCCCACCACCAGTTCGTGCTCGCCTTCCGCCTCCCGGACACGGTGAAGATGGAGAACAACGTCTGGGGAACCGCGTGGTTCCAGCCCTCCGACTACCTCGGTGACCTGATCGAGGCCCGGGTCTTCGTCAACGACGACGAGGGGCTGCGGCCGCTCGGTGCCGACGAGATCGACGACGTCACCTCCACGATCCGCAAGGCACACCGCCGGCTCTACCAGCGGCTCGCCGAGACCGAGGCCGAGGAGCGCAACCTCTACGCGACCCAGATGTACGCCTGGAAGCTGAAGAGCTGGGCCCGGATGGCCGGCTGCTACGACGAGATCGACTGGTCGGTGAGCCCGAGCGTCGTCGAGTCCTACGACCGGTTCAAGGACTCCGACGTCGCCCTCGGTCTGATCGGCGGGGTGTTCGTCCCGCAGGACCGCGACGGCTGCTTCCGGCCGCTGGGAGGTCAGGCATGAGCGAGCAGATCGGCACCGGCACCCCGAGCTTCCGCTTCGAGCGGACCGAGGGCGTGGTCCGACGCTTCACCGCACCGAGCGACGTGATCGCGTCCTTCGACGACGACCTGTCCGGCACCATCGCGCTGGTCGCCTCCGGAGGCACCACGTTCCTCTCGCCGATCCTCGGTCGGCTCGGCGGGATCGTGGCCCTCGACGGCACCCTCCGCTCGCACCTGGCGATCGTCAGCCGTGAGTTCGACGTGCCCTGCCTGGTCGGCGCGAGCGTCGAGCAGGACCTGTCCGACGGCACCACGATCTCCCTGGTCGTGGTCGACGACGGCACAGCCATCATCGAGAAGCTTCCCGAAGGAGCAACGCTGTGAGCATCCATGACGACTGGTGGGACTACGTACGCAGGGTCGGCGACGACATCGGTGTGAAGAAGTTCGACGTCGAGGTCACTCCCGACGGTCTCGACGCGCTGATCGCCGAGCCGCTGACCGAGGACCGGCTCGACGACCTGATCGGCCACATGGGCCGGGCCTTCAAGCCGGAGATGACCCGGCGCTCGGCCTTCACCTCCGAGCTGTTCCCGATGCTGCCGTACATGTGCCTCTCGACCATCGAGGACTACCACACCTACGGCAGCCGGGTCCGTACGATCCGCGAGGCGAAGGCGCCGGAGGAGATCGCCCGCGGTCTCTCCCAGCGCTGCGGCCAGGCGAGCCCGCTGTGGACCTGGATGGCCGGCTACCACTACCTGTGCGGCCGCGAGGCGCTCTCGGAGCTGGGCGGGACCACCCCCGGGGACCGCGCGGACGAGGTACGCGACGTCGTCGACTTCTGGCGGCGGCTGACCCTGGCCCAGCGCGGCGACGGCACCATGGACAACAAGGACGCCGGGTTCACCGACCGCTACCTGCCCGAGGACGAGGTCGCCTGGCTGCTCACCGCGACGCAGCCGCTGGCCGACGACTCGCGCAAGGCGCTCAAGCAGCTCAACGCCACCGTGTCCGGCTTCTCCTTCCTCTCCTTCACCGACTCCCGGGTCGGCATCTACGACTCCGGTCCCTACGACGCCGGGGACGGGACCGTCGCCATCGTCCGCGACTACCTGTGCCTGGACCAGAACGGTGTCTTCGGCTACCCGTGGATGGACGGCATCGAGGCTCCGTACTCCGCCCTGACCCTCGTGCTGCGCTATGACCCGAGCGTGTTCACCGAGTTCGAGATCAACGACTGGGGCACCACCTTCACCGAGCCCGACCAGCTGATGTCGCTGCTGAGCCACGCCACGGTGATCGGGCACGCTGCCGACGGTGGCCGGAAGGTCCTGGCGCCGGAGGAGTGGGCAGGCGTCACCTCGGCGATCGCCCGCAGCCACATGGTGCTCTACGAGCGGTTCGCGGCGATGTCTCGCGAGGAGCGGGTGCTGGCCGCTACGACGATGTACTCGTGGGGCCTCAAGCCGTTCGCGGCTGCCGCCGGCGTGCTCGACGACATCGACTGGGAGATCTCTCCCGCGACCCGCGCGCTCTACCCGGACCCGCTGGACAACGACGACAAGGCCGCGGCCGCGTTCGGCACCCCGATCGTCGCGACGCCGAACCCGGGCTCGTTCCGGCCCGTCCGCTGATCCCACGAAACGAGGAGGACCACTCATGCGACAGTCCCAGCAGATGATCGTCCCCAACGACGAGCTCCTGTGCCACCAGCTGCCTCAGACCTTCGCCACCGTCGGCGAGTCGGACATCTCCTGGACCGAGAAGCTGTGGGGCCCGATCTTCAAGAAGGACGGCTCCCTGCAGATCGACCAGGGGATCGGCAAGTACCACAACCGCAACGTGATGGACATGTTCGCCGGCGTCTCGCGAGGTGTCGAGCAGATCACCGTACGAGCCTCGCGGGTGCTCGGCAACGACCCGGAGCGGATCGGCGCCGGCCCGCTGGACTACGAGGTCATCGAGCCGCTGAAGAAGGTGCGCTGGACGCTGGCGGAGAACGACATCCAGCCGATCTCGTACGACGTCGTGCTCACCGCCGTCCTGCCCCCGTTCCTCGAGGCCAAGGACGCCCAGAGAGAGGCGGCTGCCTTCCGGGTCCAGTCCGACGTGCTGCGCTACCACCAGCTCTGCACCGCCGAGGGGACCCTGACCATCGATGGGGAGACCATCGAGATCACCCCCGACGAGTGGTACGCCTACCGCGACCACTCCTGGGGCGTCCGGATGGACGTCGGCGACCCGGCCCCCGACGTCAACAAGGTGCAGCGTCTCGAGGGCGACTTCCTGCTGTTGTGGAGCCCGATGTATCTCGTACGTCCCGACGGCTCGCACTACGAGGTGCACTACTACATCCAGATGGAGGGGACGGAGGTCACCTACTTCTCCGGGTTCGTCAACAACCCCGACGGCACCCAGACCCCGCTGAACGGGCTGAAGGACGATCTCCGGTTCGACCCCGACAACCGCCGCCTCCTGGGCGGGACGCTCACCTTCGACGCCGGCTGGGGCCGGACCAGGACCCTGGAGATCGAGCCGGCCGGCGACACGGGTTTCCACCTCGGCACCGGCCTCTACTTCGGGTTCAAGGGCACCCGTCACGGGACGTACCTCGGCGACCACCACGAGGACGGTGAACGGTTCGCGGACGTGTCGGACCCGAAGACCGCGCGCGAGGTGCACCAGCTGCGCGACTGTGTGATCAAGGTCCGCGAAGGCGACGCCGAGGGCTACGGGATCCTGGAGTCGATGGTGATCGGTGAGCACCCGCGCTACGGGTTGACCCGCGAGACGTCGTTCCTCTGAGGTCAGGCCTGGCGATGCGTGCCGAACGTGCGGCCCTGGTAGGTCAGGGCCGCACGTTCGGCATCGTGGAACGCCGCTTCGACCCGCCCGCAGACGAGCACGTGGTCGCCGCCGGGCTGGATGCGTTCGACGGTGCAGCGCACCCATCCGGACACACCGACTAGGCGCGGCACGCCGGACTCGAGCGACCATGCCAGGTCAGCGAACTTGTTCCGAGCCTTGGACGCGAAGCGCATCGCGAGATCCTTCTGGTGGGCCGCCAGGATGTTGACCCCGAACCGGCCGGTCCGCTGGATCGCCGCCAGGGTCGTCGAACCGCGGTCGAGCGCGACGACGATCATCTCGGGGTCCATCGACAAGGACATCAGCGCGCTGACGGTGGCACCGCTGCCCACACCGTCCTCGGCTGCGGTGATCACCGAGACGGGCGCGGCCATGTTGGCCATGACGTCTCGGAAGGACGAGGACGGCGTCATGGTGTGGCGCGGCCGTACGGCGCGACCCAGGGCCGCGGAGGTGTGCTCGCGTGCGGGTGTGATCGTCATCGGAAACTCCTGGGTCTGCGCCGTGGACGGGTCAGCCGGCCAGGCCGGTCTCGGCCCAGAACGCCTCGAACTCGGCCGGCACCGTGTCGGAGCCGTGGGTCACCTTGCCGTCCACGAACCGGTGCGTGAAGACACCCTGGACGTCCAGGGTCTTCTCGCCCAGGCGACGGTAGAGCCGCAGGGTCGCGGTCACGATGCCCTCCGGCGTCTCGAACGCGTCGAGGACCTCGTTGGACGACTCGTCGAGCTTCGCCAGCACGCCGAACGCCTCGAGGAAGGACGCCTTGGTGTAGACGGTCTGGGTGCCCTCGAGGGTGAAGCCGGCCCAGGAGAGACCGTCGTCGTAGAGCGCGACGAGAGGACCCGCATCTCCGGCGTCGGCAGCGGAGAATGCGTTCTTGAGGGCGTCGATGTTGGATCCGGTCATCATGATCTCCTAGTGAATTCGGAAGAGATAAAAAGCCAGCGGTGAATTCGCGAGAAAGCACGTCGATATAGAGCTGGACCCGGTCGATATCGGACAGCCCTGCATGCGGTTCGGCGAATATCTTCTGATGTGACGTGCATTACTCTCTCGCGTCTCGGCTGCGAGCGGCACCGGATGACCACGTGGTCCGCCACGCGAGCCGTCGAGGTCGCGGACATCGCTGCTGTGCGGGTCAATCGCGTCGTCCCCGGAGCGGTCGCGATCCATCGGTCTACAACTTGACCCCCCTTCGCAGGGCGCTGTTCCGCGAGAGTCTGGGGAGGTCGATCGGAATCGATATCGGGGTGGCGGGCGACGGTTGACATGCCACGATCTGTCGGCAAAAGTGATGGACATCACCACGTCTCGGTGGTGCTCCGAAAATCCACCCCGAGGGCGAGATGAATACCGACGAATGGGAAAGAATTAGATCTCTTCACGCGGACGGAGAGACCATCAAAGGAATTTCCCGCAGGCTTGGCATGTCTCGCAATACCGTGCGCCGCGCGCTGGCGCTCGAGAGTGCGCCCGGCGACCGGCGTGGCACGCAGCGGACGCTCTATGACGCCAACGAGTCGGCGATCAAGCGCGAGCTCCGTCGTGATCCCGAGATCGCGGTCCGCGACCTCGCCGCGGCGCTCGAGTGGGAGCACGCGGCGTCCACCCTCGCGAAGTACGCAGCACGCGCCCGCACCGAGCTGACGGCCGAGGCCGACTCCGAGAGGTCGGAGGCCACCGCTGCCTCGACCTCCCCGCATGCCTCGCTGCCACGCTTCGCGACGAGCTTCGTCGGCCGCGACACCGAGGTCGCCCGGCTCCGCAGCCTGCTGGGGGAGCACCGTCTGGTCACGATCACCGGCCCGGGCGGCATCGGCAAGACCCGGCTCGCTTCGCACGTCGGACGGGAGGTCCGCCGGGCCTTCCCCGACGGGGTCCGGTTCGTCGGCCTGGCCGGCCTGCTCAGCCCCGAGCTCATCTCGCAAGCCGTGTTCGAGGGGCTGGGGCTCGCCGGCCGCGACCAGCAGGGCGAGACGGCGGAGGAGGCTCTCCTCGAGCACCTCTCCGACCGTCACATCCTGCTCATCCTGGACAACTGCGAGCACCTCGTCGACGCCTGCGCCGATCTGGTGCACCTGCTCCTGCAGGGCACCACCAACCTGCGGGTCCTGACCACCAGCCGGGAGGTGCTGGCGGTTCCGGAGGAGTTCGTCTTCGCGCTCGCACCGCTGCAGGTCTCGGCAGCGGGCGAGGAACGTTCGGCGGCCGCGGTGGGATCGGCGCTCGCGCTGTTCGAGAGTCGCGCCGACGCGGTCCTCAGCGGCTTTCGCATCGACGAGAGCAACCGCGAAGCCGTACGCCGGGTGTGCGAGCACCTCGACGGTCTCCCGCTCGCGATCGAGCTGGCCTGTGCCCGGCTCCCGGTGCTCTCGGTGGCCGACCTGGCCGAGCGCCTCGACCACCGCCTCGACCTGCTCACGACGGGCAACCGGGCCGCGGCCACCCGGCATCGGAGCCTGGCCGCCACCCTCGACTGGAGCCACGACCTCTGCACCAGCGAGCAGCAGCTGCTGTGGAAGCGGGCCTCGATCTTCACCGACGGGTTCGATCTGGCCATGGCCGAGGAGATCTGCACCGACGCGGACTTCACCGCCGTGCGGATCCTGGACGCGATCATGGCGCTCGTCGGCAAGTCGATCCTCATCCGTGAGGAGCGCGGCGGCGCCGTGCGGTTCCGGATGCTCGAGACGATCCGCGAGTACGGCCAGGGCCACCTGGACCAGGACGAGTCGCGCGACCTCCACCGTCGCCTGCTCGACTGGATCAACGGCAAGGTCAGCGAGCTCGTCGCAGCCTGGCCCGGCCCGGATCAGGTGCGTATCAACGCCTGGTTCCGCGCCAACCGCGCCAACCTGCGCAGCTCCCTGAAGTGGGCGCTGGAGGCCCAGAGCGACATCGCGGTGCGGCGTACCGGGGCCGAGGTCGTCTCCGAGCCGTGGTTCCTGTGGGCGGGTGGCTTCTCCGTGCGCGAGCACCGGCTCTGGCTGGACCGCGCCGCCGCCGCGGTGACCGACCCGGAGGGTCGCGGCCGAGTCCTCGCCACGATGGCGCTCGTGCAGACGCTGCAGGGCGACCGGCACGGGGCCGCGGTCTCCCTCGACGCCGCTCACCGGCTCGCGACCGACGCCGGACACGTGGAGACGCTCGACTTCGTCGAGCACACGCGAGGGCTGGCTGCCTACTTCGCCGGCGAGGCGGAGGCAGCCGAGCCGTTGCTGCTCAGCGCCCTCGAGCGCTACCGGGAGCGCGAGCCCCGGGGCGGGCTGCGCTCCGCTCTCGACGTGCACCTCGGGATGCTCTACGCCTACAAGGGGCAGGCGGACGAGTCGCGCCGGCACTATGCCGAGGTGCAGGAGCGCGGCGTGACCAGCGGGGAGCGCTGGTTCCGCGCCTACGCCGAGTTCGGTCTCGGCGCGATCGCGCTGGCCGAGGGTGACTCCGACCGCGCCCACCAGATGGCGCTCGACGGCCTGGCGATGATCCGGGACTTCGACGACGAGATCGGCGCGACCCTCATCCTGGACCTGCTCGGCTGGGTCGAGTCGGTGCGCGGGCACGGCGAGCGGGCCGCGGTGCTGATCGGCTCGGCGTCCAAGCTCTGGGGCGCCTTCGGCAAGCAGCTCTACGGCTCCAACCACTGGGTCCAGGTGCGAGAGCGGTACGCCGCGGCCGCCGAGGCGCTGCTCGGGGAGCCGCGCTACACCCGGCTCTACGCCGACGGGGCCGCCAAGTCGGTCTCCGAGGCGATCGGCTTCGCGCTCGAGGAGGTCTCGGACCAGCCCGCCCCGGCCGCGCGGACCTCGGCCGGACCGCTGACCAAGCGTGAGCAGGAGGTGGCGAACCTGGTCGCTCAGGGACTGTCCAACAAGGAGATCGCCGCGCGGCTGGTGCTCTCGCCCCGCACGATCGAGGGCCACGTCGAGCACGTCCTGCAGAAGCTGTGCCTCACCAGCCGCACACAGGTCGCCCAGCTGATCGGCTCGGCCGCGGGCCCGACGGCGCCGTGGCCGAGCGCCGGCTGATCAGTTCTGGCTGATCAGCTCTGGCGACCCTCGCCGTACTCGGCCATGATCGGCGCGGCCGCGTCCACCATCGTCATCGGGTCGACCAGCAGGTGCTGGGTCGCGACGGCCGCGTCGCGGGTGGCCCGGCCGAGCGCGGTCGGGTTGCGGAACGACTGGCTGCCGCCCCAGCGGTGCGCGAAGCCGGTCACCGTGGCGGCCACCTCCTGGACCCAGGTGATCGACTGACGCAGCCGAGCGCTGTGCGTCTCGGTCAGGTCGTTGCCCGCGTTGATCCAGTCCTCGGCCTCGCGGTGAACCTCGTAGACGTACGCCCGGGCGCCTCGGTAGAGCGCTTCGGTCTTGGCGAACTCCAGCTTGAACAGCTCCGAGTCCCCGATCACCGTCGGGTAGCCGACGCGGGCCTTCACCGTGGCGATCTTGACGATCTCGTCCAGGGCGCGCCGGGCGATACCGAGCGCGACCGGGGCGTGGCCACCGACCCCGATGCCGAGCAGGCCGAAGCGGTAGACCGGCTCCTGGCGTTCGGGCGTGGTGGAGAAGGTGTCGAAGACGTGCTCGTCCGGGATGAACAGCTCGGTGATGCCGTAGTCGTAGGACCCGGTGCCGACCAGGCCCCAGACGTCCCAGTTGCCGCGGAACTCGACCTGGTCCCTGGGTACGAACGCCGTGCGGCACATCGGCTGCCCGTCGGGCGAGGTCTTCGGGTTGCCTTCGTCGTCGGTGACCACGAAGCCGGCACCGATCCAGGAGGCGTGCGCGGAGCCGCTGGCGAACTGGTACTTGCCGGTCACGACGTAGCCGCCGTCGACCTTCTTGCCGCCGCCGGTCGGCAGGATCATGCCGGCGGTGATCCCGGGGAGGTCCTGGCCGAAGAGGTCCTGGGCGCCCTGAGCGGGAAGGTAGCCGGCCGCGAGCGACGTACTCAGGCTGTTGGCCATGAACGCCCACCCGGTGGAGCCGTCGGCGCGCGAGAGCTCCTCGATGACCTCGAAGCTCTCGACCAGGCTCAGGCCCTCACCGTTGAGCTCCTCGGGGACCAGCATCCAGAACAGACGCTCCTCCACGAGCGCGTCGTAGACAGGCTTGGTGATCGTGGCCTGCTCCTCGATGGCGTCGGCCTCCGCCTCGACCACCTCTGCCACCCTCCGGGCGCGGTCGAGGTGGTCCTGGCGGGTGCCGGTCTCGTTGGCAAGTACTGATGTCATGGCTATCTCCTTGGCCGGGCCGCGGCCCGATACGCGAACGTGATGTGCATCACGATCGCCGAGCGCGACGGCCGGCGTATCCGCACGACCACGTGGTCCGGTACGTGTTCGGCACCCGTCCGCGGACCCGGACGCTCGTGGGGCGCCGCCGGGTGAGATCACCGGTCGACCCGGTCCACGTGGTTGACCACGTGGAAACCCGGTTGGCCCCGTAGCCGCACTCGACCAGTGTCGATGTCAGTTACGTACGTCACACAGGAGGACACCATGGGAACACTCGACGGGAAGGTCGCCCTGGTCACCGGCGCCGCCCGAGGCCAAGGCAGGTCACATGCGATCCGGCTGGCGGAGGAGGGCGCCGACCTCATCCTCGTGGACGTCTGTCAGGACGTCTCCACGACCGACTATCGGGGTGCTCGGCCCGAGGACCTGGCCGAGACCGCCAAGCACATCGAGAAGGCCGGTCGCACGGTGGTCGCGCACGAGTGCGACGTACGTGATCTCGCCGGTCTCACCGAGGCGGTCGCCGACGGCGTGAAGCAGCTCGGCAGGCTCGACGTCGTCGTGGCCAACGCCGGCATCTTCTCCTCGGCGCCGGTCCACGAGCTGACCGAGCACCAGTGGAACGAGATGATCGACGTCAACCTCTCCGGCGTCTGGAAGACGGTCCGCGCGACCGTGCCGACGCTCATCGAGCAGGGCGACGGCGGCTCGATCATCCTGATCAGCTCCACCGGGGGCACCCTCGGGTTCCCGAACGTCGCCCACTACGTCGCCGCGAAGCACGGCGTCATCGGCCTGGTCCGTTCGATGGCGAACGAGCTCGGTGCCCACCGCATCCGTTGCAACGCGGTCCAGCCGACCTCGGTCCTCACCGACATGATCGACCACGAGGCGATGTACCGGTTGTTCCGGCCCGACCTCGAGTCGCCGACCCACGAGGACTTCCGTGAGGCCTGCGAGGCCGGGATGAACCTGCTGCCCATCCCGTGGCTCGAGCCACGCGACGTGAGCGCCGCCGTGGCCTGGCTGGCCTCGGACGAGGCCAGGTACGTCACCGGGATCGCGCTGCCCATCGATGCCGGCGCCATCACCAAGATGTGAGCCGACGCCTCCGCGGGAGCGGCAGCACGCGTCCGATCTGGTCGCGTGCTGCCGCTCCCGCGGAGCGGTTCAGTCGGCGCCCAGCATCCGCTTCGCGAAACCTGCGTACTCCCTGGCGATCTGTTCGGGGGGCGAGGTTCCATCGGTGCGGAACCAGGTCACCAGGCCGGTGCACATCGTGGTGATCGCCTTGCCGGCGTCTCGTGCGTGGGTGACCTCGAGGCCGCCCGCGTCGACAGCGGCCGCGATCTGCTCATCGAGCAGTTCTTGGACGTGGTTGCGGGAGTCGGCGATCCGCCGGTAGTTGTCGGGCTCCAGGCTGCGCATCTCGCTGGCCCCGATGAAGGCGAGATCGGTGCGGCAGGCGTGGTAGAGCGCGAGTGCCTCGACGATGAGTGCGACCCGGCTCAGCGGATCCTCGCCCTCGTCCCGCGCTCGTTCGACGCGCCAGTTCAGGTCGGTCATGGTGATGTCGAGGATCCGGACGAGCAGGTCCTGCTTGCTGGCGTAGTGATGGTAGACGCCGGGGATGCTCATGTCGGCCAGCTCGGCGATCGAGCGGAGCGTGGCCCCGTGGTAGCCCGTCGAGACGAACGCGCGGATGGCCGCGGTGAGGATCGGATCGATCGGTAGGGGCGAGAACTCGCGCCAGTCGCCGGCTTCCGCGGCCCGCTCGGTCGGCGCCGACGCCGGTCGTGTCGATCTGGCGGGCTCGGGAGTGCCGATCAGCTCGCGAACGTCGACACCGAGGGCCGCGGCGATGTCATGCAGGCGTGGCACCGATACCGCGGTCCGACCGTTCTCGACGGCGCTCATGGTCGCGGGGCTCACGCCGATGCGCGCCGCCAGCTCCCGGAGGCTGACGTCGCCGTTCTGTCGGTGTCGTCTGACGGTCTGGCCGACAGTGGCATCCACACTCATGTGTTCAGTCTATCTGAACACTCGGCGGGAATGCCAAACTTCCGCACACGCTCTTGACGGCGCGCATCTGTTCGTGTGAGGGTCCTGTGTTTAGGAGATACCGAGCGAGCGTTCTGTTCGCCTGAACAAGGAGGATGCTGATGACCGAGGCTTCGGCGGTTCCGACAATCGAGGAAGTGCTCGACGGCTCACCGACCAACTGGGGCAAGTGGGGGCCCGATGACGAGGTCGGTTCTCTGAACTACCTCACCGAGGCTCACGCCCTGAAGGGGGTGGGGACCATCGCCTCCGGCAAGGTGTTCACCCTGCAGCGGCTGATCGGCGACCCGAACGGCGATCCGGTCTGGCCCAGTCGCGAACCGGCGACCCGCACCCAGATCATGGATGAGGCAACCTGGGACGGGCCTGACGCCCCGCAGTTTCCCGGCGGGCTCCACTACGCCGACGACAAGCTCGACGCCTTCCTCCAGGGCTCCACGCAGTACGACGCGCTGGGCCATGTCTGGTACGACGGCAAGATCTGGAACGGCTATGACGCCCGCACCACCGTCGGCGGTCTCGACAAGGCCAGCGTGCAGCCGCTCGCCGAGCGCGGCGTGGCCGGGCGCGGGATCCTGCTCGACATCGCCCGGTATCGCGGGAAGGAGAACCTCGACAAGGGAGAGACGTTCACCCACGAGGACCTGATCGCGTGCGCGGAGGCGCAGGGGACCACGATCGAGAAGCACGACGTGCTGATCATCCGGACCAACTTCCTCAAGCTCTTCTTCGACCAGGGCGACGCGTTCTACGACGGCTTCGTCGAGCCGGGTCTGGTCTACAGCAAGGAGCTGGTCGCGTGGTTCCAGGAGATGGAGATTCCGAACCTGGTCACCGACACCATCGCCAACGAAGTCACGATCGACCCCAACATCGGCGTCGCGCTCCCGCTCCACTGCGCCCTGATGCGCAACCTCGGCGTCGTGTTCACCGAGATCTGTGACCTGGAGAAGCTCGCCGCCGACTGCGCCGAGGACGGCCAGTACACGTTCCTCTACACCGCCGCCCCGCTGAAGGTGAGCCGTGCGAGCGGCTCCCCGGTCAACCCGTTGGTGATCAAGTGACTATCTACAAGCAGAGGCCCTGGCTCGCCGCCTACCGAGCGGGCACACCCACCGACATCGAGGTCGAGCACCCGAGTCTGCTCGATGCCTTCAAGGCATCCGTCGCTCGCACCCCCGACGCTCCCGCGATCACGTACTTCGACGGGACGCTCACCTTCGCCGACCTGGACGCGCACAGCGATGCGCTGGCCGGTGCGCTGCGGGACAACGGATTCTCGGGCACCGACCGCCTTGCCCTGTACGTGCAGAACAACCCGGCGTTCGTGGTCGGCCTTCTGGCGGCCTGGAAGGCCGGCGGGGCAGCGGTCGCCGTGAACCCGATGAACAAGGCCCGCGAGCTGACGTTCCTGCTGAAGGACTCCGAGGCGAGCGTGCTGCTGTGCCTCGAGGACCTGTACGAGGACGTGGCGCGCGGGGTCATCGCAACCGGTGACACCGCGGTCTCCACGGTCATCACCTGTTCGCCGCTGGACTTCCAGACTCGCAACGACGAGCGTCTGTTCAAGGACGCAGGTCGTCGTACGCCGGATGGGACCCTGGCCCTGGCCGAGATCATCAGCGAGCACGACGGCCGACGTCTCGATGACGTCAACCCGGATCCGGCCGCTGTCGCGGTCCTGACGTACACCTCCGGCACCACCGGGGAGCCGAAGGGCGCGATGAACACGCACGGCAACCTGGCCTTCAACTCCCAGACGTATCGCGACTGGGTCGGTCTGGAGCCCACGGACTCGGTGCTCGGCGTGGCACCGCTGTTCCACATCACCGGGCTCGTGGCGCACGTCGGCGTCGCGTTGCTCGTCGGGTGTCCGTTGGTCCTCGCTCACCGGTTCGAGCCGAACGTGATGATGGATGCCATCCGTGAGCACCGCCCCACGTTCACGGTCGGATCGATCACCGTGTTCGTCGCGCTCACGAACCTGGACGGCGTGGGCCGGGAGGACTGGGCATCGTTCCGAGCAATCCTGTCCGGCGGAGCACCGATCGCGCCGGCGCTGGCCGACTCGCTGCTGGAGAAGACCGGTCAGTACATCCACAACGTCTACGGCCTCACCGAGACCAGCAGTCCGTCGCACGGCGTCCCGTTCGGGAGCCGTGCACCGGTCGACCCGACCTCCGGTGCGCTCTCCGTCGGGGTCCCGGTCTTCAACACGGTCGTGCGGATCCTGGACGAGGACGGCAAGGAGCTGCCGGTCGGCGAGGTGGGCGAGATCGTCACCAGCGGCCCGCAGGTCGTGCCGGGGTACTGGCATCGTCCCGACGCCACCAAGTCCTCGATGCCCGATGGCGAGCTCCGCACCGGCGACGTGGGCTTCATGGACGAGGCCGGCTGGTTCTACCTGGTCGACCGGAAGAAGGACATGATCAACGCCGCGGGCTACAAGGTGTGGCCGCGCGAGGTCGAGGACGTGCTCTACACGCACCCTGCCGTCCGTGAGGCGGCCGTGGTCGGCGTCCCCGACGAGTATCGCGGCGAGAGCGTGAAGGCGTACGTCTCCCTCCAGCCCGGTGCCGAGGTCACCGCCGAGGAGCTGATCGAGCATGCCAAGCAGAACATGGCTGCCTACAAGTACCCCCGCTCGATCGAGATCATCGGGGAACTGCCCAAGACTGTCACCGGCAAGATCCTTCGCCGCGAGCTGCGAAGCCAATCGACGTGACCGCGAGTGTCGAGGCGTACGCCGGGCTGGACCGGCTCGGCCCGGCCCTGTCCGAGGCACTCGGTGACGACCGCTGGGTCGAGGCCAGCGCCACCTTGGTGGCGGGCGGCAAGTCCAACCTCACCTTCGAGGTCGAGTCCGCGGCCGGCGCGGTGATCCTGCGCCGGCCGCCCGCCGGCGACCTGCTGCCCAGCGCCCACGACATGGGCCGGGAGGCCCGCATCCAGCGAGCGCTGCAAGGCACGGCCGTGCCTGTGGCCCAGGTCCTGCTCGAGGACGACGGCGATCTGATCGGGGCACCGTTCTACGTGATGGAGAAGGTGATCGGGCACAGCATCCGAGAACACCTTCCCGCAGGCTACGCCGAACGGGCGCGGGACAAGGTCGCTCTCGCCGACGGCCTGGTCGACGCTCTTGCCGCGCTCCACCAGGTCGACCCGGACGAGGTCGGGCTGGCCGACTTCGGGCGACCGCAGGGATACCTGGAGCGGCAGGTGCGACGGTGGAACGATCAATGGGCGCGCTCGAAGTCCCATGACGTCGCTGCCGTCACCGAACTCGGCAGCCGGCTCTCCGGTTGCATCCCCACGAACCCTCAGACGAGCATCGTCCACGGCGACTACCGCCTCGACAACTGCATGATGGATCTCGACGACCCCGCGCGCGTACGTGCCGTCCTCGACTGGGAGATGTCCACGCTCGGTGACCCACTGACCGACCTCGCGCTGATGCTGCTCTACTGGCGCGAACCCGGCGACCGACGGTTCCAGCTGACGCCGGCGGTCACCCAGGCGGCCGGATTCCCGGGGCGCCGCCATCTGGTCGAGCGGTACGAGCAGACGACCGGTCGCCCGGTCGAGAACCTGGCCTTCTACGAAGCCTTCGCGCACTACAAGTTCGCGGTCATCGCCCAGGGCATCGCTGCGCGGGTGGCCGCCGACGCGATGGCAGGCCAGCAGTTCGGCGACCTGGACGCAGAGGTGCTGCTCATCGCCGACGAGGGCCTCGAACGACTCGAACGAGAGGACTGAGAATGGACTTCGACCTGTCTCCCAGCGCGCAGGACGCCTGCGCGCGGATGTGGGACTTCATGCGCGAGGAGGTCTTCCCCGCCGAGGAGCCTTACGCCCGACATCTTCACGAGCACGGCCGGCACAGCCTGCCACCTGTCATCGAGGAGCTGAAGGACTCCGCACGTCGCCGCGGCCTGTGGAACCTCTTCCTGCCGCAGCTCTCGGGACTGAGCAACCTCGAGTACGCCTCGGTGGCGGAGATCTCGGGATGGTCGCCGGTGATCGCGCCGGAGGCCATCAACTGCCAGGCGCCGGACACCGGCAACATGGAGACTCTGCACCTGTTCGGCACCGATGAGCAGAAGAAGCAGTGGCTGGAGCCGTTGCTCGAAGGCGAGATCCGTTCCGCGTTCGCGATGACGGAGCCCGATGTGGCCTCCAGCGATGCCACCAACATCCGCACCACCATTCAGCGCGACGGCGATGAGTACGTCATCAACGGCCGCAAGTGGTGGACGAGCGGAGCCATGGACGAGCGCTGCCAGGTCTTCATCCTCATGGGGAAGACCGACCCGTCGGCGTCCACGCATCGTCAGCAGTCCATGATCCTCGTCCCGAGAGAGACCCCCGGGGTCCAGATCCGCCGCGACCTGCCGATCTTCGGATTCCACGACCAGCACGGCCACGCCGAGATCACCTTCGACGACGTCCGCGTCCCGGCCGGCAACCTGCTGGCGCAGGAGGGTGACGGCTTCATGATCGCCCAGGCCCGCCTCGGCCCGGGCCGGATCCACCACGCCATGCGGGCCATCGGGATGGCCGAACGTGCCCTGGCGCTCATGGTCGATCGCGCCAAGGACAGGGTCGCGTTCGGCAGCGCGCTGGCCGACAAGGGCGTCGTCCAGGAGCTCATCGCCCAGTCCCGGATCGACATCGACCAGGCCAGGCTGCTGGTGTACAAGACGGCGTGGCTGATCGACCGGCACGGTGCGGGTGGAGCGCGGACCGAGATCGCTGCCATCAAGGTCGCGGCCCCCGCCGTGGCCACGCGCGTCATCGACCGGGCCATCGAGGTCTTCGGCGGCGCCGGGGTCACCGACGACACACCGCTGGCCTACTTCTACGCGTGGGCCCGGATCCTACGCATCGTCGACGGTCCCGATGCCGTGCACCGACGAACCATCGCCCGCGAGGAGCTCCGCCGTGGCACCCCCATGGCACCGGCCGAAGCTCCGGCACAGAGGAAAGAGGCTCGATGAGCACCACGCTGAACGGCAAGACCATCGTGATGTCCGGCGGAAGCCGCGGCATCGGGTTGGCGATCGCACTCCGTGCGGCCCGCGACGGCGCGAACATCGTGATGCTGGCCAAGACCGCAGAACCACACCCGAAGCTGCCCGGCACCCTCGGCGAGTCCATCCGCGCCGTCGAGAACGCCGGTGGGCAGGGACTCGCGGTCGTCGGTGACGTCCGCGACGACGGCGATGTCCAGCGAGCGGTCGACTCGGCCGTCGACCGGTTCGGCGGCATCGACATCGTCGTCAACAACGCCTCGGCGCTGGACCTGCGGCCCACGGCCGAGATCACCATGAAGTCCTACGACCTCATGCAGGACATCAACGCGAGAGGGACCTTCCTGCTCAGCAAGCTGGCCCTCCCCGCTCTCGAGCGCAGCCCCTGGCCGCACATCCTGACCCTCTCGCCGCCGCTCGACCTGCGTCCGCGCTGGGCCGGGACGTACCTGGCGTACACCATGGCGAAGTACGGGATGAGCCTGACCACCCTGGGGCTCGCCGAGGAGCTGCGCCAGGCCGGGGTGGGGGTCAACTCGCTGTGGCCACGCACCACGATCGCGACGGCTGCGATCGCCAACATCCACGGCGGCGACGAGACGATGCGTCGCTCCCGCACGCCCGAGATCATGGCGGATGCGGCGTACGCGGTTCTGACCAAGGACCCACGAACCTTCACGGGCAACTTCCTCATCGACGAGGACGTCGTGTCCGAGTCCGGTGTGGCCGACCTGGATCGATACCGCGCCGTCCCCGGCGACGGGCCGTTGGCGGAGGACCTGTTCCTCGAGCCGCTCGGGGGCCGGTCATGACCCCGGTGTCCTGCTCGATCAGCGGTGGTTTCGCACGGATCTGCCTTCAGGACACCCAGCGTGGCAACCCGATCGACCAGGCGATGGTCGACGGACTGGCCGAGGCGGTGCGGGAGATCCGCGAGGCCGACGTCGCCGTCGTCGTCCTCGAGTCTGCTGCCGCTGCTTTCAGCGTCGGTGGAGACCTGCACGCGTTCGCCGCCGCTGAGGCGCCCGACCGCCTCATCGACGACCTCGCCGAGAGCCTGCACAGAGTCGTCAGCGAGCTCCATCGACTCGACGCGATCGTGGTCGCGGTGGTCCGTGGCGTCGCCGCAGGGGCAGGACTGTCACTGGCCGCAGCCGCGGATCTCATCATCGCGGCGCGGTCAGCGCGCTTCGTGATGGCCTACACGGGGGTCGGGCTGACGCCGGACGGTGGTGGCGCACTGCTCCACAACTCGCTCGGGCTCCACCGTGCTCTGGGGCTGGCCCTGCTCAACCCGACCCTGAGCGCCGCCGAGGCCCACCAGGTCGGTCTCGTGACACAGGTGCATCCGGACGACGAGATGGACGCTGCGGTCGACCAGGTCGTCTGCAGCCTCACATCGGGATCCCGCGCCGCCCTGGTGTCGACCAAGCGGCTGATCCGGGACAGCGCCATGCCAGGAGCCGAGGCGACCCTGCGCCGCGAGACGGCGTCGATCCGTTCGCGTGCGGGAAGCCCGGACGGACGTGAGGGTGTGCGCGCTTTCATTGAGAAGAGAGTGCCGATCTTCCCGGAGAACCCCGTAGGAGCCGACCATGCCCGTTGACCGCCTGATGCCGACCGAGGAGGCGGACGACCTCATCGAGCTGACGCGTGCGATCGTCGACAAGGAGCTACGAGGCGCCGTCGACGAGGCGGAGCGGAGCGCCACCTTCCCCCGTGACATCTTTCGCACCCTCGGCCGCGCCGGCCTGCTGAGCCTTCCGTACCCGGAGGAGTACGGTGGCGGAGGGCAACCGTACGAGGTCTATCTCCAGGTCCTGGAGGAGATCGCCTCCGCCTGGGCCGCCGTCGGGGTCGGCACCAGCGTCCACGCCCTCAGCTGCTTCGGGCTGTTCCATTCGGGCACCGAGGAGCAGAAGCAGACCTGGCTTCCCGACATGCTCTCGGGTGAGCTTCTCGGTGCCTACTGCCTCTCGGAGGCGCATGCGGGCTCCGACCCCGCGGCCATGCGCACCAAGGCGGTGCGCGATGGTGCGGACTATGTGATCAGCGGCGCCAAGGCGTGGACGACCCACGGCGGCCAGGCCGACTTCTACAAGGTGATGGCCAGGACCTCGGACGAGGGTGGACGGGGCATCTCCTGCTTCCTCGTCCCGGCCGAGAGCGAGGGTCTGACCGCCGACGTGCCGGAGTCCAAGATGGGCTTGATGAGCTCGACCACCGCGACGATGCTCTTCGACGACGTCCGGGTGCCGGCCGAGCGTCGCCTGGGTGCCGAAGGCGATGGGCTCCCGATCGCACTCGCCGGCCTGGACTCCGGCCGGCTGGGCATCGCGGCCGTGGCGACCGGCGTGGCGCAGGGCGCACTGGACGCGGCGATCGACTACGCGAAGCACCGCGAGGCCTTCGGCAGGTCCATCATCGACCACCAGGGACTGGCGTTCCTGCTGGCAGACATGGCAGCCGCCGTCGAGTCAGCCCGAGCGACGTACCTGCACGCCGCCAGACTTCGCGATGCCGGCCGGCCCTTCAGCCGCCAGGCCTCCATCGCCAAGCTCGTGTGCACCGACAACGCCATGCGGGTGACCACCGACGCCGTCCAGGTGCTCGGTGGCGCCGGCTACACCCGTGACTTCCCGGTGGAGCGATACATGCGCGAAGCCAAGGTGATGCAGATCTTCGAGGGCACCAACCAGATCCAGCGCCTGGTGATCGGTCGCGACCTGCGTCGCTGACCCGAGCCCGGCCTCTCAACGAACAGACCCCAGGAAACGGAGCAACACATGCAGCTCGACGGCACCTCGTCGATCGTGACCGGAGCGGCCTCTGGCCTCGGCCAGGCCACGGCAGCAGCACTGGCCGCCCGCGGAACCCGCGTGTTCGGGCTCGACCTCGACGTCTCGAGCGCACCACCGGTCGAGAACCTCACCTACGTCCAGACCGACGTCACCGACCCGGAGGAGGTCGGGCGCGCGGTCGCCACGGCCGCCGAGGCGGCACCGCTTCGAGTGGCGGTCAACTGTGCAGGCATCGGTCCGTCGGCGCGCATCCTGGGAAAGAAGGGAGTCCACGACCTCGCCCTGTACGCCAAGGTCATCCAGGTCAACCTCGTCGGGACGTTCAACCTGCTCGCCCTGGCCGCCGAGGCCATGGCGCAGACAGCGCCGCTCGAGCACGGCCAGCGTGGAGTCGTCGTCAACACCGCGTCGGTCGCGGCCTACGAGGGCCAGATCGGCCAAGCCGCGTACGCCTCGTCCAAAGGTGGAGTCGTCGGTCTGACCCTCCCCGCGGCTCGCGACCTGGCCCAGTACGGGATCCGGGTCAACACCGTCGCCCCGGGCATCGTCGAGACCCCGATGCTCGCCACCGTCAGCGACGAGTTCCGAGCCGGCCTCGCCGATGGCATCCCCTTCCCGAAGCGACTGGCCGAACCGGCCGAGTTCGCACAGCTCGTCCTGTTCCTGATCGAGCACGACTACCTCAACGGTGAGACCGTCCGTATGGACGGCGCCCTTCGCATGGCCCCCCGCTGACCTGAGTCAGAGCCAAGGAGAAACAGCCTCATGACCACCGCAGTCATCGTCGACGTCGTCCGTACCGCTTCCGGCAGGGGCAAACCAGGAGGGGCACTGTCGGGTGTCCACCCGGTCGACCTGCTCGCCGCCGTTCTCGACGCCCTGGTGACCAGGAACAAGCTCGACCCGGCCGTCATCGACGACGTCATCGCCGGCTGCGTCACCCAAGCCGCTGACCAGGCGCTCAACATCGCCAGGGTGGCCGCCCTGACCGCAGGGCTTCCCGTCGAGGTGCCCGGCACCACCATCGACCGTCAGTGCGGCTCGTCCCAGCAAGCAGTGCACTTCGCAGCGCAGGGCGTCATGGCCGGGTCCTACGACGTCGTGATCGCGGGCGGCGTCGAGTCGATGAGCCGGGTCCCGATGTTCTCCTCGGCCGGCGGCGGCCGACCGCAGGAGCCGTTGCGCGCCAGGTTCCCGTCCCTGCCCAACCAGGGAGTCGGGGCAGAGCTGATCGCTGCCCGCTGGAAGCTCGACCGCGACGCCCTCGATGCGTTCGCGGCCGAGTCGCACCGCCGTGCCGCCTTCCATGCCGAGGCAGGGGACTTCGCCGGCGAGATCGTGCCGGTGACCCTGCCGGACGGAAGCCAGCACCTTGTGGACGAGACCGTCAGGCCCTCGACGACCGCCGAGACGCTCGCGGGCCTGGCCCCGTCGTTCCGGGACGACGACATCGCCGCTCGCTACCCGGAGATCTCCTGGTGCATCACCCCCGGCAACTCCTCGCCGCTGACCGACGGCGCCAGCGCGGCCCTGATCATGAGTGAGGAGAAGGCCCTCGAGCTCGGACTGAGGCCGCGAGCCCGGTTCGTCGACTTCAGCGTCGTCGGCTCGGACCCCGAGATCATGCTCACCGGCCCGATCCCGGCAACCACCAGGATCCTCACCCGCGCCGGTCTGAGGATCGATCAGATCGACGCCTTCGAGGTCAACGAGGCATTCGCGCCCGTTCCCCTCGCCTGGGCAGCGGAGTTCGATGCGGACCCGGCAAAGCTCAATCCCCGAGGAGGTGCCATCGCGCTGGGCCACCCGTTGGGTGGGTCCGGCACGCGCCTGCTCGCCACGATGCTCAACCACCTGGAGGCGACCGGCGGTCGATACGGGCTCCAGACCATGTGCGAGGGCGGCGGCATGGCCAACGCGACGATCATCGAGCGGCTCGGCTGATCCGTGGCCTGATCGCTGTGGCCTGATCAGGCACCCGGATCCGACGGAGTGACCGGCGGGCGACTCAGAGCTCGCGGGTGGCGTGCAGCGCCAGCTGGGTGCGGGTGGTGAGGCCGGAGACGGCCAGGATCCGGGTGACGTACTTCTTCACGCTCGCCGGAGTCAGGTGGAGGACCTCGGCGATCTCGGTGTTGTCGAGACCCTGGCCGACGAGGAGGGCCACCTCCCGCTGCCGCGGGGAGAGGTCGGTCAGGGTGGCGGCCCGGCCGGGGTCGTCGCTCGGCAGCGTGTGGGCGATCTGGTTGAGCGGGCCGACCAGCAGGCGCAGCGAGACCAGGTGCTCGCGGCGAAGCCGGTCCTCCTGGGGGTCGAACAGGCCGACCAGTGCCTTGTTACCGTCCTCGAGCCTGAGGTACATCGCCGTGGCGCTGCGGATGCCGTGGCGCAGCAGGTAGTCGGACACGTAGCTGCGCGCCGGGCCGTGGAGCCTGGCCAGCTCGGACAGCGAGGCGACACGGGTCTCGTTGAGGGCGCGCAGGGCGCCGGGACTGGCGAAGATGTCGTGGTCGCGCCACTGAGCCTGGTACTCGGGCAGCATCCGGCGGGTGATGCCCTCGACGACCGGGTCCGGGTCGAAGCACGCCAGTCCGGCGGAGCGTCCGACGAAGAACGTCGCCGAACGTACGCCGTAGACCTGGCAGAGCGCCTCGGTCAGCCGGCCCTTGAAGCCGGAGACACCGGAGACGCCGTCGACTCGTTCGAGCACGTCGAACGCCTTCCGGTACGCGCTCAGGCTCGCCCGCTCCGTCATCTCGGTCACCTCCTCACCCCGCCCTGCGGGATGGTGCGATGCTAGTCGATCTTGAGTGACGACCGTCACGTCTTGACCCCGCAGGGGGACAGCGCCCCGTCCGGGGCCAGAACCAGACTCGAGGTATCGCCGACGCACCGGACGCGCCGGCCGAACCAGGGGAGCCTCGAATGCTCAACGGCAAGTATGTGATCGACGCGGTGGTCCACTCCTACAACCTCGATCCCGCCAACCACGCGGTCCCGCGGCACGCCGAGGGCATCACCGGGATGATCTTCGGGGTCGTCGCCGGCTCCGGACCGGAGTACGAGCTGGAATGGGACCAGTACGTCCGCGACTGGGACGTCGACGAGACCGCCTCGACGCTGTTCCTCGAGTCCGACACCGACTTCGCGATCTACCACCCGGTCCCCATCGGCGCCTACAAGGACGGTCTCGTCTCGGTCGAGAAGGCCGCCGAGGTGCTGAAGAAGCACCCGACCCGATTCCGCAGCTATGCGACGGTGGACCCGATGGCCGGCCAGGCGGCCCTCGACGAGCTCGAGCGCCAGGCTGAGCTCCTCGACCCGATCGGGCTCAAGCTCTATCCGTCGTCCTGGACCGCCGAGGGCAAGCACCAGAGCTTCCGGATGGACGACGAGTCGATCGTCTACCCGCTCTACGAGAAGGCCAAGCAGCTCGGGATCGGCACGGTCGCGGTCCACAAGGCGGTGCCGCTGGGGCCGGTCCCGATGGACCCCTACAAGCTCGGCGACATCGACGGCGCTGCCGGCGACCACCCGGACCTCAACTTCGAGATCGTCCACGGCGGGGTCGCCTTCTGTGAGGAGACGGCCTGGCTGCTGGCACGCTTCCCCAACGTCTTCATCAACCTGGAGACCCTCAACATCATCTGCGCCAAGCGTCCCGAGCAGTTCTCCCGCGCGGTGCTCGACATGGCCGTCGCCGTCGGTGACCACATCTACGACCGGATGTGGTGGGGCACCGGCCACATGGCGTACCACGCCCGCCCCTGCCTGGAGGCGTTCGAGGCGTTCCAGTTCCCCGAGGCCGACCTCGAGCGCGCCGGCCAGTTCGCCCCGGTCTCGCAGATCACCGACGAGCACAAGGCCAAGATCCTGGCCGGGAACTACGCCGCGACGATGGGCCTCGACCTCGCGCAGCTGCGCGAGGACACCGCGGACGACGACTTCGCCCGGAAGCGAGCGGCCGGCGGTGCGGCCGCGCCGTGGTCGACGAGCCACACTCCCGTGGGCGCGCAGTCATGAGCCTCGAGGAGCAGGTGCTCGACGCCCTGCGCAACGTCGTCGACCCGTGCAGCGTCGCGGCCCAGACACCGTTCGACATCGTCGACATGGGTCTCGTGGACGGCGTCGCCACCGACGAGGACGGACGCGTCGTCGTCCGCCTCTCGCTCACGACCCCGTCCTGCATGATGCTCGGCCAGCTCACCGAGCAGATCGACGAGCACGTCGGCCGCGTCGTCGGCCACGTGCCGCGGGTGCAGCTCGACGACGGCATGACCTGGACGCCCGAGCGGATGAGCGGCCGCGCCCAGGAGGTCCGCGAGGCGCGGCTACGTGTCCTCACCCTTCTTCCCACCCCGCACGCAGGCAGCTGAGGAAAGACGATGACCACAACCTCGAAGAACACGACCGACGCGACCGGTGCGACCAACGATGTCGCCCTCGCGCGCCACGCCATCGAGAACCTGATCGCCGAGTACGCCCACGGTGCCGACCTCCGTGACCGCGACCGCTTCGCCGCGGTGTGGCACGACGACGCCCGCTGGGACCTCGACGGGACCGAGCTGACCGGGATCGAGGCGATCCTCGCCGGCCTCGGGGGCTTCTGGGACGCCTTCGCGCAGATGTTCCACGTCTTCGGCAGCATCTCGATCGCCGTCGACGGCGACACCGCCACCGGTGAGTCGACGGTCCATGCGGTGCTCGTCGACAACGACGGCCAGGCCAAGCACGCCGTCGGCCGCTACGTCGACACCTACACCCGGGTCGACGGGCGGTGGGGGATCGCGACCCGGACGACGACCATCGGCCGGCTCGCAGACCTCGCCTGAGGCGAGCGCGACAGCGGCGACGGCCGCCCGGCCCCAGTGGCCGGGCGGCCGTCGCCGCATGTGGCCCACGTCGGCCGGGCGTCGAGCACGATGGCTGGCATCGGGCTCCCGCCGGTTACCTAAAGCCTTTGAAAAGAAACCCAGATTCATACAGATAGTCCCGTGTCTGAAGCGCCCCGTCCGATTCACTCGCCGACCGTAGAAACGCTCCTGAGGTCAGGCGGTCTGAGCGAAGCCGTGGTTCAACGTGGGAGCGCCGGGGCGGGGTCGATGCCGCCGAAGTGGGCGATGCCTAGGAGGTAGCTGCGTACGGTGTGCTCGAAGATCTGCTTGGTGTTGAGCTGGTTCGCGGCGCTGGCGGCGGTCAGGGCCGGGAAGCGCTCGGGGTCGGCGTGCTCGAAGCGGACCCGGGCGCGCGAGGGCGGCCGCATGGCCTCGGCGATCGCGGCACCGAGGGAGACCTTCTCCAGGCCGTCGAGGATCTGCACGTGCAGGTCGACCGGCACGCCGCACTCGCTCAGGTAGGTGGCGGCCTGCTCGTACATCTCGGTGAGCAGGTCGCGCGGCATGAACCGGAGCAGGATCGGGGCGGCGTTGCGGTGTCGCAGCACCGAGGCGCGGAAGTTCAGGGCGAGCTGGGTGAACCACTCCGCCCAGTCGTTCTGGCTGGGCTTGCGGGGCAGCGGGGTCTTGGCGACGATCGCGTGGGCCACCGCGGCGAGGATCTCGTCCTTGTCGCTGAAGTGGTGGTAGAGCGAGGGTGCCTTGACGTTGAGCTCGCGGGCCAGCCGCGGCAGGCTCAGGGCATCGATGCCGTCTCCGTCGATGATCTCCAGGGCGGCCTTGATGGTCGCCTCTCGACTGATCAGCGGTGTGCTCGGTCGTGCCATGGGTCCTCCTTGGTCCTGCGATCCTTCGATAACCGAATCGCTTTAGATTCTTGCATGTCGTCACCGAAACGCCGACGACTCGAGCGTGATTTGTTCGGTGACACCGGGATCAGGCCGCGGATCCTGCGGATCCCTGGGATCGACCACATCGAGGTCGCGAGCCTTGCCGACGTGCTCGCCGGACGGGTGGCTCCGGGGGAGCGGGTGGCCGTGGTGGCCGCCTCCATGTCGTCGGCGACGGGGTGTCGCGCATCGTCGCGGCGGCGCTGTAGTCAGCCGGCGAGGTAGGAACGCAGATGAGCCATCGTGGCGTCGAGCAGCTCGGGGAGCGAGGCGCTCTCGTCGGCCAACCACGCCTGGTAGGCGGTCAGCGCGAGGGCGAGGGAGACCTGGCCGACGGTCTGGGGAAGCAGGTCGTCGGGCCGGGTGTCGGTGCGCTCGGCGGCGTACTCGGCGATGACCTCGCGCCAGCTCGCGTAGCGGAGCACCGAGTGGGCCTGCAGCGCGGGCGTGGTCAGGATCAGGCGCATCCGGTCGCGGTGGCTGGGGCTGGCGTCGGTGGGGAAGTCGTTGAAGGCGAGCACGCCCCGGTGGACCGCATCGTGCAACGGGATGTCGGCGGGCATGGCGAGCAGGATCTCGCGGAAGCCGTCGAGGGTGCGGTCGAACTGGCCCCAGGGGATGTCGTTCTTCGAGGGGTAGTAGCGGGTGATGGTGCGCCGGCCGACCCCGATCGCCTCGCCGATGTCGTCGAGGGTGGTGGCCTCGAAGCCCCGGGTCACGAAGAGCTGGAAGGCGGCCTGCTCGATCTCCGCGTGCGAGGTCGCGGCCGGTCGTCCGCGCAGCGAGCGCCGCGTCGTGGGGGCGGGGCTGGTGGGCACCTGCCGCAATCTACCGCAGCGGTCCGGGCAAAAGAATCGCTTGTTCCCGCGTACCCCTTTCTTTTTGACCCTGAGTGTCATTAATGTGTTGTGAGTCACGTTCAACCGAGATGAAGGAGAGCTGTCATGAACCCTGAGGAGACCAACCAGGTCGTGGACGAGGCCCCGACCGAGGCTGTGCTGACCGAGGAGTCGTTGATCGAGGAGGTCTCGATCGACGGCATGTGCGGCGTCTACTGAGCATGGATGCCGTGAGCCTGGACAGTGCGTGGACGCTGTCGCCGTCGGTCGCGCTGCGACCGGAGCCCTTCGGGGCGCTGGCCTACCACTTCGGGAACCGGAAGCTGACCTTCCTCAAGCGTCCCGAGCTGGTCGCGGTGGTGCGCGCCCTGGGGTCGCACCCGGACGTGCGCGGTGCGCTCGTGGCATCGGGGGTGCCGGAGGGCCAGCACGCTGCGTACGTCGCTGCGCTCTCCGGCCTGGCCCGGACCGACATGATCCGACCTGCTGAGTAGAGGAGCGAGACGATGAAGCTGG
This sequence comes from Nocardioides sp. NPDC101246, assembly GCF_044767415.1. Classification (NCBI taxonomy): domain Bacteria; kingdom Bacillati; phylum Actinomycetota; class Actinomycetes; order Propionibacteriales; family Nocardioidaceae; genus Nocardioides; species Nocardioides sp. NPDC101246. Next base: position 264,227 of record NZ_JBIWNX010000004.1, read on the forward strand.
TGGAGAACTTCGAGCTCGGCCTGGATGCGCCGATCTGCCTGACCTGGGAGCTGACCTATGCGTGCAACCTGGAGTGCGCGCACTGCCTCTCGAGCAGCGGCCGGCGCGACCCGCGCGAGCTGAGCACCGAGCAGTGCGAGGCGGTGATCGACGAGCTGCAGCGGATGCAGGTCTTCTACGTGAACATCGGCGGCGGCGAGCCGACCGTACGTCCCGACTTCTGGCACCTGGTCGAATATGCCGTCGCCCACGACGTCGGGGTGAAGTTCTCCACCAACGGCGTCCGGCTCACCCCGGAGCGGGCGCGGTGGCTGGCGGGCAGCGACTACGTGGACGTACAGATCTCGCTCGACGGCGCCACCGCCGAGGTCAACGACCGGGTGCGGGGGACCGGGTCCTACGACACCGCGATCACCGCGCTGCGCAACCTGCACGAGGCGGGGTTCCGCGACGCCAAGCTCAGCGTGGTCTGCACCCGGGAGAACATCGGGCAGCTCGACGACTTCAAGGCGATCGCCGACCGCTTCGGGGCGACCCTGCGACTGACCCGGCTGCGTCCCTCCGGTCGCGGCGCGGACGTGTGGGACGAGCTCCACCCGCTTCCCGAGCAGCAGCGGGAGCTCTACGAGTGGCTCCTCGCCCATGGCGACGGCGTGCTCACCGGCGACTCCTTCTTCCATCTGGCCGCCTTCGGGCCCGCGGACGGGAGCGGCGCGCTGCCGGGTCTGAACCTGTGTGGTGCCGGCCGGGTGGTGTGCCTGATCGACCCGATCGGCGACGTCTACGCCTGTCCGTTCGCGATCCACGACCAGTTCCTGGCCGGCAACCTGCTCGCCGACGGCGGCTTCGACCGCGTGTGGAAGACCTCGGCGCTCTTCCAGGAGCTTCGTGAGCCGCAGACCGGTGGCGCCTGCTCGGGCTGTGCCCACTACGACTCCTGCCGCGGTGGCTGCATGGCCGCGAAGTTCTTCACCGGCCTGCCGCTGGACGGGCCGGACCCGGAGTGTGTCCAGGGGTACGGCGAGTCCGCCCTCGCCGGCGAGCGGACCATCCCCGCGGTCGGCCAGGACCACTCCCGCAGCGCCCCCAGCCGCAACGCACCAGTGCTGCTGACGCTCTCCCGGCGGCGTCCCGACTCCGACCTCGCCCCACCGGTGAGCGCGTGCGCGGAGTCGCCGCTTGCCGGTTTCGCACCCAACTGACCCCTGACGAGCAGAAACGAGACAGTAGATGTCCTGGAAGAACCCCTGGAAGCAGAATCCGTGGTTCGAGTCCGTCGCGGTGGCGCAGGAGCGCGCCCGCAAGCGGCTGCCGAAGCCGGTGTACGCCGCGCTGCTGGCCGGCTCCGAGCGCGGCCAGACGATCGCTGACAACCAGCAGGCGTTCGCCGACCTCGGGCTGGCGCCGCACGTGGCCGGCCATCACGACAAGCGCGAGCTGTCGACCATGGTGCTGGGCCAGGAGATCGGGTTCCCGGTGATCATCTCGCCCACCGGCGTACAGGCCGTCCATCCCGACGGTGAGGTCGCGGTCGCGCGGGCGGCGGCGGCCCGGGGCACGGTCATGGGCCTGTCCAACTTCGCCTCGAAGTCGGTCGAGGAGGTCGTGGAGGCCAACCCGGCGACGTTCTTCCAGATGTACTGGACCGGCGACCGCGACGTGATGGTCCGCCGGATGCAGCGGGCCCACGCGGCCGGGGCGAAGGCGCTGATCGCCACCCTCGACTGGTCCTTCTCGATGGGCCGCGACTGGGGCAGCCCGGAGATCCCGGAGAAGGTCGACCTCTCCGCGATGCTCAGGTTCGCACCGCAGGTGATGAGCCGGGGCAGGTGGCTGGCGGCGTACGCCCGCAGCGGCGGCATCCCCGACCTGACCGCCCCCAACCTGGCACCGATCGCCGACGACGGCAGCCTCGGGGAGCCGCCGACGTTCTTCGGCGCCTACTACGAGTGGATGACCACGCCGCCGCCGTCGTGGGACGACGTGGCCTGGATGGTGCGTACGTGGAAGGAGCTGAGTGGCGGCAAGCCGTTCATGCTCAAGGGTGTGTGCCGGGTCGACGACGCGCTGCGCTCGGTGGATGCGGGGGTGGACGCGATCTCGGTCTCCAACCACGGCGGCAACAACCTCGACGGCACCCCGGCCACCATCCGGGTGCTGCCCCCGATCGCCACCGCGGTCGGCGACCAGATCGAGGTGCTCCTCGACGGTGGCGTACGCCGCGGCTCCGACGTCGCCAAGGCGCTCGCCCTGGGCGCCCGCGCGGTGATGGTGGGGCGCGCCTACCTGTGGGGCCTGGGCGCCAACGGCCAGGCCGGTGTCGAGAACGTCCTCGACATCCTCCGCAACGGTCTCGACTCCGCCGTCCTCGGCATGGGTAAGGCCTCCATCCACGAGCTCACCCCGCAGGACCTGGTGATCCCCGACGGCTTCGAGCTCGCCCTCGGCCACCGAGCAGCGGACTGACCGTGAGCCTCGCCGACCGCCCGTGGCCGGAGATCGTGCCCGGCGGCACCGTCCTGGTGCCGCTGGGCTCCACCGAGCAGCACGGCCCGCACCTGCCGCTCGACGTCGACACGGTGATCGCGACCGCGGTGGCCGACGAGCTCGCCCCGCTCATCGGCGCCTCCGTCGCACCGGCGGTGCCGATCGGTGCCAGCGGGGAGCACCAGTCCTTTCCCGGCACCATCTCGATCGGCACCGACGCGCTGACGTCCCTGGTCGTCGAGCTCGGGCGGTCCCTGACCACCTGGGCCTCACGGGTGGTCTTCGTCAACGCGCACGGCGGCAACCTCGACGGGCTCGGCGCCGGGGTCAGGACCCTTCGCGCCGAGGGCCGCGACGTCAACTGGGTGCCGTGCCAGGTGCCGTACGCCGACCCGCACGCCGGCCTCACCGAGACCTCGCTGATGCTGCACCTGGCTCCCGCGCGGGTTCGGCTGCGGAACGCCGCCCCCGGCAACACCCGTCCGCTGCGTGAGCTGCTGTCCCAGATGCGGGCCGGGGGAGTGGAGGCGGTCTCGGCCAACGGAGTCCTCGGCGACCCCACGGGTGCGAGCGCGGAGATCGGGAAGCGGATCCTCGCCGAGATGGTCTTCGCCGCCTACGACCGTCTTCAGATCGGCGCGGCCACCCGATGAGACCCGGCGCGACCGCAGCCGAGGCGACGACTCGGGTGGCGCTGGTGACCGGCGCGGCCCGCGGGATCGGCGCCGCCACCGTCCGCGGCCTGGTGGCCGAGGGCGTACGCGTCGTCGCGCTCGACTGGTGCGCCGGTGAGGACTCACCGGCCGGCTACCCGCAGGCCACGAAGGCGGACCTCGACACCCTCGTCGCCTCGCTCCCGGCCGGCTGGGTCGAACCGGTCGTCGGGGACGTACGCGACCCGGAGGTGCTGACCGCCGCGGTCGGCGCCGCGACCCGGCGGTGGGGACGGCTCGACATCGCGGTGGCGGCCGCCGCGGTGATCGCCGGGGGACGTCCGCTGTGGGAGGACACCTCGCTCGATCTGCAGTGGCAGATCGACGTCGTCGGGGTCTGGAACACCGCGGCCGCGGCCGTCCCGGCGATGCTGGCCGGCCCCGACCCGAGCGGGTGCCGGTTCGTCGCGATCGCCTCCGCCGCGGGCTCGCACGGGCTGTTCCATCTGGCCGCCTACAACGCCGCCAAGCACGCCGTGGTCGGCCTGGTGAAGGGACTGGCCGCCGACCTCGCCGGGACCGGGGTCACCGCCTGCGCCGTCTCGCCGGGCTCGACCGACACCGCGATGCTGGCCGCGACCGCCGGCCTCTACTCGGTCGGTCCGGACGACCTCGCCGGCCACCAGCTCCTGCGCCGCCCGCTCACCCCCGAGGAGGTCGCCGCCACGGTCGTCCACGCCTGCTCCCGTGCGGGTGCCGCGCTCAACGGATCGGACGTCGCGGCCGACGGAGGCTTCGGCGGATGACGCTGCTGCCGGATGGTTTCACGGTGCGGGTCCGCGATGACGTACGACTTCTCCCGACGCCCGAGGGTGGGTTGTCGCTGGTCGGCGGATCCCCGCTGCGGTCCATGCGCCTGGCGCCCGCGGCGGCCGGCCGCGTGGTCGACAGGCGGGTGCAGGTCCGCGACGCCGCCACCGACCTCGTCGCCCGACGCCTGCTCGACGGCAACCTCGCCGACCCCACCGACCTGACGCCGATCGCCCCCGCCGAGCTCACCGTCGTCGTCCCGGCCCACGACCGCCCCGAGCACCTCGAGCGCTGCCTGGCCGCCCTGAGCGGGCTCGGCGTGATCGTCGTCGACGACGCCTCCCGTGACCCGGCCGCTGTCGCGGAGGTCGTACGCCGCCACGGCGCCACCCTCATCGCGCTGGCCGAGAACCGCGGACCCGCCGGCGCCCGCAACGCCGGCCTCGCCGAGGTCGCCACGGCGTACGTCGCCTTCGTCGACTCCGACGTGAGCGCCGATCCGGTGATGCTCGCGCAGCTGGCCGGCCAGCTCGCGGACCCTCGGGTCGCGCTGGCGGGGCCGCTGGTGCGGGGACACACCGACAAGGTCCGGCCGTCGTGGTTCGAACGCCACGACGTCACCGCCTCCTCCCTCTCCCTCGGCGCGAGGGCCTGCTCGGTCCGCCCGGGTGCGGCCGTCGGGTGGCTGCCGTCGGCCTGCCTGGTCGCCCGCACGACGACGATGAAGGAGGTCGGTGGCTTCGCCGCCGACCTGCGCGTCGGCGAGGACGTCGACCTGGTCTGGCGACTGGTCGAGGCCGGCCACGTCGTCCGCTACCAGCCCGATCTCGAAGCGCTGCACGAGGTCCGCGGGACGGTCCGCGGCTGGCTCGGCCGCAAGCTCGTCTATGGTTCCGGCGGCGCCGAGCTCGGCCGCCGCCACGGGGACGCGATCGCCCCGGCCGTACTCTCCCCGGCCATGGCCGCCGCCGGAGCCGCGATCCTCGCCTGCCGCTGGTGGTCGGCACCCGCGGCCCTCGCCTCGCTGGTCTGGGGCAGCCGCGTCGTCTCGGAGGCTCTCCCCGACATCCCCGGCCGCCGTGGCCTCGCCTCCCGCCTCGCCGCGCGAGGACTCGGCTGGTCGCTGCGCCAGGAGTCAGCCCTCCTGCTGCGCCACTGGTGGCCGCTCACGCTGGTCGCCTGCCTGTTCAGCCGCACCGTGCGCCGCATGGTCCTCGCCGCGCTCGTCGTCGACACGGCCGTCGCCTTCAGAGAGACCGATGTCCGGCCCACGACCCTCCTCGGCCGCCGCCTCGACGACCTCGCCTACGGCGCCGGGCTCTGGCTCGGCGCCGCGCGGGCCAGGTCCGTTCGATGCCTCACCCCGCGCCTGGTGCGCCAGGGTGCCCGACAGTGGAGACGTTCGAGGTCGGTTCCGGCTCAGCCGACGATGCCGAAGTCCCAGATCCTGCGGTAGATCGTGGCGCGGGCGACGCCGTTCGCGGTCGGGCTGTTCGCGAACTGAGGCTGTCCCGGTCTCTCGTGCGGCTGTCCGCGGATCCGTGGACCTCCTCTTGCGGAGTGGCGTGATTCACAATACGTTCGGTCCCGAACGAGATCGTTCGTACCAGAATGACTTCCTATGTCGAGAGGACGTTGCCATGGCGTCTCCATTTTCCTCGGATGTCGGCACCCCGGGTTCCGAAGGACGCGCCCAGCTGTCGCGGCGGTCGCTGGTTGCCGGTGCGTCCGCGGTGGGGGCGCTCATCGGCGTCGCGCCCGCCGCGGGGGCGGCGCCGGCCGCGCCGAGCGTAGTGTGGCCCAGCGTGAAGCGGCCGGCGGACCTGAGCCGGATCGTCTCCTGGAGCGCGGCGGAGCTCTCCGTGGCGATCCGGCGCCGAACGGTCACCTGTGTCGAGGTGATGTCGGCGTACCTCGACCGGATCGAAGCGGTGAACCCGAAGGTCAACGCGATCGTCGCCCTGCGGCCACGCGCCGAGCTCCTGGAGGAGGCGGCAGGGAAGGACCGGCTGCTGGCGGCAGGGACGTACCAGGGCTGGATGCACGGGTTCCCCCAGGCTGCCAAGGATCTCGCCAACGTCAAGGGCATGCCGACCTCGCTCGGCTTCTTCGGGCAACCCGGGGTGCCGGCCGCCTCGCCGGCCACGGCGGACGCGCTCGTGGTCGAGCGGATGAGGTCGGCGGGTGCGATCTTCATCGGCAAGACCAACACCCCCGAGTTCGGTCTGGGCTCGCACACCTACAACAACGTCTTCGGCACCACGTTCAACGCCTACGACCAGAGCAGGTCCGCGGGCGGCAGCAGCGGCGGCGCGGCTGTCGCGGTCGCCCTCCGGATGCTCCCCCTCGCCGACGGCAGCGACTTCTTCGGCTCCCTGCGCAACCCGCCGGGCTGGAACAACGTGCTCGGCCTGCGCCCGTCGTACGGCCGGGTACCGGGAGTCGGCAACGAGCAGTTCGTGCAGCAGGGCGGGACCGAGGGTCCGATCGCGCGCACCGCCACCGACCTCGCCCTCTTTCTCGACACCCTCGCCGGGTACGACGTCCGGGCACCGCTGTCGATCGAGCGGGACGCCGAGCTCCGGCAGCCCGGCAAGCCCGGCAAGGTGTCGATGCGCGGGCGCCGGGTGGCCTGGATGGCCGACCTCGGCGGCTACCTGCCCATGGACCCCGAAGTTCTCGAGGTGACCGGCGCGGCCGTCGACCGGATGCGGGGGATGGGCATCGAGGTCGACGAGGTCGACGCGCTCCCGACCGCTCCGGGGTTCGCGGGCAACGCCGACCTGTGGCCCACCTGGCTGGTCTTCCGGCACTGGCTGATCGGCGGCATCCTCAAGCCGCTCCACGACAACCCGCAGCTGCGGGAGAAGATGAAGCCCGAGGCGCTCTACGAGGTCGAGGGGCTGCTCACCGGTGCCGACGGCAACCCCGCCATCTCCGGCATCGACGCGTGGAACGGGTCGGTGAAGCGTACGGCGATGTATCAGGCCTTCCGGCAGCTCTTCGAGACCTACGACTACGTCGTCCTCCCGACCGCGCAGATCTTCCCGTTCGACGCCGAGGAGACCTGGCCGAAGCAGATCCACGGCACAGCGATGTCGTCCTACCACCGCTGGATGGAGGTGACCGCGATCGGCACCCTGCTGGGGGCGCCCACGCTCGCGGTTCCGGGCGGGTTCAGCGGCGACGGCCTGCCGATCGGCCTCCAGGTCATCGGCCGCAACCACGACGACGCAGGTGTGCTCGACTTCGCCGCCGCGTGGGAGCGCGAGACGCGCTTCGTCGAGGACCACCTGCCACCCCTGATCGCCCGATGAGTCGCCGGCCGCTGATCGCGATCCCGGCGCGGTTCTCGGCGTCGGCCTCGGCGCTGCGCTACGGCGCCGACGTCACCGCGCGCGCCCTCCTCGACGCGGTGTACGCCGCCGGCGGCGAGCCGCTCGTCGTGCACCCGGTCGCGCCTGGTGCCGAGGTCGACGACACCGAGGTGGCTGCCCGGCTCTGGTACGCCGACGGCGTGCTGCTCCCGGGCGGCGGCGACCTCGCCGCCCGGTGGGCCGGGCAGGAGGCGCACGCGACGGAGTACGACGTCGACGAGGAGCAGGACGCCTTCGACCTGGCCGTCGCCCGGCACGCGCTCGGCTCGGGCCTTCCGCTGTTCGCGATCTGCCGCGGCAACCAGGTGGTGAACGTCGCGCTCGGTGGCGATCTGATCCAGGACCTGGGGGAGCGTACTCACCGGCACGTCGTCCACGAGATCGCGGTCGAGCCGGACGCCCTGCTGGCCGGCATCGTGGGGACGACGCCCAGGATCTCCTGCTTCCATCACCAGGGGATCGGGCGTCCCGGCGAGGGCATGCGTGCCGTCGCGAACTCGGCCGACGGTGTCATCGAGGCGGTCGAGCTCGCGTCCTCGCGCGGCTGGTACCTGGGTGTGCAGTGGCATCCGGAGGACACCGCGGCCACCGACCCGGCCCAGGCCGGGCTGTTCCGCGCCCTGGTCGAAGCGGCCCGGGACCGCGCGCCCTAGACCCCGTTCTGGCCCTCGGCCGCGATGACGACGTCGCGCAGGGTCTTGGTCAGGGTGCTGACCCTGCGCTCGGCCAGCTGGCTGATGATCTCGGACTCGACCGCGTTGAACTCGGGGTAGATCCGCTCCATCAGCTCGGTGCCTTCGCGGGTGAGCCGCAGGCGGACCAGCCGTCGGTCCTTCTCGTCGCCCTCGCGGGCGATCATGCCCCGGCCCTCGAGCGTCCTCACGACCCCGGTGAGGGTCGCCTTGGAGATGTCGGCGGACTCGGCGACGTGCCGGGTCTCCATGCCGTCCCAGATCCACACCACCCACAGGACCACGAAGCCTGTCCAGGTCATGTCGTGCTTGCGCAGCACCCGGTTGGTGAGCTCGCTGCGGACCGCGTTTGCGGCACGGAACAGGTTGGACAAGGCGTTGGCGGCGGCGAAGTCCAGCGGCAGATTGCCCACGTGGTCCTTCATGGCGCGCTCGGTCTCCTCGAGCGTGTGGTGATCCGGCATGAGGTCAGCCTAATCAGCGCACCCGTCGATGTGATCGTTAGGAAACAAACATTTTCCTCAAAACATCGCCTTGGGGGATGGTGTGCTGGGTCACATTGCGATTATCGTACGGATCCGAACGATCCGGCGACGAGTGCCGGTGACCGCCGGCTCCGGTTGGCGTGAAAGCGAAGGAGTCCCCGTGTCGGACACCGTCAACACCACATTGCGCAAGAACGCGATCGGGGTCGGAGCCATCGTGTTCCTGGTCCTCGCCGCTGTGGCGCCGCTCACCGGAATGGTGGTCGTCGCCTCCCTGGCCATCGCGTTCGGCAACGGGGGAGGGGCGCCGTTCTCGTTCCTGGCGGTCGCCGCCGTCCTCCTGATGTTCGCCATCGGCTACGGCAAGATGTCGAGCCAGCTGGTCAACGCGGGCGGTTTCTACGCCTTCGTGGTCAAGGGGCTCGGGCGCCCGGCGGGCCTGGCCGCCGGCTACATCGCGACCATCGGCTACAACTTCTTCGTCGTCGGGACGATCGGCACCAGCGGCTTCTTCATGATGGTCCTGATCGACTTCCTCTTCGGGTTCAGCCTGAACTGGTTCCTGTGGGGCGCGGCGTCGATGGTCGTGGCCTACCTGATGGCGATCAGGGGCATCGACTTCAGCTCGAAGGTGCTGGGCGTGTCGCTGGTCCTGGAGACCTCCATCCTGGTGATCTTCGACGTCGCGGTGCTGGTCAAGGACGGCTACGACTTCTCCGCCTTCTCCGGTGACGCGATCACCTCGGGCTCGCTCTCGATCGGCCTGCTGCTCGCCGCGACCGGCTTCCTCGGATTCGAGGCCACCTCGCTGTTCAGCGAGGAGGCCAAGAACCCGCTCAAGACGATCCCGCGGGCGACCTACCTGGCCATCACCATCATCGGCCTGCTTCTCGGCGTGACCACCTGGGCCGTGGTCAGCGCCACCGGGGTCGCGGAGGCCCAGCAGACCAGCATCGACCACCTCGAGGCCGGTGACCTCGTCTTCAGCCTCGGTGCGGAGTACCTCGGCGAGTTCATGATGAAGGTGATGATGGTGCTGCTGCTGGTCAGCCTCTTCGCCGCGATGCTCGCCTTCCACAACTCGGCCACCCGCTACCTGTTCTCGCTCGGACGTGCCGGCGTACTGCCCAAGGCGCTCTCCCGCACCAACGCGGCCGGATCGCCGGTCGTCGCCGGGACCCTGCAGGCCGGCTTCGCGCTGCTGGTCGCCGCCGCGTTCCGGATCGCCGGCCTGGACCCGATCCTGCAGGTGGTGCCCACGATGCTCGGCTTCGGCACCCTCGCCATCGTCGTGCTGCAGGCGCTCGCCGCGCTCTCGATCGTCGTGCACTTCCGGCGTACGGGCGACCCGCGCATCTGGAGCACGCTCGTCGCGCCCGCGATCGGCTTCGTCGGGCTCTCGTTCATCGTCGTGATGGCCGTGACCCACTTCGAGGTCGTGGCCGGCTCCACCGAGAGGGCCATCACGAGCCTGCCGTGGCTGCTCGCGCTCGCTCTGGTCATCGGCGTCGGGCAGGCGTTGTATCTGAGGAGCCGCCGGCCCGATGCGTACGACGGCCTCAACGCCGACCTCGAGCGGTTCGACACCGCCGCCACCATCCACTGACCTAGAACTGACGCAGAAGAGGACACCTCGATGGGACACTTTGACGAAGACTCCCTGCGCGAGCTGGCCGCGCAGCTCCGGGCCGATGACGTCGACATCGTCCGGATCGGCTACAGCGACCTGATCGGCACCGAGCGCGGCCGCGACATCCTGGTCGACCGCTTCGACCGTACGGTCGGGGACGGTGTCGCGTTCTGCCGCTCCGTCTACGGCACCTCGCCGATGGGCGACGTGGTCGACATCGCCGGCGGGCTCTCGGCGGGACTGCCCGACATCGTCGCGTTCCCCGACGTCGCTACGGCGCGGAAGGTGCCGTGGGAGCCCGGCGTCGCGCACGTCATCGCCGATGTCTACAACCCCGACGGTACGCCCTCGGAGGAGAGCCCGCGGATGGTCCTCAAGCGGGTGGTGCAGCAGTTCTCCGAGCTCGGCATGACCCCGATCGCCGGACCCGAGCTCGAGTTCTACGTCGTCGAGAAGGACGACACCGCGGTCAACGGCTACCGCCGCTACGGCGAGGCCACCGGCAACGTCTACGTCTCCGGCCTCAAGGGCGATCCGGAGAACCTGCTGCTGTCCTCGCTGCGCGAGCTGGCTGCGTACGACATCGACGTGGTCGCCGCCAACCACGAGTTCTCCAGCGGCCAGTTCGAGATCAACCTGTGGCACTCCGAGGCGCTCGACGCCGCCGACCGGGCCTTCCGGTTCAAGACCGCGGTCAAGGAGCTGGCGCGGCGCCGAGGCAAGATGGCGACCTTCATGGCCAAGCCGTTCAACGACGAGGGCGGTTCGGGCTTCCACCTCCACTTCTCCACGCTCGACGACGACGGCAGGCCGCTGTTCGACGACCCGGAGGGGGAGGACGGTCTCTCGAAGATCGCCCGCTCGGCGATCGCCGGTGTCCTGGCGCACGCGCCGGCGCTGGCCGCGATCAGCAACCCGACGATCAACTCCTACAAGCGGTTCGGCCCCGACACCCTTGCGCCCTGGCTGGTCGACTGGGGCCTGGACAACCGCAGCGCGATGGTGCGGATCCCGCCTGAGCGCGGCCGGGCCTCGCGGATGGAGCTGCGCCTCGGCGACGCCTCGGCGAACCCCTACCTCGCGATCGCCGGCCTGCTCGCGGCGGCGTACCTCGGCATCCGCGACGGCCTGGAGCCGCCCGCCAAGCTCGAGGGCTATGGCTACGACCTCGCCAAGTCGGACCGCCTGCCCGAGGATCTCTCGACCGCGCTCGGTGCGCTCGAGGAGGACAAGGACCTCGCCCAGATCCTCGGACCGGAGTTCGTCTCGACGTTCGTCGCCTACAAGCGCAACGAGCTGGAGCGCTTCAGCCAGTACGTGACCGACTGGGAGTTCCGGGAGTACGCCTACCACCTGTGAGGTGGCCGGCGGGAGGAGATATCAAGTGACGACGCAGCCCATCGTCCGCGAGTTCGAGGCGGACCTGACCATCGTCGAGGCGGTCGAGTCGGCCACCGACGTACTGACCCTGACCCTCGCGGCGGCCGACGGCTCGGCGCTGCCGCCGTGGACGCCCGGTGCGCATGTGGACCTCGTCCTCGGCGACGGGCTGGTGCGGCAGTACTCCCTGTGCGGGAGCCCGTCCGACAGCGGCCGCTGGCGCGTCGGGGTGCTCCGCACTCCGGACAGCCGGGGTGGCTCCAAGGCGGTGCACGAGCTCGGGACAGGGAGTGTGGTCCGCGTCCGGGGGCCGCGCAACCACTTCCCGATGGTCGCCTCGCCGCGCTACCTCTTCATCGCCGGCGGCATCGGGATCACCCCGATGCTGCCGATGATCGCCGAGGCCGAGGCCTCCGGTGCCGACTGGCGCCTCGTCTACGGCGGCCGCTCACGTTCCTCGATGGCCTTCGTGGACGAGCTCGCCGAGTACGGTGACAAGGTGACCCTGCTGCCGCAGGACGAGGCGGGCTTCCCCGATCTCGACGCCCTGCTGGGGGCGCCGGAGCCGGGGACGCTGGTCTACACCTGCGGCCCCACCGGCCTGCTGGACGCGGTCGAGGCCGGCTGCGCGTCGTGGCCGTCGGGGAGCCTCCACCTGGAGCGGTTCGCCGCCAAGGCCGCCGAGCCGGACGCGGGCGGGGACAGCGAGTTCGAGCTGGTCCTCCAGCGCTCGGGTCTCACCCTGACCGTGCCGGCCGACAGGTCGGTCTTCGAGGTGTGCCGGGACGCCGGGGTCAGTGTCGTCGGGTCCTGCCTCGAGGGGGTATGCGGCACCTGCGAGACCGAGATCGTCGAGGGCGAGGTCGACCACCGTGACTCGATCCTCAACGACGAGGAGAAGGAGTCCAACGAGTTCATGATGATCTGCGTCTCCCGGTGCCGGACCGACCGGCTGACCCTGGACCTGTGAGGAGGTACGCCGCCATGAGAGACCACGGCACCACCGGCTACCCGCACAACGCCTGGTACGCCCTCGCCGCCTCCATCGAGGTCGGCACCACGCCCTTCGGCACCCGCGCCCTCGGTACGCCGATCGTGCTGTTCCGCACCGGTGACGGCTCTGCCGTCGCCCTCGGTGACCGCGACGCGCACCGGCCCTACCCGCTCAGCCTGGGCCGGGTCGAGGGCGACACGATCGTCTCCGGCTACTCCGGGTTCGCCTACGACCGCACCGGTGCCTGCGTACGGGTCCCGTCGCAGGCCCACGTCCCCTACGGCGCGCAGGTGCCCGCCTACCCGGTCCTGGAGGAGGGCGGGCTCGTCTGGGTCTGGCTGGGCGAGCGGTCGCTGGCCGAGCGCCGTCCGCCCGTCGCGACCCCGTGGCTCACCGATCCGGCCTGGGAGACCTTCGGTGGGCAGTGGGAGACCGCTGCCGACGTACGCCTGCTGCACGACAACTTCGCCGACATCACCCATGTCGCGGTCGTCGACCCCGTCATCTCACCCCCGGCACTCACCGGCGTCGCGCCGGCGCTCGAGGTCGAGATCACCGAGACCACGGTGCACTTCCACCGCGACTGGCCAGCGGCGCCGATGCCGGAGTGGCAGGCCAAGCTCACCGACGTGCCGCCCGGCGCCGCCTTCCCGCAGCGCGAGGAGGGCGCCTTCCTGGCGCCGGGGCTGTGGACCGACCGCTGGGACGTCCAGGTGCCCGAGGAGCAGGGTGGGCCGCAGACGTTCTGGTTCACCCATGCCGTGACGCCCGTCGACGGCGGCACCACGCGCCACATCTGGCGGGTGAGCCGCAACTTCGCCTCCGGTCCGGAGGTGACCGACATGATCCGGCCGATCTTCGAGTCCTACTACCTGAAGGTCCGCGAGATCCTCGAGACCATGCAGCGCGTCATCGACCGCGACGGCTACGGCGAGGACGTCAACGTCGCCGCCGACGCTGCTGCCCTGCAGGTCCGCAAGATCCTGCGCCGCCTGGTGGCCGACGAGGGCTGAACCGATGGAGTACGGCGCGCACCTGCCGCTGCTCGAGCCGCTGGACCGGCCGGGCGGCGCGTGGGACGTGGCCGGGCTGACGAGCTATGCGCGAACGGCGCGGGAGCTCGGTTTCCGGGCGCTGGCCGCCAACGACCACCTGCACTTCCCACGGCCATGGCTCGACGGGATCGTCGCGCTGGCCGGTGTGCTCGAGGCCAGCGGTGACCTCACCCTCGCCACCACCGTCGCGCTGCCCGCGATCCGTGGACCCGCGGCGCTCGCGAAGGCGGCCGCCGCCCTGGACGTGCTGTCCGGAGGGCGGTTCGTGCTCGGCGTGGGCCCCGGATCCGCGCCGACGGACCATGCCCTGGCCGGGCTGGAGTACGACGACCGCTGGCCGGCCTTCGAGGCCTCGGTGCGGGCACTCCGGGCGCATCTGGGGCGGTCACCGGGCAACGGGGTGCCGGTGCTCGAGCCCCGGCCGGTGCGTCCGGACGGACCGCCGATCTGGATCGGAAGCTGGGGATCGCCTGCCGGACTGCGCCGTGTCGCCCGCCTGGGCGACGGCTGGCTGGCCTCCGCCTACAACACGACCCCCGCGCAGGTCGCGTCCGGCCGGGCGGCGCACGGACTTCCCTGCGCGGTCGCGACGATGTGGACCTTCGTGACCGACGATGCGGGCGAGGAAGCGCGGTGGCTGGGACGGCTGGCCGCGCTGCTCCACCGCACGGAGGACGACCTGCGCGGCCGGGTCCTGATCGGCCCGCCCGGGAAGTGCGCGGCACTGCTGCGTGCGTACGCCGAGGCCGGCACGGACCTGCTGTTCGTGTGGCCCGTGGCCGACCACGAGCGTCAGCTCGAGCGCGTCATGCGTGAGGTCGTCCCTCTCGTGGGCGACGTCGGCCCCGGGTGAGGTCGAGGAGGATCCCGGTCATCGCGGTGACCGGCGGTGGCACGGGCTCGCCCGGCGGCCGGGCGATGCCGATGCGGCGTACCGGAGCGTCGGTGGCCAGGTCGCGCACCACGACCCCGGGCGAGGGGAAGGACGCGGCGAGCCCGGGCACCACCCCGACACCGAGCCCGGCGGCCACGAACGCCTGCACGGCGCGGTGGTCGTCCGTGGTGAGCAGGGTGCGTGGCTCGAAGCCCGCGACCCGGCACCCGTGCAGCAGGATCCGGAACCAGGCGCTGCCCGGCCGTCCGCCGATCCAGACCTCGTCGGCGAGGTCGGCCAGGGACAGCGGCGTCGTGCGCCGCGCCAGCCGGTGGCCGTCGGGGAGCAGCACCCGGTAGGGATCGTCGAACAGCGGCACCGTCGCCAGCCGGCCGAGGGTGTCGTCGGGCGCGATCGGGTTCTCGTAGACGACGGCGAGATCGAGCTCGCCCACGGCGAGCCGCGGGAGCAGGTCCTGCATGTGGTCGTCCACCACGGTGAGCACCAGGTCGGGAGCGGCCGCACGCAGGCTCCGCACCGCCTCGGGGACGAAGGTCGTCAGCGCCGTCGGGAAGCTGCCCAGCCGGAGCCGTCCGGCCCGCCGGCCGCTGATCGCGGCCAGCGCCTGCTCCGCACCTTCCAGCTGCGCCATGATCGCTCGGCCGTGCCGGACCAGCACGGCGCCGGCCTCGGTGAGCTCGACCGGTCGGGTTCCCCGGTCGACGAGCGGCAGCCCGGCCTCGCGCTCGAGCGCCGCGATGTGCTGGCTGACCGCGGACTGGGTCAGGCCCAGCGCCCGCGCCGCAGCCGAGAACGAACCCTGGGCGGCAACCTCGCACAGGGCGCGTACACCTCGCACCTGGCCGATCAGCATCACTAATACCTCGTTAGGAACCTCCGTTGATCCTAATGCCGCCCGGTCCTAGCGTCAGGGCACCTTCCGAGCGGACCGACCGGTCGAAGGACACCCGAAGGGGAGCATCATGACCACCACCCAGATCGACACCGGGGAGATCGACACCGACAAGCTGATGGCCTTCGTCTTTCGCGCCGTCGGGGAGGTCGGGGCGACCCTCAACTGCGCGTTGGTGCGCATGGGGGACGAGCTCGGCTACTACCGCGACCTCGCCGAGCACGGTCCGACCACGCCCGAGGAGCTCGCCGCCCGGACGAACACCGGGCTGCCGTACGCCCGGGAGTGGCTCAGCGCGCAGGCAGCCGGGGACTTCGTCACCTTCGACGCCGCCACCGAACGCTTCACCCTGCCGCCCGAGCACGCGGTCGCGCTGACCGACGAGACCAGTCCTGCGTACCTGCCGGGCTTCTTCCAGATCGCCCTCGGCACGGCTCGCGACTCGCACCGGGTCATCGACGCCGCCCGGAGCGCCACCGGTCTCGGCTGGCACGAGCACAACGGCGACGTGCACGAGGGCTGCGAGCGATTCTTCCGCCCGGGCTACGCTGCGAACCTCGTCCCGGCTTGGCTCCCGGCGCTCGACGGCGTCGTCGAGAAGCTCGAGGCCGGTGTGCCGGTCGCCGATGTGGGCTGCGGCCACGGCGCCTCCACCGTGCTGATGGCGACGGCCTTCCCGCGTTCGGTCTTCACCGGCTCGGACTACCACGCGGACTCGGTCGCCACCGCCCGGGAGCGTGCCGCCGCCGTCGGCGGTCAGCTCACCTTCGAGGTGGCCTCGGCGACGGAGTTCTCCGGCGACGGCTACGAACTGGTGACCATGTTCGACTGCCTGCACGACATGGGCGACCCGGTGGGAGCCGCCCGCCACGTACGCAGCGCGGTTGCCCCCGACGGGACCTGGATGATCGTCGAGCCGGCCGCCGGTGACCACCTCGAGGACAACCTGAACCCGGTCGGCCGGGCCTACTACGGCTTCTCCACCCTCCTGTGCACGCCCGCCTCGCTGTCCCAGCCGGTCGGCGCCGCCCTCGGTACCCAGGCGGGGCCCGCCCGGATCCGGGACGTCGTGACCGCGGCCGGGTTCACCAGGTTCCGGATCGCGGCGCAGACGCCGTTCAACAACGTCTACGAGGTGCGCCCCTGAACCGGGCCGCGCTCAGTCGTTGGTGGTGACCTTCACCGGGAGGGTCTTGATCCCGTTGACGAAGTTGCTGCGGACGCGGCGTACCTCGCCGTTCAGCTCGATCGTCCTCAGCCGGGGGATGAGCTCCTCGAACATCAGCCGGATCTCCATCCGGGCGAGGTTGTTGCCCATGCACAGGTGCGGGCTGCCCTTGCCGAAGGTGACGTGGTCGATGTGGCGACGGGTGACGTCGAAGTCGTAGGGGCGCTCGAAGACGTCCTCGTCGCGGTTGCCGGAGGCGAACCACATGACGACCTTGTCGCCCTCCTTGATCTCCTGGCCGCCGAGCTCGACGTCGCGGGTGGCGGTGCGACGGAAGTGGTAGACGGGTGAGGCCCAGCGCAGGAACTCCTCGACGGCGTCGGGGATGAGCGACGGGTCGGCCTGCAGCTTGGCGAGCTGCTCGGGGTGCTCGAGGAGGGCGAGCATCGAGTGGGTGATCGTGTGCCGGGTGGTCTCGTTGCCGGCGACCACGAGGAGCAGGAAGTAGGAGTCGTACTCGGAGGCCGACATGGCCTGGCCGTCCTCGGGGATCTTGTTGACGAGCTGGCTGACCAGGTCGTTGCCGTCGCCGCCCCTGCGGTCCGCGGCGAGCTCGCGGCCGTAGTCGAAGACCTCCTGCGAGACGGGCGAGCGGAACGGCAGGTGCTTGTACTTCTCGCTCTCCGGGTCCGAGATCAGGATCTTCGCGTGCTCCGGGTCGGTGAAGCCGATGATCTCGTTGCCCCAGTCGATGAGCTGGCCCGTCTTCTCCTGAGGTACGTCGAGCAGCCGGGCCAGCACCTGGATCGGGAAGTCCGCGCTGACGTCGGCGACGAAGTCGAACTCGCCCTTGGCGAGCGCCGCGTCGACGGTCGCGCGGGTGATGTCACGCAGCAGCGCCTCGTAGTTGCGCATCAGGTTGGGCCGGCTGAACTCGCGCGAGATCAGCTTGCGCAGCGCGCGGTGGCGGACGCCGTCCATCTCGAGGATGGAGCGGCGCTCCTCCTGCAGGTCCTCGTCCACCTCCTCGAGGTTGACGAAGTTGGTCGAGGTGAAGGTCTCCGGGTCCTTGTCGACGGCGCAGATGTCGGCATGGCGGGTCACGGCCCAGAAGCCGCTGCCACCGTCGGTCTCACGCTGGAAGTGGACCGGGGACTCCTTGCGAAGAGTGTCGAGCATGCCCCAGGCCTCGGGGCCCGTGAAGCGGTCGAGATCGACGAGGTCGACATCGGCCAGTGGGACGTAGGGCGGCTTGTCCACGGCTGGTCTCCATCCGTTCGGTGCGTTGCGGGGCAGCGCTTCTCCATAGATCGTTTGGATCCGAACAATATCTCCGGACAAGTTTGCTGGCAAGGGTGGTCTTTCGGTCCGGCTGTGACTATCGTACGGATCCGAACGATCTTTCTTCTCGACCTGAAGCTGAGGCCCGATGAACAACTCGAAGGGGTTCTTCTACCCCCGCACCGCGACTGGTCAGTCGTCCGTGATCCCGTCGCCGCCGTGGTACTACTCCGGCGATCTCCTCACGGTCGAGTACCGCACCGATCCGGCTCGCGTCGCCGAGCTGCTGCCCGAGCCGCTCGAGCTCGCCCCGGAGGACCCGGGTGCGGTGGCACTGATCTGGGCCGACTGGCAGTCCTGCTCCGGCAGCCGTGAGGAGCTGCTCGACCCGGTGCGCTCGCAGTACAAGGAGGCGTTCGTCGTCGTCCGCTGCTCCTTCGAGGGCGTCACCTACTCCCGCTGCGTCTACATCTGGGTCGACAAGGACTTCGCGATCGCCCGCGGCATGCACCAGGGCTATCCCAAGAAGCTCGGCTCGATGTGGCAGACCCGGCCGCACCCCTTCGCCCACGCCGCCCCGCAGGTCGCCGTGGGCGGTGTCTTCGGGGCCACCCTCGCCGCTGGCGACCGCCGCTTGGCGCAGGCCGTGCTCACGCTGCGCGAGGAGTCGCCCACCAACGGCTTCGTCAACGGCCACCCGATGGCCCACCACCGCGTCTACCCGGGCATCGCGAAGGACAGCCCGGATGCGTACGTCGAGCTGATCGCCTCCGGCGCGAGCTCCTTCGAGGCCGGTCCCGCCTGGACCGGCGACGTCGAGCTCGAGCTCTTCGAGTCCCCGACCGAGGAGCTCCACCGCCTCCCCGTCCAGGAGGTCATCGGCGGCTACTACCGCCAGGTCGGCGTGGTCTGGGACGGCGGTAGCTCGCTCGCCGACCTCACCCCCGCGAAGGAGGCGGTCCGATGAGTGCCGACATCGCGGTGGTCGAGGGTGTCGAGGTCGACACCCGCCACTGGATCGGCGGCCGCCGGGTCGCCTCCGCCGCTACGTTCACCGACGTCTCGCCGATCGACGAGACCCCGCTCGCCGAGGTCCACGCCGGCACGGCGGCCGAGGTCGACGCCGCGGTCGCCGCGGCGCGGGCGGCCTTCCCCGCGTGGGCGGCCCTGTCGGTCAAGGAGCGCAGCGACATCCTGCGGGCCGTCGCCGACGGCATCGAGGCACGGATCGAGGACCTCTCCGTCGTCGAGACCCGCGACAACGGCTCGCTGCTGCGCTCGCACCGCCGCGGCGTCATGCCGCGCGTCGCGATGAACTTCCGCGCCTTCGCCGACTTCGCCGAGCACCAGCTCGGCCACCCCGACATGGAGGTGCCGGGCCGCGGCCACCGCGAGCGGATCACGTACGACCCGGCCGGCGTGGTCGCGATCATCACGCCCTGGAACGCGCCGCTCATGCTCGCCAGCTGGCGGATCGGTCCCGCGCTCGCCGCCGGCAACACGGTCGTCGTCAAGCCGCCGGAGTGGGCACCGCTGACGGCGAGCCTGCTGGCCGACATCATGGCCGAGGCGGGTGTGCCCGCCGGTGTGTTCAACGTCGTGCAGGGCACCGGCGTCGACGCAGGTGCACCGCTCGCCGCGCACCCGGACATCAACCGGCTCGCCTTCACCGGGTCCGTCCCGACCGCCGGAGTCATCTCGAAGGCCGCGGCGGCCAACATCGTGCCGTTGTCCTACGAGCTCGGCGGCAAGTCTCCGCTGATCGTCTTCGAGGACGCCGACCTCGACCTCGCGGTCGAGCTGGCGGTCGAGCAGTTCGACAACGCCGGCCAGGTCTGCCTCAAGGCGGCCCGGATGATCGTGCACTCCGCACTGGTCGAGGAGTTCACCGAGCGGGTCGTCGCGGGTGCCGCGCAGCTGGTCCAGGGCGACCCGCGCGAGGAGTCCACCGACGTCTCCGCCCTCGTCTCCCGGCGTCACTTCGAGCAGATCTCCGGGTTCGTCGAACGTGCCGTCGCCGACGGTGCCCGCCCCCTGCTCGGCGGTGGACCCAACCGCGAGCTCGGCGGGCTCTACTTCCGGCCGACGGTCCTCGTCGGCGCCGCCCCCGACGCGGAGATCATGACCGAGGAGGTCTTCGGCCCGGTCGTCACCATCGAGCCCTTCGACACCGAGGCGGAGGCGGTCGCCAAGGCCAACGACACCCGGTTCGGACTCGCCGCGACGCTGGCCACCGGTGACCCCGAGCGTGCCGAGCGGGTCTCGAAGCAGCTGCGCGCCGGCACGGTCTGGGTCAACTGCTTCTTCGTCCGCGACCTCAACGCGCCGTTCGGCGGCAGCGGCCGCTCCGGGATCGGCCGCGAGGGCGGCATCTGGTCCTTCGACTTCTACACCGACATCAAGAACAGCGTCTTCTCGCCCACCGGCTGGGCGGGTCAGGGAGGTGGATCCGATGGGTGAGGTCGTCGGCGCGGGACTGATCGCGCACGTCCCCACGATCGTGCTGCCGGAGGAGATCCGGCGAGAGCTCAACAACGGCGAGGACTCGACCCTGGTCTCGGGGCTGCAGCAGCTGCGGCGCGAGGTCTTCGACGTCGTCGACTACGACACGGTCGTCGTCCTCGACTCGCACTGGGCCACGACCGTCGAGTGGGTCGTGACGGCGCAGGACCGCCGCAGCGGGCTGTTCACCTCCGAGGAGCTGCCCCGCGGGATGTCCCGCCGGCACTACGACTTCCCCGGAGACCCCGAGCTGGCCCACCTGATCGCGAGCAGGGCTCCCGAGCACAGCACCTGGATCACCGCGATCGACGACCACTCGCTGCCGATCTTCTACGCGACCACCAACGTGTGGGAGTTCCTAGGCCAGGGCCTGCCCGACAAGAAGTGGATCTCGATCGGCGTCTGCCAGACCGCCGACGGGGAGGACGCCCTACGCCTGGGCCGTGCCCTCGGCGCGGCGATCGCCGAGTCGGACCGCAAGGTCCTCCTCATCGCGAGCGGCGCCATGTCGCACACGTTCTGGCCGCTGCGGAAGCTGCGCGACCACGAGGCGGCCGGCGTCGAGCACATCTTCACCCCCGAGGCCGCCGCGGCCGACGCCGAGCGCATCGACTGGTTCAAGCAGGGCGACCACGCCCAGGTGCTCGACACGATGGAGGAGTTCTACCGGTTCAAGCCGGAGGCACGCTTCCAGCACTACCTGATGATGATCGGAGCCCTCGGCGAGGGCGACTGCACCGCACCGGGCCGCCAGTACGGCGAGTACGAGAACTCCGTGGGCACCGGCCAGGTGCACCTGTGGTTCGACCGACCCGAGGGCGGCTTCCCGGCCGCCCGCCCGACCCCGACCGACCCCGACTTCGTACGCCAGACCACCGCCCCGGGATCCGACATCCCGGCCGCCGGCTGAGCCCTGAGAGGAACCACCGAGATGACCACCGAACACCGCCGGATCCTCCTCGACGGCAACGCGGTCGACGTACGCCGTGAGGGTGAGAGCCTCGTGGCCGGCGACGGCCGCAGCGTCGCGATCGCAGACGCCACCCACCTGCCACCGGTCACGCCGAGCAAGATCGTCTGCGTCCACCTGAACTACTCCTCGCGGGTCGAGGAGATGCTGACGACGCTGCCGCCGGCACCGACGTACTTCCACAAGCCGGTCTCCGCGCTCAACGCCCACGACTCCGCCGTGGTCCGGCCGCAGGGCTGCAAGTGGCTCAACTACGAGGGCGAGATCGCGATCGTCATCGGGAGGACCGCGCGCAACATCTCGCCCGAGGAGGCGGGGGACTACATCCGCGGCTACTCCGTCGGCAACGACTACGGCCTGCACGACTTCCGTGACACCGACTCCGGCTCGATGCTGCGGGTCAAGGGCGCCGACACGCTGTGCCCGATCGGCCCCGGCATCGTCGAGGGCTGGGACTTCCACGACAAGCGGATCCGCACCATCGTCAACGGTGAGGTGCGCCAGGACGGCAACACCGACGAGATGAAGTGGGACATGCACTACCTCGTCGCCGACATCGCGCGCACGATCACCCTGCAGCCCGGCGACATCCTGATGTCCGGCACCCCGGCGATCTCGCGCACGGTCTACCCCGGCGACGTCGTCGAGGTCGAGGTCGAGGGGCTCGGCACCCTGCGCAACCACATCGTCGAGGGTCCCACCCCGATCCGCAGCGACGTCGGCGCCCAGCCGACCGAGAGCGAGGAGGTGCTCTCGACCGCCCAGGGTGGCGACTGGGAGTTCCGCGGCATCCGCAAGCCCGACCTGTCCAACACCCACTGAGGCGCCCTCCTGATGCCTGCTCCCCGGATGCTGATGATCCTCAGCGAGAACTGGACGATCACCGACGGCCGCAACCTGAACGACCTGGTCACCTGGTCCCGGATCGCCGAGGACACCGGCTTCGACTCGGTGATGATCTCCGAGCACGTCGTCCTCGGCCCAGACGCCAGCGACCTGGGCGTGATGGGCAACCCCCGTGACTACGCCATGCCCGGCAACCAGGACCCGCTGATGCCGTGGCCGAGCTCGCTGATGCTGTTCTCCGCGATCGCGAGCGTCACCGAGCGGATCCGGCTCGTCGGCGCCGCGGTGCTGGCCCCGCTGCGCCATCCGCTGATGCTGGCCCGCGAGCTCGGCACCCTCGACCTGATCTCGCGAGGCCGCCTGGTCGTCCAGCCCAGCGTGAGCTGGAGCAAGGACGAGTACGCCGCGCTCGACGTGCCGTTCCGCGAGCGCGGCAGGATCCTCGACGAGCAGCTCGAGGTGATGGATCTGGTCTTCAGGCAGTCGCCGGCCAGCCACCACGGCCGTTACTTCGACTTCGAAGACATCTACCTCGAGCCGAAGGCCTACCGCCCGGACGGGCCGCGGATGTGGTTCGGTGGTCAGCGCGCCCACGGCGCGGTCGTCGAGCGGCTGGTGAGGTACGGCCACGGGTTCCACCCGCTCGGCCGACCGAGCGCCGCGGACCTGCGGGTGATCCGGGACGCCATGGCGGCGGCCGGCCGGGACATGGCCGAGCTCGAGATGGTGGGTGGGGTGCGCTACCGCTTCCCTGACGACCACTCCCTGGCGGACCTGGGGGAGTCGATGGACTCCATCCCGGAGCAGCTCGAGCAGGGGTTCACCACGATGTGCATCAAGCCGTCGATGTACATCGACGACAAGTCCCAGATGGAGGCGTTCTGCAAGGACGTCATGAAGCGTGCGGAGGCGATGGCCTGATGACGACCGACCTGATGAGGACCGAGACGAAGCGGCTGCTGCTCCTCGGGCACGACTACCTGGGCGCAGGAGGGATCGAGGCGCGGTTCGCCGAGCGTGGCTACCAGGTCGAGAGGGTCCAGGTGATCCCGCCCGACCGCTTCGAGGACCCGGGCGTGGACGTCGACTTCCCGGACCCGCGCGACTACGACGCGGTCCTCGTGCTCGGTGCCCGGTGGAGCGTCTACAGCGACCAGGTCGCCTCCTGGGTGAAGCCCGAGCTCGAGCTGCTGGGCACGGCGGACGAGGCCGGCGTACCGGTCTTCGGGATCTGCTTCGGCGGCCAGATGCTGGCCCAGGCGCACGGCGGGGAGGTCGTCGCGTCGCCGGCGCCGGAGATCGGTCCGCAGGTCGTGGCGGGGATCCCGGCCGTCGCCGGGATCTGGACGCAGTGGCACCACGACCGGTTCGTCCCGCCGCCCGACGCGACGGTCGTCGGTGCCAACGCCGCGGCCCCGCAGGCGTTCGTGCTCCGGCGCAACCTCGCCGTGCAGTTCCATCCCGAGGTGGACGCGGACAGCGTCCGCGGTTGGGTCGAGGACGGCGGCGCCGAAGACGCCCGGGGCCGCGGGCTCGACCCCGAGGTGCTCCTGGAGCACGTCGCGTCCCTCGACGCCGACGTACGGGTCCGGGCGGCCGCGCTCGTCGACTACTTCCTCGACCAGGTGGCGACGGGCCGATGAGCGAGCGCCAGCGAGCGATCAGCGGATCTTTCATCGGGCCGCGTCCGTACTCTGGCGCCTGCGCTACGGAGGCGGACCGATGAGCAGGGTCGTCCTCGTCACCGGCGGCGGCACGGGCATCGGCGCCGCAGTCGCCCGGCTGCTCGCCCGAAGTGGCGACCGGGTCGTGATCTGTGGTCGCCGGGAGGCGCCGCTGCGCGCGGTCGCCGAGGAGACCGGCGCCCACGTGGTCGTCGCGGACGTGAGCGAGCCCGAGGGCATCGCGCGGGTCGTCGACGGCACGATCGCGACGTACGGCCGGCTCGACGGCCTCGTCGTCAACCACGGGATCATCCACGTCGGCCGGGTCGACGAGGTCACCCCCGAGCAGTGGGACGAGACGCTGCGGGTCAACCTCACCTCGCCGTTCCTGCTGGTCCGGGCGGCGCTCCCGCACCTGCTGGCCGCCCGCGGCGCGGTCGTCGCGGTGTCCTCGGTCGCGGCGCTGAGGGCCAGCGACGGGATGGCTGCCTACTCCGTCAGCAAGGCCGGGCTGCTGCTGCTCACCCAGTCTCTCGCCGTCGACCACGGCCGCGACGGCCTGCGTGCCAACGCCGTGTGCCCGGGCTGGACCGCGACCGAGATGGGCGACATGGAGATGGCCGAGCTCGGCGCCGAGCGGGCGATCTCCACCGACGACGCCTACCGCCTCGCCACCGCGATCGTCCCGCAGCGCCGAGCTGCCCAGCCCGACGAGGTCGCCGCCACGGTCGGCTGGCTGCTCTCCGACGCGGCGTCGTACGTCAACGGCGTCGTCCTGCCCGTCGACGGCGGTTCCTCCGTCGTCGACCCCGGCACCATCGCCCTCGACCCACGCGTGTCGATCGACCTGAACCAGGAGCCCTGATGACCGAGTACGCCGTCCGCAACCCCGCCACCGGAGAGCTGGTCGAGACCTATCCGACCGCCACCGACGCCGACGTGGCCGCGGCGGTCGCCGCCGCGACCGCCGCCTACGACACCTGGGGTCGCACCTCCACCGTCGCCGACCGCGCCGCGCTGCTGGCCCGCGTCGCCGAGCTGCACCGCGAGCGCCGCGACGAGCTCGCCACGGCGATCCACGAGGAGATGGGAAAGCCGCTGGCGAGCGCCGTGGGAGAGGTCGTCTTCTCCGCGAGCATCTACGACTTCTACGCCGAGCGCGCCGAGCGGTTCCTGGCCGACGAGGCGATCGATCTGCTGGGTGGCGAGGGCACGGCGGTCGTCCGGCGCAGCTCGGTCGGCCCGCTGCTCGGGATCATGCCGTGGAACTACCCGGTCTACCAGGTCGCCCGCTTCGCCGGCCCGAACCTGGTCACCGGCAACACGATCGTGCTCAAGCACGCGCCGCAGTGCCCGCGCTCGGCCGCCCTGCAGGAGCAGATCTTCCGCGACGCAGGCTTCCCCGACGGCGCCTACGTCAACCTCTACGCCACCAACGAGCAGATCGCCGACGTGATCGCGGATCCGCGCATCCAGGGGGTCTCGCTCACCGGCTCCGAGCGTGCCGGCGCCGCGGTCGCCGAGATCGCCGGGCGTCACCTCAAGAAGTGTGTGCTCGAGCTCGGGGGCTCGGACCCGTTCGTGCTGCTCTCCGCCGACGACCTCGACGCCACCGTCGAAGCAGCCGCGAACGCCCGGCTCTCCAACGCCGGGCAGGCGTGCAACGCCGGCAAGCGGTTCGTGGTCGTCGACGAGCTCTACGACGCGTTCACCGAGCGGTTCACCGCGCGCATCCTGGAGTCCGGCGCCAGCCTGGCGCTGTCCTCGGTCGCGGCGGCGGACGGGCTGGCCGCGCAGGTCGACGCGGCGGTGGCGGCGGGCGCCACCCTGGCGACTGAAGGCGAGCGGTCGGGCGCCTTCTTCCCCGCGGGCGTGCTCACCGGGGTCACGACCGAGAACCCGGCCTACCGCCAGGAGCTCTTCGGCCCGGTCGCGATGGTCTTCCGGGCCGCCGACGAGGCGGACGCGGTCCGGATCGCCAACGACACCCCCTACGGCCTGGGCTCCTACGTCTACACGACCGACCCCGAGCAGGCCGCCCGCGTCGCGGACGCGCTCGACACCGGCATGGTCTTCGTCAACGCGGTCGGTGCCGAGGCCGCCGAGCTCCCGTTCGGTGGCGTCAAGCGCTCCGGCTTCGGCCGCGAGCTCGGTCGCTACGGCATCGAGGAGTTCGTCAACAAGAAGATGATCAGAACGGTCCGCTGATCGGCGGGGGAGCGCTGCCCGCTCCGAAGACCGGCTCCCTCGTGCCTCGGCACGGGGGAGCCGGTCTTTCTGCCTCGGAGGAGACCAGTCGTTCGGGACGTACAGACCCTTGACGGCGCTCTGAGAGCCGTTCTACGATCGTTCTGATATATGAGTTGTGTATCATTACCGGCAATCAGGAGCCCAGCATGACCATCAGTCCGCCAAGCTCGACCGCTGTTGCGTCCGTGGCGACCGTCCCGACGGCGACGACCAACGTCCTCACGCTCTCCTGTCAGGAGCGCCCGGGGATCATGCAGGCGGTCACGAGCTTCCTGTACGACCGCGGCTTCGACATCCTCGAGCACCAGCAGCACGACGACCGGATGGGGGAGCTGTTCTTCCTCCGGACCGAGTTCGCCGCTGCCGACGGCGCCGACGTCGATGAGCTCACCGCCGCGTTCGGGCCGATCGCGGACCGGTTCGGGATGTCGTTCACGTTCCACGACGAGCGCAAGCCGCGGCTGCTGGTGATGGTCTCCAAGTTCGGCCACTGCCTCAACGACCTCATCTTCCGGTGGCGCGGGGGGACCCTGGACGCCGAGATCGCGGTCGTCGCCTCCAACCACGAGGACCTCCGTCCGATGGCGGAGGCTGCGGGCCTGGAGTTCATCCACATCCCGATCACGCCGGAGACCAAGCCGCAGGCCGAGCAGCGCATGCTCGACCTGGTCGATGAGTACGACATCGACCTGGTCGTGCTCGCCCGCTACATGCAGATCCTGTCCGACGGCCTCTGCCGCCAGCTCGAGGGTCGCGCGATCAACATCCACCACTCGTTCCTGCCCGGCTTCAAGGGCGCCAAGCCCTACCACCAGGCGCACGCGCGGGGCGTGAAGCTCGTCGGCGCGACCGCCCACTACGTCACCGCCGACCTCGATGAGGGCCCGATCATCGAGCAGGAGGTCAACCGGGTCGACCACACCTACACCCCGCAGGCCCTGGCTCACGTCGGCCAGGACGCCGAGTGCCTCGCGCTCTCGCGGGCCGTCCGCTGGCACTGCGAGCACCGCGTCCTCATGCACGGCTCCAGCACCGTCGTCTTCCGCTGACCACCAACCCGAACCTCAGGAGTTGCTCATGCCATCCTCCCGCAGCACCGTCTCGCCCCGCACAGTCATCATCGGCGCCGGCATCGTCGGCACGAACCTCGCGGACGAACTCACCTCGCGCGGATGGACCGACATCACGGTCATCGAGCAGGGCCCGCTCAACCTGCCGGGTGGCTCGACCTCCCACGCCCCCGGTCTCGTCTTCCAGATCAACCCCTCCAAGACGATGACCCTGTTCGCCAAGTACACCGTCGAGAAGTTCCTCTCCCTGGAGAAGGACGGCGTGAGCTGCTTCAACCAGGTCGGCGGGCTCGAGGTCGCGACCACCGAGGCCCGCGTCGCCGAGCTCTACCGCAAGCTCGGCTACGCGAAGTCCTGGGGGATCGACGCCCGGGTCGTCGGCCCCGCCGAGTGCAAGGACCTCTACCCGCACATCGACGAGTCGCAGGTCCTCGCGGGCCTGCACATCCCCACCGACGGCCTGGCGCGGGCGGCCCGTGCCGTCGACCTGCTCATCGAGCGTACGCAGGCGGCCGGCGTCACCTACCTCGAGCACACCACGGTCACCGGCGTCCTTCAGGAGGGCGGCCACGTCACCGGCGTGGAGACCACCGCCGGCGTCGTCGAGGCCGACATCGTCGTCTCGTGCGCCGGGTTCTGGGGCGTCGAGGTGGGGAAGATGGCGGGCACCGACGTGCCGCTCCTCCCGCTGGCCCACCAGTTCATCAAGACCACGCCCGTCCCGGTCCTGGCCGGCAAGCACGAGCAGCCCGACGGGGCGACCCTGCCGATCCTGCGCCACCAGGACCAGGACCTCTACTTCCGCGAGTGGGGTGAGGGCTACGGGATCGGCTCCTACGCCCACAAGCCAATGCCGTACGTCGCCTCCGACCTCGGCCCGACCCCGGAGCACGTCGACCACGACAACATGCCCTCGCGCCTGGACTTCACGCCGGAGGACTTCGAGGGCCCCTGGGACGAGTGCCGCAAGCTGCTCCCGTGCCTGCAGGAGGCGGAGATCGCGGAGTCGTCGTTCAACGGCATCTTCTCGTTCACGCCCGACGGCGGGTCGCTCGTCGGTGAGTCCCGCGACGTCGACGGCTTCTGGGTCGCCGAGGCCGTGTGGGTCACCCACTCCGCCGGCGTCGCCCGCGCGGTCGCCGAGGTGCTGACCACCGGACGCTCCGAGTACGACCTCGCCGACCTCGAGCTCAACCGGTTCGAGGAGACGCAGCTGGCCCCGGCGTACGTCAGCGAGACCTCGCAGCAGAACTTCGTCGAGATCTACGACATCCTGCACCCGCTGCAGCCCAAGGAGTCGCCGCGCGACATCCGGGTCAGCCCGTTCCACGCCCGCCAGGTCGAGCTCGGTGCCTTCTTCCTCGAGGCCGGGACCTGGGAGCGGCCACACTGGTACGAGGCCAACGCGGCTCTGCTGGACCAGCTTCCCGAGGAGTGGAAGTCGCCGACGCGTGATGACTGGTCGGCCCGCTACCACTCGCCGATCGCGGCCGTCGAGGCGTGGAAGACCCGCACCGCCGTCGCCATGTACGACATGACGCCGCTGCGCCGCCTCGAGGTCTCCGGCCCCGGTGCCGAGACGCTGCTGCAGCGGCTCACCACGGGCGACGTGGCCAAGAAGCCCGGCGCGGTGACCTACACCCTGTTCCTCGACGAGCAGGGCGGGATCAAGAGCGACATCACCGTCGCCCGGCTCGAGGACGAGCTCTACCAGGTCGGTGCCAACGGCACGGTCGACCTGGCGTACCTGCGCCGGGAGGCCCGCAAGCTGCGCGCCGAGGACCCGTCGCTGGCCGCCGATGTCCGCGACACCACCGGCGGCACCTGCTGCATCGGCCTGTGGGGACCGCTGGCCAGGGATCTGATCGCGAAGGTCAGCACCGACGACTTCACCAACGACGGGCTGAAGTACTTCCGCGGCAAGCGGGCCTCCATCGGCGGGATCCCGGTCACGGCCCTGCGGCTGTCCTACGTCGGCGAGCTCGGCTGGGAGATCTACGCCTCCGCCGAGAACGGCCAGAAGCTGTGGGACGTCCTGTGGAACGCCGGTCAGGAGCACGGTGTCGTCGCCGCCGGCCGGGCCGCGTTCGGCGCGCTCCGGCTGGAGAAGGGCTACCGGTCCTGGGGTGCCGACATGACCACCGAGCACGACCCGTACGAGGCCGGTGTCGGGTTCGCGGTGAAGTCGGCCAAGGAGGACTTCGTGGGCAAGGCCGCGCTCGAGGGCCGCTCGGTGGAGACCTCGGCCCGCCGCCTGCGCTGCCTCACCATCGACGACGGCAAGTCCATGGTGCTCGGCAAGGAGCCCGTGCTGTCGGGCGAGACCGCCGTCGGCTACGTCACCAGCGCGGCGTACGGGTTCACGATCGGCAAGCCGATCGCCTACGCCTACCTGCCGGCGGAGATCGGTGAGGGCGACCAGGTCGAGATCGAGTACTTCGGTCAGCGGATCTCGGCGACGGTCACTCCCGAGCCGCTGTTCGATCCGACCATGAGCCGTCTGCGCGGCTGAGACTCCGGGTGTGGATCGGGGGGGGGGGGGGGGGGGGGGGGGCCCCCCGCCGAATTAGGAACCCGCGGGGAGCGGGCGCGGCGGGCCCCCGGGGGGCCCCGGGGGGTGGGGTGGGGGGGGGCCCCCGCGGCGCGCG